>JBCDAA010000468.1:0-6541 GCA_039186435.1 Myxococcota bacterium | reverse complement strand
TGCTGGCCAGACAGTCGGTCACCCCCTGCCCTGCTCCCTCCCTTCAGGTCTTGTGTTGCGTCCCGGGCTGAGCGCTGGGATCACCGAAGCGGGTGTTGGTCACTGCTCGGGCGATTCGCCTCCGCTGCTTCGCAGCGTCGTCGTCTCGCTCAGGCGGTGCGGCTCAACGTGGTTTCGCCGTCCCGCGGACTGGTCTGTTGTTCCGTTTCTGTCAGAGGGCTGGGTTCACGGAAGCGGATTGGGTCACTGGCTGGGCTATGCGGCTCAGGGTGTTTCGCCGGGGACTGACGACGGGGGGGCGTCTCGCCTAGAGTTGGTTGGGTGGAACGGGCAAGTGCCCATGCCCCATGCCCGTGCCCGACGCGAGTGCTCGAAACGTTCGGGTTCCTCGCCTTCGAAACCAACATGAAATCGTGTCGAGGGCGCCATAGAGTTGCGCGGGGGCGTGCACGACTTAGTTCGATGCCATGGCGACGCGAAGGAAGTGGAGTGGTGGATGCCTTTGCGGCGACGTTTCGTACGAAGCGAAGGGGCGTCCAGTGGATGTGACGCATTGCTATTGCAGTATGTGCCGACGAAACTCGGGCGCGGGATCGCAGACTTTTGCTCGTTTTCGCTCCGAGCGAGTTCGATGGGTGGGTCGTCCGCGCGTGTTTCGTTCATCGTCGGCGGCGCGCCGCGGGTTTTGTGGGCGCTGCGGGAGTTCCCTCTTCCTCGACTACGACGACCAGGCTGGCTTTGTTTGGATCACGGCGGGAACGCTCGACGACGTCGAGGCGCTCTCGCCGACGCTGCACTGGTGTACGGACGACCGAATTTGGTGGGTTCCAGTGGATGAGGAGCTACCGAGCGTGCGCTAGCCCTACGCGACGAGGGAGAGCCTCGGCGTGGGGACCGCCGTGGCAAAGGCCTTTCGCCACTCGCGTGGGCCGAGGATTCCGACGAGGCGGTCGTCGCGATCGAGGACGGGGACGAGACCGTCGTAGTCTTCCAAACGGGTCGCGACGTCACCGATGGATTCATCCTCGAACGCGACAAAGGTGACGCGCGTCATGCGCTCGGCGACGAACATCCGTTTGGCACGATCGCCCCGCGCTTTGGCGAGGATAGGGGAGAGACCGCCGACGGGGATGGTGTCCTCAAGCTTGAGCAAGCCGACGAGCACGTCTCCGTCCACGACTGGCAACGAACGAAGTCCCATGGCGATCATGGAGTCTCCGACGCGCTCGAGGTTGTCTTCCTCGCGGAGAGCGGCGAAGTCGCGCCGCATGATGTCCGAAACACGCAGTTTCGTGAGCGATTTGTTCATTTTCTACCTCACCCATTGGTACGGATGAGGGGATTGGTCGTTACAACGACTATCTCGCCTACTCGCAGACGCTGGTGAGCTCTGTGGTCAGGCCGCGAAGCACACGTCGCATGAAGGGGGCGTAGTCATCCTGGCAGATGGAGTCGAGAACGACCTGCGCGCCGCGCGTCTCGAGTCCCTCCGCCGCCCGGACGATGCGACGAGGCGGAAAGGCGACTCCGGTCCCCGGACGATTGCAGCTCGGCCGCAGACGCCAGGGTCTGTCAGGATCGACGACCTCCGTCATGAGTTCGTCGGAGAGAATCGCGTCGTAGTCGAGCAGTCCGCTCGCGGGGATGAGTCCCTCCGGAATGCCGGCGATCGCCGCGAACATCAGCCGCCGCGGATTCGTCTTGAGGGCGATGAGGCCATCGACGAAGCGACGCACCGGATGCACGGCTTCCGGAAACTGAAAGCAGCGGAGGTTCAGGTCGCCTGGGTAGAGGGCGCTCGACGGGTTGAAGAGCTCCGGGTCTGCGAAGGAACAGTCTTCTTCGTCGGTTAGAAGAATCACGAGAAGGAGGGCGTCTTCTCGGATGAGCCCTTCGTTCTCGCCATCGCCGTGACCCGTTGTGTCAGCGTGAAAGCGAATGGGCGCAGTCGATGGGGACGCCGCTTTCAGCGCCGCCTCAAGCTGCTGTTCGACACCGCATCCGTCCGTGCCGACGCTGGCAACGCACGTGAGATCGTCGGCGATTTGCGTAGGATCGGAGAGCCCCGCGCGGTACTCCAAAAAGTTGGGGTAGGTCGCTGCGCAGCCTGGAATCACGCGGTTGCCCGTCGTGCGCAGGAGCCCGTCCTCGCCAAAGTTCGGCTCGCCGCAGGTCGGAATCATGTTCCCGTTTGTGCCCATGTCGGTAGTCACGACGCCGACCTGCAGGGAGTTCACCGGGACGAAGTCGGTGTCTCCGTCTCCATCGATGTCCCCTTGGGTGAGTGCCTCGATAAAGAACGGCAGCGCTCGTGTGAGGGCCACCTGCTCCTGGGTCATCGAAGAGGAGTTGTCGATCACGAGTAAGAGATCGACGTCGTCGCCACGGAGCTCGCAACAGCGCCCGCCGCCGCAGCCCGTTCCGAACTCGCATCGGTTGTCGCAGCTGCCGCAGTGCGCGTTGGAACGGTCGAGGTCGACGCAGGATCCGTCACAGAGACTGCCGGCCGGGCATGCGCACGAGCCGTCGATGCATGCTTCGCCTACGCCGCTGCACAGCGAGCGCGGGTTCTCGTCGACGAGCCCATCGCAGTCGTCATCGACGACGTTGCAGCTCTCGGGACTCGGGCGACAGTCGGGTCCGCTATCGACGCGGCTGCCGTCCATCGCTCCGCTATCGACCTCCAAAAGGCCGCTGTCGGGGCGCGCGGCGTCCGAGCCGGAGCCACTGCTTTGAAAGCAGCCGAAGAGACCAATGGCGAGGAGCGTCGCGAGGCGTTTCATACCTCTACGTCGCGCCCCGCGGGCCGGATTTCTAAAAGGTGCCTAAATTTCTTCGCGACGACGTCGGCCGAACCACAACAACGCGAAGAAGAGGGCGAAGGAAGCATCGGCGCTGCCCACGGTGCGACAGCCGCAGCCGGAGCCCGAACCGTCGCCGCTTCCGCTTCCGCCACCGCCACCGTCGCCTCCCGCGGTGCCGCCATCGCGCCCAGGGGTCCCGCCGTCTTCGCCGCCAAGACAGCCCGCCTCATCGAAGGCGCCGTTGCAGTTGTCGTCGATGCCGTTGCCGCAGATTTCCCTGCGATCGGGGTTCACGAGCGGGTCGGTATCGTCGCAGTCAGCGAGTTCACTGAAGCCGTCGCCGTCCGCGTCTGGTCCTCGCGCGTGGCGGTTTTGAAGGCAGCGGCCGCGTACACAGCCATGCTCGCAGCTCACGCTCGCGCACGGGTTTTCGTCGAGGCACTCGCCGTCCATGCAAAAGCCCGGGCAGCTGACCGAGTCGCAAGGGTCCGGAAGGCAGTCGCCCATGGCGCAGCCAAAGGTGCACGCGTTAAGGGTTGTTTCGTCGCGACAAGCGATCGCCGACGCGTCGATGCGAAAGTGAATCGAGTTGGTGCCGCGACATCCGTCGACCTCAAAGCCAAAGTCGCGACCGGCTTCGTTTTCCTCGCGCCACTCGGGGCACCAATGGTTGATGCAGATCACGTTGGGCTCGCCCGCGACCAGGAGGAAGGTGCCCATGAAGACCGGTTCCTCCGGTACGCAGCATCGACCATGTCGATCAGCTTCGCGACAGATCTTCCCCGGGTCGCATTCGTCGTCGGAGTCGCAGTCGGGGGAGTTGTCCGAGTCGAAGATCAGGAAGCGCTCTTCCGCGTTCCGTTCGACCGCCCACCCCTCGCCGTTGCAGCTGTTGGTGATCGTGAGATAGCCGGTCTCGTCCTTCTGGTCGTCGCAGCTTTCGCTGAGCTCGGTGTCGAAGATTCGGTAGTAGCCGGTCTCGTCGACGGTGAGTGTCCCGCAGCTTCGGTTCGGTGACCGAGTACCGAGCGCAAAAATCTCACCGTTGTCGTTGCCGTCCATGTCGTCGATGAACTCGAAGGGACGCTCTCCCATCGGTACGCACGGCGGCGGCGTGTCGCTGCAGATGTCGCGGCCAAACTCATCCCAGCAGGGGTTCCCACAATCCGGGTCGCAGCTCAGGTCCCCCGGTGCGCAGAAGGGATCGCATGCCGGATAGTCAGGAGAGAGGCAGTTGCAGTCCGCGTTGCAGTCCGGATTGTCGGGCTCGCGGTAGCACGGCGGGGGTTGCTCACAGAACTCATCCCCCGGGCGGCACTCCGGTTGGGCGAGCACCGCCGAACTACCAAGCAACATCAGGCAGCAAATCCACCGCATCAGACCTCCACGACTAGAATTGTACACGGTCTATGTCGCAATGACCGGCGCTAGATGATCAACGCCCGTCGAAGAATTCGTCGAACGATGTCGTCGGGTTCTTGAAGGGCTGCAAGGAAGCGCGCCGCGGTGCCGAGCAGGAACCGATGCAGTCTGCGCGCACTTTCTCTAGGGATTTTGCCCGTTTCAGCCTGCTCCAAGAGCGACACGGTGAGCGCATCGATGTCGAGGTGGGACCAGCGGAGCGGTGCGCCGTCGTTTTCGACCTGCCAGCTGATGAAGGTTCGCAGCGCCAGGCGCTCGTCTTCGTCGGTCGTGAACGCTTCCACCGCGTCGTTCAGGTGGTACGCGGCAGCGGCGGCCGCGAGTTCCCGCGAGGTGTGCCCGCCGACGGCTGGAAAGCGCACCACCCGGGCTGGAAAGCCGTAGCAACGTCGCGTGAGCTCGCAGTCGGCGAGAAGACACGCGGTTTCGACCGGGTCCAGTTCGCCGCGTTCGGCAAGCCAGCGAAAGAAGCGCTGAAGCAACTGGAGCGTGTGTCCGGTGCCCGAACCGATCGCGTCAACGTGGAGGTAAACCTCTTGAACGGCGAACGAGAGCCACTGCGGACTCTGGGCGTAGCGATCGTGCGCGTCGAGGGAGACCGAGAGGACTTCGCGGCAGAGCGCGGGGCGCGCCGGGCGAACCTCGCGGAGAAAGTGGGAGATGAGGTCGTTGCTTGGTGTTGTTGAAGTATCCACGAACGAACATCGGGCGCGATGCGCGTGAGATGCGCTCCGCGCCCGACGGTTCGGTACGTCCGCTTACTCGCGTCGTTGCGGCCTTAGATCCCTCGGCAGATGAAGTAGTCGGTCCTGCACGCGCATTCGAATTCTTCGGTGCTCACGCAGACGCCGAGGCCATCCGCGATCACGTCCGGGCCCATCAGGCAGTTCGGAAATGCGCGCGTGGTGCACGCAATGCCCCCGATGCCGCCGCAGGTGGGTCGCCCCCGGTCCGGAACGCATCGACTGTCCTCGTTGCAGGTGTAGGCGCCGCCGCAGTCTCGCTCGCTGCGACACAAACGACCGATCGGTTCGTCCGCGCAACGTCCCGCATCGAGCCTTGAGGCGTCGACGCCGCTGTCCGTGGCCGCGTCGGTCGCTCCACTGTCTGTCGCGCTATCCGCGCCGCTGTCGGTCGCGCCGCTATCGGCCGCGCCGCTGTCGGTCGCGCCGCTGTCGGTCGCGCCGCTGTCGGTCGCGCCGCTGTCGGCCGCGCCGCTGTCGGTCGCGCCGCTGTCGGTTCCGACTGACGAGTCGACACCCGCACCGTCGTCGTCACCGCATCCCACGACACCTAGGCACAAACAAAAGATAAGTAGTCTCATCAAGCCTCCTCCAAGAGAGGGAGTGTAGCCTGCGCGACTGGTCGGGAACACTACGCCTTCGTTAACCGCAGTGCGTCGCTCGGTTCAGCTTGGAATCGCTTTGGGCGTGAGACACCGCCGAACTGGCGACGGTTTTTCTAGTTGAGGCCGTGGGGAAGAAGGTGTTCTCTCGCGGACTCGAGCCAGTCGAGCGCATAGCGATGCGCGTAGCGCTCTTCCTCGTCGAGACCGTTGAGGTCCACCAAGCAGAGCTGGATTCGCACGCGGTCGAGTTCATTGAGGGTCTGACGAACAACTTCCGCGGCGTCCGAGTCGGGAAGGATGTGCACGTTGAGGAGCTGCTCTTGAAGGTCATCCACGTCGAAGGGGGCGTTCTCCAAGAGGGGGACCAACATGAGGAGCCGTTCGCGATGGGTGGACGTCATATCTTCAAGGTGGGCCTGCCCGGCCCGCCGTCAATACCCTAAGGTGCTCGCGTTTTCTTGAAAAAGCTAATAATTTCAACGGTTGCGGGGGTGCCTGGAAACACTGTTGAAGGCGATCGCTGCGCGTGCGACGACCGTCTCGATGTCCCTCTACGCTCGCTTTCAGCGCCCAGGTCCTTCCGGTTTTGGCTACGGTTCCACGACCGACGAGGTCTGCCGAGGTCTCGATCTTAAGGGACGTCGAATCGTTCTCACCGGCTCTAACTCCGGACTCGGCCTCGAGACGCTTCGCGTGCTCACACACCACGGCGCAACGGTCTTGGCCGCAGCGAGGACGAAAGCAAAAGCGGAGGATGCCTGCGCGGGCTTTGGCGAGAACGCAGTGCCTGTGGTTTGCGAGCTTTCCGATCCCGCATCCGTGCGTTCTTGCGTCGAGGACGTGAGCGGGCGGGGCGGTGTCGACGCGATCATCTGCAACGCGGGCATCATGGCGCTTCCGAAACTCGAGCAGTGCTTCGGCATCGAAAAGCAGTTCTTCACCAATCACGTGGGCCACTTCATGCTCG
>JBCDAA010000467.1:0-6544 GCA_039186435.1 Myxococcota bacterium | reverse complement strand
GTCGTTCGTCCAGGTCGAGCCCTCGCTGCGGAGCTGCACCGGCCCTGGCACGCTCTTCGTTGATGCGGACATCGACGGAGCGGACGGTCGCATCGTGAGCTACGTGCTCAGCGGCGAGGCGGCGGCCCAAACCGACCGCGCCTGCGTCACGCGCACGCTACAGAGCCTTCGCTACCCGCGCTTCAATGGACGCGTCCGCGTACGGTGGGCGGTCACGAAATAAGTTAACCCTAGAACGTTTGGACCTGGCGGCACGGGCATCAGCACGGGCATGGGCACGTAAGGACGCCCAGACCGCGGTCATCCTTGAACGTCCAGGAGTGTCATCAAACCGGAGCGTCCCGACGGGTCAACTTGCGCGAACCCCGGGACCGCCGAGAGCGAGCGAAAGTACTTCGATGGACGCGTCGCGACACGCGCGCTCGAAGGCTTGGGCTCCGTCTTCGCTCGCAAAGAGGGCGAGCGACACGTCGCCTCCACCTGCGCCGGAAGGCTTGGCCGCGCCTCCCGCTTCTTTCGCAAGACGCGCAACGCGATGCAGACGCTCCTCCACGATCGGCGCACTCGCCGCTTCGCCGAGGTGGTTCATCGCCGCAAAATACCCGCGGGTCGCCTCGAGGGTTGCTTCCACCGTCGCAAACGCCGCGCAGAAGCGGTCCGACTCCTCGCGAAGACGAGCCATCGCTGCGCGATAGGTTGCCGGGTCGCGATCGCGAAGCGCGTGAACCTTCGTGATGAGCTCATGGGTACTCGCCGCTTGCCCGGTCCACGCAATCCGCGCGACCAAACCCGCGGGCCACGAAACCGCATCCGCGTCCACGTCCCAGGACCCGGGCGCGCGGCGGTAACGAACGAAGCCACCAAGGGTGCACGCTGCGACATCGGCGCCGCTCCCACGCGGCGCCACCTTCCGGTGCCCATCGAGGGCAAAGCGGAGCGCCTGACGACGTACATCCTCGTCTTCGAGATCGCGATCGTGATGCGCGAGCACCGCCGCCGCCGCCGCCGCTGCCGCTGCCGACGACGATCCAACGCCAAGCTTCTGTCCCGCGCGCCGAAGCGCTGACACGTCGATCCGGAGGTCCCCTTCGACCGCACCAAGCGCTTCTTCGGCGAGCACTCGACTCGCGTACGCCTCCGGAAAACGATCCGTCGAAGCCACCTCACCGTCGCCACCAAAGCGTGCGGTCGCGCGCGTCTGCACCGCCGCCACGATCGCAGGAGCGCCTTCGAGGACGGCGTACTCCCCGCTGATCATCATCTTTCCCGGAGCGCTCGCCCCGCTCACGCGCGAACCTCAAGACGCGCGCCCGGCTTGGCGACGATCGTTCCCAGAATGCCCTCGGTCTTTCGAAGCGCCCGCTGCACACGGCTCGCGTCCTTCGCTTCGCAAAGCACCTTCACATGCGGCCCGGCGTCCATCGTCGCCCACGCGGAAATCCCTTTTTCGCGAAGCGACTCCACGGTGCGAAGGGCCGCCATCGTCGCCGGCTGCCAATAGAGAATTGCCGGCTTCGAACTCATCGCGCACGCGTGAAAGCTAAAGGTGCTCTGCTCCATCGCCGCGCCGAGCACGTCGAGGTCGCGCTTTTTGAGGGCTCGTTTGATCGTTCGCGTCAGCGCGACGGACTCTTCAACCCATGCGTCGTAGATCGGCGAGGTTCGGCGAGAGCGCTCCATGCCTTCGGTCGAACCGACCTTCTTCGGACCCTTCGCGGCTTTGGCGACCACGAGACGCACGTCCCACCAGTCTTCACCGTGCAGAGGTCGCGCCGCGAGTGCCGCGTTGCCTGGCTTGCCCGCCGGGAGCTCCGAAAAACCGCCGAAGATCGAGCGGGCCGCGCTTGCGCTCGACTGCCGCGCCAGCGCGCTGAGCTTTTTGTCGCTCAGGCGAAGACCCGCCGCCGTGGTCGACGCCGCGGCAAGCGCCGCAAAACCCGAAGCACTCGAAGCAAGACCGGCCGCCGTCGGAAAGCGGTTTCGCGTGCGAACCTTCGCAAAGGTATCGATGCCGGCAAGGTCGCGAACCCGCGCCAGCATGTCGACGACGCGTCCCGTTTCCGAGGCCGTCGCCGGTCGCCCGTCGAGCGCGACTTCATCCGACGCCAGCGCGTCGTCAAAGGTCACCGTCGTCTCCGTGACCAGGCCGTCGAGGGTGAGCGAGATGCTCGGCACCGCCGGCAGATTCAGACCGACGTCACTCTTTCCCCAGTACTTCGCGAGCGCGATATTCGCGCGGGCTTTTGCTGTCGCGCGCTGCTTCATGCGCCCGCCTCCGCGATCAAGGTCATGCTTGCGTGTTCCTTCAGAGCGTTTTCGATCGACTCCGCAACCGCGAGATCCGGCGCGAGCGCGATCATGCAGCCCCCGCCTCCCGCGCCGGTAAGCTTCGCGCCCAAGGCGCCGGTGTCTCGCGCGACGCGGCAGAGCGTCTCGAGTCTTTCGGTCGAGATCATCAGCGCCGCGAGCAGCGCCTGGTTCATGTCCATAAGCTGCCCGAGACCCTTGAGGTCCCCCGCCTCGACCGCGAGCTTTGCGTTTCGTACAAGCGCTTCGATCCCGTCGAAGATCTCCCCAACGCGCGCCGTGTCTTTGTCATGCTGCCGCCGCACGTGATCGACGATTTCCTTCGTGCTGGACGACTCGCCACTGTGCGCGATGACCAGCGGAAGCGGCGTCCGCGGCGTGACGCGTTCGAGGGGGGCACCGCGCCGAAAGACCGCCACGCCTCCGCAGGCCGCCATGGCGTTGTCGACGCCGGAGGGATTGCCGTGAAAGACGCGTTCCCACGCAAGCGAAACCTCGCCCCGTTCCTCGTCCGTGCGCTCGACCTCATAGAGCGCGTCCAGCGCACCCACTACCGCCACACCAAGGGCCGCCGAGCACCCAAGCCCCGCGCCGCCCGGAAGCGCGACGTCGCAGTGCACGCGCACCGAGCGCGCGTCGTAGCCTTTGAGGACCGCGGCGAACGCACGCGCGAGACTTTCGTCCTCGCCGGGATGCACCGTCACATCCCAGGGCTGGCAATGAAGCTCAGGATCGCCCTCGTGCCACGTTGCGGTCGCGGTGACCCCACGACCAAGCCCCGCCGCGAGCGCAGGCTTGCCGTAGACCACACTGTGCTCCCCAAGAAGGATGACTTTGCCGCGTCCGTGGGCCACCGCGCCCGGACATAGCACGGGACCGCGCGCTGTCAGCTGCTCCGAACGGCGAGGCGCTGGGCGAGAAAGCGAAGGGTCTCCACTCCGATGCCGTCGAAGGGCGCCTTGTCGAGGGCGCTGTTGGCCTCTCCGAGAAGGGTTTCAAGACGCGCTTCCACGTTCGCGCGGGCGCCACTCGAAACGATGAGCTCGGACGCGGCCGCGACCTGCGCGTCGGTCGGCGTCTCGGCGTTCATCAGCTCGTCGATGGGTCCACGCTTGTCGGCGGCGAGAATCCGCTCCGCCTCCGCGACCAGGGAGTTGCGCTTTTGGTGGCGCAGGTCGTCGCCCGGCTTGCCGGTCTCGTCGGTCGCGAACGTCCCAAGCAGATCGTCGGCAAGCTGAAACGCCTCCCCGATGGGATTGCCCCACGCGAGAAGCGCCTCGGTTGCCTCCTCGGATGCTTCACCGAGAAGTGCGCCCAAAAGAAGCGGCCCGCGCACGGTGTAGGAGCCCGTCTTCAGGTCGTGCATCTTCGACACGTCCGGGTTGGCGGTCAGGTCGAGATGCTGGCCGAAGAAGACTTCCTTTTGAATGGTCACAAACTGCGCGAGGGCGCGGTCTCGATAGGACGCGGAGTACGGCGCTTCCAGAATCAGCTCGAGCGCGTAGGCGGCAGCGAGGTCGCCGGCCAGAACCGCGAGGCTGTTGGCGAGGTGGGTCGCGTGCCCTTTGTCGCGAAAGATCTTGTGAACGGCTGGACCACCACGGCGCTCATCGTCCTGATCCATCCAGTCGTCGTGAATCAGGAGATAGCTTTGGAGGACTTCGATCGACGCCCCCGCTGACGTCGTCGCGTCCTCCGGACCACTCGGCTTGACGCAGCGGAAGGCCGCGTCGAGAACCACCGGACGGAGTCGCTTGCCGCCACGAAGCGTTAGATCGGCGATGCCTTCCACCAGCTCCAGCGAGTGCGGCGAAGTGGTCCTCGCTTCCTCAATCTTAAGGTCGAGGTAGGCGCGGAGCTTTGCGTCCACGCGGGTTCGCACGCCATCAATCCACGCCGAATGGTCGGTCATCCGGGACGCTTAGGGTGTTCCGCGAGATTGGGCAACCTGCTTTTCGCGCGCCTCGAGGCCTCCGGTGAGGCGGCGTGGAGACCCGTTCGGCGCGCGGGGGCGACGGTTCGCCCGCTAGCGATTTGCAATGCGCCCTCGTGGAGACAGGTCACAGCGAGCCCTGGACGATCGACGTCCCCTGCGGCAGAGAGGATTCCCATGGGAGCGCCGATGGCGGATATCAAGCAGCGCAAAGCGGACCACCTCGATCTTTGCGCAACCGATGAGGTTGCTTTTCAGTCGAAGACGACTCTGCTCGAGCACGTTCGGCTGGTGCATCAGTCGCTGCCGGACATCGACGTCGACGCGATCGACCTCTCGGTGAAGCTGCTCGGGAAGACCCTCAAGGCGCCGATCGTGATCGCGGCCATGACAGGCGGCCACGAGCGCGCAGCAGAGGTCAACCACACCCTCGCGGCCATCGCGAACGAACGCGGCTACGGCTTTGGCCTTGGGAGTCAGCGCGCGATGCAAAAGCGCCCCGACACCAAGTGGACCTTTCAGGTGCGTAAGCACGCGCCGGACGTGCTGCTCCTTGGAAACGTCGGCGTGGTCCAGGCGCGCGACATGGGCGTCGCGGCGGTGCAGCAGCTCGTCGACGATGTACAGGCGGACGCGGTGTGCATTCACCTCAATCCCGCGATGGAGCTCGTTCAGCCGGGCGGCGACCGCGACTTTCGCGCAGGCACCGAAACGATCGCGCGTCTCGTCCAGGAGCTGAGCGTTCCGGTCGTCGGCAAAGAGACGGGCAACGGCATCAGCCTTCAGACCGCGCGCAAGCTTGCGGGCGCGGGCGTTCGGGTTTGCGACACCAGCGGAGCCGGCGGCACCAGCTGGGTCGGCGTCGAGACCCTTCGCGCCGAAGGCGACCAGAAGACCCTCGGCGAGCTGCTCTGGGACTGGGGCGTTCCGACGGCGGCAGCGGTGCACAACGTCGTCACCGCCAACATGGCGGCCATCGCGACCGGCGGCATGCGCACCGGCTACGATGTCGCGCGCGCCATCGCTCTTGGCGCCACCGCGGGTGGCTTTGCCCGAAACGTGTTCATGGCCTTCCTCGAGGGTGGACGCGAAGGCGCCGAAGCGTTCCTCACCCGCATCGAAGATCAGCTTCGTTCGATCATGCTTCTCGTCGGCGCAAGCTCCGTGGCGGAGCTTCAGCAGGCGCCGCGTTTCATCACCGGCGAACTCCGCGACTGGATCGAGCTGGCGAAGTAGGGCGCGCCGGCGGTGTATCCTCGGCCATGTCGTCGGCGACGTACGATTGGGTCGAGGTGCTCGAGGTGGATGGAACGACCGTTGGGCTCTTGCTCGGTCGGGTGCCCGAGCCGCCCTTCGATGACCCGGTGACCAAAGGTCTGGCGCTCATGCTGATCCGTTCGGCAACCTCGGAGGCTCCTTCGCGCCGAACCGGCGCGATCGAGGAGGTGTCGCTCGACGCGTTGATGGGTCAGCCCCGGCCGGCCGACCTGATCGATCGGTACATCGAGTCGACAGAAGAGGTTGCGCGTCGCAACGAGGCCCCCGACTTCTACCGCGACTGCGACGAGCGCTTCGGGGGTGACCACGATGCGTACTGCGCGTACTTCCGGAAGAAGGACCACCTCTTTCAGCTCGAGCTGCGTGTGGTCGTGACCAGTCCACGTTGGATCGAGCATCTCGAAGTGGGTCCCGCGTGGGACACGCGCTCGTACGCGCCCGAGATCTACGACCCAGAGAGCACGTGAGCGACAACGGCTTCGTTACGTTCTGCTACGTCGCCGAGCACGCGCGCACGGTTCTGCGACGACGTGACGGCTTCAGCTCGTGCTCGATCAGGGTAGCTGTCGGATCTATGGCACCGAAACTGTTTCCTCTTGGAGGTCTATCCCTAGACCTCCCCCCACGAGCGCGCCGCGACCTCGAGAAGGACGTATCGAATCGGCGTTCCTACGCAATCCCGACGGGTATCTGATCGATCCAGCGGTCGACAGCGACAGATGGCGTCTTCGCTCGGGCCGTACTCAAAGCGAACGGTCCCCCTTCACCGGTCGCGACGATGGGTTGTTGGAGCCAGGCTTGCGAGGATTGCGTAGCGATTTCAATAAATTGAGTCAACACACAAATATGAACTTGACGTCATGTTCATATTTGCTAGATCTCTCTTCGTGCCGGCGGCCATCCGAATCCCTAAGCAAGAGCGCGCTCAGCGAACGCGCGCGAAGCTCCTCGAAGCCGCCCAAAGGGAGCTCAGCGAAAAGGGCTTTGGCGGCGCCACGGCTCGGTCGATCGCGAAGCGAGCCGGCG
>JBCDAA010000466.1:0-6545 GCA_039186435.1 Myxococcota bacterium | reverse complement strand
GCCCGTCGACCTCCGGTCTCGCCGGCGATGTGCATTCGCACGCCCAGCGGTCGTCCTGCGTCCGCTGTTGGGATCGCTGCGAGGCACTCGAACTTCACCCGGTTCTGCGTTCCGTACAGCGCCGTGCGGACGTGCCTTTCGACGTCGAGCGGGTGCAGCGCGACGAGGTCGATGTCCTGCGCGCGGCGCCGCGCATCCGGAAGAAGGGATGCGAAGCGAACGCCGCCTCGCAGCGCGTACGACTCCGCGAACTCGTGGCGCGAAAACCGGTCGAGGAACGCGTCGTGAAGACGGCGTCGGATCGCATCCGGGCGGTGGCGCGCTACGGTGCAACCGAATAGGTTCACGGAGCGGTGACGATACAAATATCGGAGGAACGCGGGAACTACATTTCCACCGCGAGCGTGGGCGATGCGTCGGTGAACTGGGTGCTGCGGACGACGCCGGGAATGATCGAAGCGCGCTATGTGCGTCGAGCACCGGACTATTTCGCGGCGTACCTCTCCTCGCAAACGGGATGCGCGCAGGCCTGCCGAATGTGTCACCTCACCGCGACTCGTCAGGTGAGGCATCGCGATGTGAACTTCGCCGAGTTTCTCGCGCAGGCGGATCTCGTACTCGCGCATGCGGCGCAGCAAACGCCGGCCAAGGTGGTTCACTTCAACTTCATGGCGCGTGGGGAGCCGCTCGCAAACAACGCCTTTGTCGCGCGAAACGGTGAGCTCTTGGATGCGCTTTGGAAGCGTGCTCGGGCGCAGGACCTACGCGCGCGTTTTCTGGTGTCCACGATTCTGCCTGCGAGCCTCTCAGCGTCGCTCGAGGACGTGTTTTCGCGCTACCTCCCAGAGATTTACTACTCGCTCTATTCGATGGACGAGCGCGTTCGTCGTCGGTGGCTTCCGCGGGCGATGCCTGCCTGTGAGGCGCTCGATCGGCTCGCGGCCTGGCAGCGGCACTCGTACAAGCTGGTGAAGATTCATCACGCGGTGATTCGGGGCGTCAACGATGCGCCTGAAGATGTTCACGCGATCTGTGACGCCGTGCTTGAGCGAGAGCTCAAGGTTCACGTCAACCTTGTCCGCTACAACCCGCCGAGCGATGCGCACGGCGAGGAAGCGACGCAGGCTGCGCTGGAGGAGGCGCTGCGGATCTTTCGAACCCGACTTCGCGCTCGCGCCAAGATCGTTCCCCGCGTCGGGCCGGACGTCTACGCGTCCTGCGGAATGTTCACGCCAGGCGAGCCTTGATGCGGTCGACGCCTTCCGCGCGAATCAAGTCTTCCGCAGCACAACGCCAGTCGACGCCACGTTCGCCGTTCATCCAGGTCCGCTGGCGGCGCGCGTAGACGCGGGTCGCCTTGAGGATGGCGCGGCGCGTTTCCTCCCAAGGCACACCGTCCTCGAGGTGAGCGACGACCTGGCGGTAGCCCACGCTGCCAAATGCGCGAGCGTCGCGCGGCCACTTCTGCAGAAGACGGCGAACCTCGTCGACGAAGCCAGCTTCCTCCATCGCGCCGAGGCGCGTTTCAATGCGGCTCTTGAGGGTGTCGACGTCGCGCTCCAGGACCACAAAGAGCGCCGGGTAGCGCGGTTCGCCTTCCGCGTGTTCGGCCCGGAGCTCGCCCATGGGTCGACCGGTCTGTTCGAACACCTCGAGGGCGCGGACGATGCGGAGAGCGTCGTTGGGGTGGATCGTTTCCGCGCTTCGCGGGTCGACCGATCGAAGGCGCGCGTGAAGCGCGAGGGAGTCCTCGGCAGCTTCCGCCTCGAGGCGTGCACGGATCACCGGGTCGGGGGAGGGCACGTTCACGAGTCCTCGCAGGAGCGCCCGAATCCAAAGGCCGGTGCCGCCCACCACGATGGGAAGGTGCCCGCGCGAGGCGATCCCCTGAATCGCGGCGTCGGCGAGGCGGGCGTATCCCATGGCGTCGATCGTTTCGTTGGGATCGAGGACGTCGAGCAAATGATGCTGCGTGTCCCCAAGTTCGTCGGCGGTCGGTTTTGCGGAGCCAATGTCGAAGCCGCGGTACACCTGGATGCTGTCGGCGCCCACTAGCTCGCCACCGAGCGTCTTCGCGAGATGAAGGGCAGCCGCTGTCTTTCCCGTTGCGGTGGCGCCCGCGAGAATCAGGATCGACGGGTTCACGGTCGGAGATCGCTTGCGGGCCAGGCCCGTGCCACCGACTCGAGGAGTCCTTCCTGGTGGAGTCGATCGATCACCGCGGCGGCGCACGCATCTTCGACGTTCGCGCAGCAGGCGTGCGCCAGGGCTTTTGCGCGCTCGGCGGGATCGCTTTCGAGGGCGCGGAGGGCTGCATCGAGGACCGCCGGAGGATCGAGGGTCGCTCGCACGAGAGGACCGAGCGTTGGGAGGGTGTGAATCGCGATCGTTCCCTCGCCGACCGCAGTGCACTCCACACCCATGGCGATGAGGGCATCGATCGCGCTCTCGATCGCGCTCGCGGTGTTGGCGTCGACCTCGACTCGTTCCGGGAACCGCAGCCGCTGCGCTGGAATCGACTCCCCCCAAGTCATCGAGACGACGCTCGCTGCCGCGCGTTGGGGGTCAACCGCCCAGAGGAGCTCTCGACTCGCCGCCAGCCAGAGCGACCCGACCCGTCCGAACACCCGAAGCGGAGGCACGGACGGCTCTGGCGCTGGCGGCCCCTCTTCTGCGTCGTCAGCGAGTTTCGCCGGGGTCTCGGAGACGGGGTCGTACGTTCCGGGGTCGTCTTTGAGTGCCGTCGCAAGCCCCCAGCGATCCTTGCCTTCCACCGAGGGCCCAGGGGCGAGGCGCTCCTTCCAAAAGTCTGCGGAGCGCGCAGCGGGTCCCGAGGTTTCGGGCGCCTTGGCGGCGGCCACGCTTCCGGTGATTCCTTCGCCCCAGCTACGGGTGCCGAGACCCTTGGCGACGATCCTCGTCACGGCGTCGAAGACACGGCTCGCCCGCGCAAAACGCACTTCGGTCTTTTGCGGGTGAGCGTTCACGTCGACCTCGGCCGGCGGGAGCTCCACGAAGACGACCCCCGCGGGATAGCGGCCCATTTCGAGGGCGTCTCCGTAGGCGAACGCGACGGACCGGGCGAGAGCGCGATCGACGACCGGCCGGCCGTTCACGAAGAGGTAGAGGTGTCTTGCTCCAGCGCGGGCGCGCTCAGGTCCGCCGAGGACGGCATGCAGTGCGACGCCGTCGTGAGCGCCATCGACGTCGAGCAGCGGCTGGTCGTTGAAGATGGCGCGAGCACGCGCACTGCGGTCTTCGGCGGGCAAGTACTCGCGAACCCGTCGCGCGTTGCTCACGAAGGAAAGGCGGATCGCCGGATGCGCGAGGGCAGTGCGAAGGCACGCTTCGCCAACGTGGTGCGTTTCGGTCTGCCGCGCCTTCAGGAATTTTCGCCGCGCCGGTACGTTGTAGAAGAGCTCTTTGACCTCGACGGTGGTTCCTCGGGGGGCACCGATGTCGCGGACCTGCGCTTCCGCGCCGCCCTCGATCCGGATCTCGGTTCCGGCGAGAGCGCCCTCCTGACAGGTGACCAGGCGAAAGCGCGACACGGACGAGATGGACGCGAGGGCTTCGCCGCGAAAGCCCATGGTGGTCAACGCCGAGAGGTCGGCGAATTGCCGGAGTTTGCTCGTGGCGTGGCGGCGGACGCACATCAGCGCGTCCTCGCGGTCCATGCCGACCCCATCGTCCGAGACGCGGATCAGGTCACGACCTCCTTCGGAGATCTCTACGGAGATGACTTTCGACTTCGCGTCGATCGCGTTGTCGAGCAGCTCTTTGACGACGCTGGCAGGGCGTTCGACGACCTCTCCGGCCGCGATTTGGTCCGCCAGCGCGTCGTCCAAAAGGCGAATCGAGCCCACGGAGAACGGGTACCAGAGCGAGCGCGGTCAAGCAAGGTAACTTGTCGAAGTTACGACGAAAAACGCCGGTTCGCGCTCCCGCCTCTGCGTTGACCGGCCAAGGCCGCTCTGATAACGTGGGGCCGAACTTCGACGCCGTTTTTGGCGCTCTCCTTACTGGTTTTCGTGAGCCCTACTTTTCCCATCACGGTGTCATTGGCGACGGGGTCATCGGCGACGGGGCCATCGAGGTTCCACCGGGGCATTCGATGAAGAAGGTCTGCCCGGTCTGCAAAACCGAGTACGACGGAGGCGAGGTCTTCTGTCCGGTGGACGCGGCGCGGCTTGTGTCGCCTTCGCAGATGCACGCGGAACCCGACAAGGATGATCCCCTTCTCGGCGCGACCTTTGACAAATACAAGGTGCGTCGCCGGATCGGCGAAGGCGGGATGGGTTTAGTCTACGAGGCCGAACACACCGTGATCGAGAAGCGCGTGGCCATGAAGGTACTTCGCGACGACTTCTCCTCACGGGAAGAGGTGGTGGAGCGCTTTCGGCAAGAAGCGAAGAGCGCGTCGCGAATCGGCCACGAAAACATTGTCGACATCTCAGACTTCGGGACGACGCCCCAAGGTCAAAGCTACTTCGTCATGGAGTTCCTCGAGGGGGAGGACCTGGCGAACGTCCTTGCGCGCGAGACCGTTCTCCCGGCCGAGCGGACCGCGGCGATCGTTCTTCAGTGCTGTGCGGCGCTTGGTGCCGCCCACGAAAAGGGCATCGTTCACCGGGACATGAAGCCGGAGAACGTCTTTCTCGTGGAGCGGGGAAGCCAGCGTGATTTCGTCAAGATCGTCGACTTCGGCATCGCGAAGATGTCCGACATCGAGACGGAGGGTGCACCGGGTCGAAAGCTCACGAAGACCGGGATGATCTTCGGAACGCCGGAGTACATGTCGCCTGAGCAAGCGGCGGGAAAGTCCCTCGACCATCGCGTCGACGTTTACGCCGTGGGCGTGATTCTCTTTGAGTGTTTGGTGGGCCGGGTTCCCTTCGTGGGCGACAGCTTCATGGGGATCCTGACGCAGCATATGTTCGAGGAACCGCCAGCGCTTCGGGACGTGAACCCGAACGTTTCCTGCAGTGCGGAACTCGAGATGGTGGTCTACAAGGCGCTCTCGAAGGATCCCGATCAGCGCTATCGGTCCATGGCGGAGCTCGGCGAGGCGGTGCGCGAGGCAATGCAGGGTCGCGTCAGCCAGGCGACGCTTGTGGGCTACGGTGAGCCGGTCAAAGCGAAGGCGCGCGGACCGCGAACGCCGCAGACGCTGCCGACCGACGAGTTTCCGGCCGCGCCGCCTCGTCGCGGCGGGTTGATCGCCATGCTCGCGGTCCTCTTGATCGCGGTCGGCGCGGGCGCGGTTTGGTTCGCGATGCGAGGAAATGGCCAGACGCCGCCCGTCGTGGAAACGCCGCCCGATCCACCACAGGTGGGATCGCAGCCGACAGTTGAGCCGGATCCCGAGCAGCAGGCTGATCCCGACCCGGTGGAGGTTCCGCCGACGCCGATGGACGCGCCGACGACGGTCGCGGTGCGAATCGAGACGCGGCCCGGTGACGGAGCGACCGTGACGGTGGATGGAGCGACAGAGGGATGTACTCCGACTCCGTGCAGCATCGAAGCGGCGATCGGCGAGGAGATCATCATTCACGCTCAGCGGGATCGAAGCCGCGGGCAGATCACGCTTACGCCGACCACGGAGACGACGGTTCAGGTCGTACTGATCCCGCGGCGCACGCGCGGAATGCGAATGCGCGCCGATCCCATGAACGGCATGACGGGGATGACCGGCATGACGGGAATGCGCGGCGACGATCTAAAGATGCCGACGATCTTTCAGTAGGCTACTTGAGCGTCACGACCGTGAGTCGTTCGCCGCCCTCGTCGCGGGTTCCCGCGCGGAAGGACTTTACGTAGGACGCGTCCTCGTGAAGACGCGTCCGAATGGCGTCGCGAAGGGCGCCTGTCCCGATGCCGTGAAGAATGTAGGCCACCGTTTCGGAAGCGCCGTACATGCGGTCGAGGAAGGACTCGGCGAGTCCTAGGGCTTCATCCACCCGGAGACCGCGCACATCGAGGGTGTTGTCCGCGCTCGGCGGCGCGGCGGGTTTGGGTTCTGCCGGAGCGAGCTTGGGCCGGCCGCGCTCTTCGGGCGCCTTTCGAAGGTCCGCGACGTTAACGAAGAGTCGAAGCGCGCCGGCGATGACGCGAACGCGACCCTGCTTCGGGTCTTCCAGGATTTCCGCAAAGGACCGGAGGCGCGGAACCCACACGCGAGCACCGACGCGCAGCGTGGACGGGTCCACCGGTACACCGGAATCCTCGGGCGTTTGCTGCGGTCGAAGCGCCGCGGTTTGGGCGGCCTCTTCGATCCGTCGACGCACGTCGTCGAGGTTCTGTTCGTTCGGCTTCTTTTTGAGGAGCCGGCGCGCCCGACGAAGGTCTTCCCGGGAGCGCCGCAGTGCATCGCGGAGCTTTGCCGCCTCGGCATCGAGGGCCTTTTCTTTCTTCTCCCGGAGCGACTCTTCCTTCTTGGCAATCACGGCCTCGCGGGTCGCCAGGGCGTCCTTTTCTTCGCTGAGGGCGGCGCGGGCGAGGGCGAGCTCGCGGCGCTGTGTTTCGAGGTTACGCACAAGTTCGTC
>JBCDAA010000465.1:0-6584 GCA_039186435.1 Myxococcota bacterium | reverse complement strand
TTTTGCTGTGGCCACGCCACCGGGCTGGGTCCTGAAGATTCTTGCGGCTCGTGGAGCGACGCTGGGTCGTGATGTCAACAAATCAGGTTGGCTCATTCCTCGGCTTGGTCAGCCGGCTCATTCTTCGGCTTGGTCAGCCGGCCAGCGACACTTGGGTTTGTGATGTCAACAAAATCAGGTTGGCTCATTCTTTGGCTCGTCAGCTCGTCAGCTGCCGGCCTCATCCTCGGCTCGTCAGCTGCCCGGGCTCATTCCTCGGCTCGTCAGCTGCCCGGGCTCATTCTTCGGCTCGTCAGCTGCCGTGGAGGGGCCAGCAATGTCCACAAACTTATTCTTCGGCTCGGTAGGCTTGTTGGCTCTCGAGCTCGGGGGTTCGCGAAGTGAGGTCTTCCCCGCAGCGATGTCAACAAAATCAGGTTGGCTGCAATTGATGCTCACCCGGAGAGAGAAATGGCGGTTCAGGCGCGACTACGCCTTCTTCGCGTCGGGGGGCAGCGGCGGTGGGACCGCTCGGAGGTCCTCGAAGCTCTCCCGGAGGCGTTGCTTTTGCGCCGTCGCGGGCAGCGCTTCCACCTCGAACTCCAACACGAGGTCCGCGTACTCCGCTTTCTCCATCCCGAGGCTCTCGGCGAGATCACGGACGAACTGATCCTCGCGAAAATCGTGCTCGCCGTCCGCATCCACCATCTTGCCGACCAGTTCGAGGAGTCGCCGCTTCTTCATGGGTGGATCCTCGAGGAACGAGGTAACCGTCTTGTCGAGGTCGAACTCGAGCAGGCGAAAGTTCTGAATTCGTTCGACCACCTCCGCCGGGAGATCGTCGGGCTTGGTGAGCAGTAGGTCGGCGAGAAGGGCGCGAGCTGCGTGCTCCTCGTCGCCCATCATCGTTCCATCGCAATAGATCGCTGCAATGAGGAGGTCGGTGATCACCAGGATACGGTCGCGAACTTTCATTGGAGTCGATTCATGCCACGCGAGGTGGACTTGGTACAGTTGGGGGCTTCCAACGTTTCCAGAACGGAACGGACGCTATGGGACACCTTCGTATTCTCTCCTACAACGTCAAACTCATTCCGCCTTACGCGAAGCTGGCGATTCGCCCGGGACTCTGCACGAATGGATGGTGGGAGGATGGCGGCGGTCGCTGGTCGGACGGAGAGCGCTCCAAACGCATCGAAGCGATGTTGGTTCGAAGCGGCGCGGACGTCATCGTCCTCCAGGAGCTCTTTCAAGAAGGGGCCCGAGCTCGATTTCGAGAGGCGCTTGCCGCAGTGGGTTACTCGTTCAGTACCGGGCCCCTTGGCACGGGCGTGCTCTCTGAAGACAGCGGCCTCTTTGTCGCATCGCGTGTCCCCATCGTCGAACACGCCTTCGAAGAGTTTGACGCGAAGGCGGGCGAGGATGCGCTCTCGGACAAGGGGATCGCCCACGCCGTGGTGGACGTGAGCGAACGTTGGCCCGGGATCGATCACCTCGAGCTCTTTGGCGTGCATCTTCAATCGGGCTACGCGCAGCATGCGGTGCGAAAGAAGCAGCTCGGGCAGCTTGCGTCCTATGTGGGACGGCGTGTGACGCAGGCGAAGCGCGATCGCACGGCGGTGGCCACCCTCGGGGACTTCAACGTCGTGGGTGAAGCGCCCGATCAGGTGCAGCCAAGTTGGGAGTACGAACAGCTTCTTCGGATTCTCCGCGGCGCAGAGGATCTTGGAAAGCCTGGCGAGTTCACCTGGGATGGCGTCGTGAACGAGTGGATGACCCAAGAAGACGACGAGAGTCGAAAGCGTCTCGACTACATCTTCGCGTTCGAGAGCGTGCTCGCGTTGGGTTCCGTTCGTGCGCTGACCGCAACGGCTCGCATCGATCCCTTTCTCAGCGATGGGCGGCACCTCTCGGATCATTTCGCGGTGGTTGCCGATCTCACGCCCGCGCTTTGAGCCGCGCGACAAAACGCGGCATCTTGAGGGCGTGCGTCGAGGCCTCCTCATTGTCTTTCTTGCCGGGTGTACGAGTGCCCCGAGGGAGACCGCGATCACGACTAACGTCGATGACTGGCGCGACGAGATTATCTACCAGGTCATGGTGGATCGCTTCGAGAACGGCGACCGCAGTAACGACACCCTCAACGGCGTCGACATCGACCCGTCGGATCTAACGCGGCATCAGGGCGGCGACTGGCGCGGACTACGGCAGCGCCTCGACTACATCGCCGATCTTGGCGCGACGGCGATTTGGATTTCACCCATCGTCGCGAACGTGGACCGAACGCCACCTGAGGACGGTTACCACGGTTATTGGGGGGCGGACTTTACGACGGTGAACCCTCGCTTTGGAAGCCTCGAGGATCTTCAGGATCTCGTCGAAGCGGCGCATCGGCGCGACCTCAAAGTGATCATCGACGTGGTCCCCAATCACGCGGGTCGGGTCTTTGCCTACGACCTCAACGAAAACGGTGTGGTCGACGAAGGGGAGTGGGAGCCGCCCTTTCAGGAGAGCGCATACGAGGTGCCGCTGCTCTGGGTGGAGCGCCCGCGTCTCTTTTTCGAAGAGGGCATTCTCGAGCTTGGGCGCGAGCATTTTCGACGTCGCGGTCGGGGGGAGTTTTCAATGCCTGGGGGAAAGGTCTTTGGCGACTTTCCGACCGGGCTTCGTGACCTCGACACCGAACGGGACGACGTGCGGCGCGCCCTGGTGGACACCTACGTGCGCTGGGTGCGGGAAACGAACGTCGACGGCTTTCGAATCGACGCCGTCCCGCACATCGAGGATTCGTTTTGGCCCTTTTTCGGCGCGGAGGTCCGCGCGCGACTAGCGGCGCTCGGCAAACGACGTTTTCTCCTGCTCGGTGAGGTGTTCAGCGGCGACCCGCGCGAGCTTGCGCGGTTTAGCGGAGAGACCGGTTCCCTCGACGCCGCGTTCGACTTTGGCCTCAAGCTCGATGTGATCGACGGCGTGATACTCGAGGGGCGAGCCGCGAATACTGCCGCGCGCGCGCTTGAGGAGTCGCAGTCGCTCTTTCGCCCCTTCGGGCATCCCCAGGGCGTTGGGGTCGGTCCATGGCAAGCGCGGGTGGGTATCGCGGACAATCACGACACCTGGCGGTTGCGCGGCGAGCTCGATCGCTTCGATGCGGCGGCGCTCGCGCTTTTGGTGGTGGCGACCGTCGACGCGATCCCGTGCATCTACTACGGGACCGAGCAGGCGTTTCGTGGCCAGGGTGGGGCGGCGAGTCGCGAGCGCATGTGGGACTCGGGGTTTTCGCGCCGCACGCCGACGTATCTTTGGCTTCAGCAGTTGCTCGCCCTGCGGCGGGAGCTGCCCGTACTGCGGCGGGGCGACCTTCGTGTTCGCTACGCGAGCAGCGAGGACGGGTTTAGCGATGCGGCGGACGCCGGAATGCTGGCCTACGAACGCGCCCTTGAGGACGAACGCGTGCTGGTGGTGCTGAACGCCCATGCGCTCAAGACGTCGTCGGCGCCGGTTCCGAGCGGCTTTCCCCGAGGGACCGTCCTGGTGGATCAGCTGAGTGCCGCAACCGCGATCGTCGGCGAAGGAGGGCTCGTCGAGGCCGAACTGGGGCCTCGCGAGGCACGAATTTGGGCTCGCCGTGACCTCGGCGGCGAATCGCGCTAACACCGCCCCTCATGAGCGAGGAAAAGGACGACGAAGCACTCGCGGTCGTAGGAATTCGTGCGGCGATCGGTGGCGTGCTGATGGGGCTCGCCAACCTGGTGCCCGGGATCAGCGGCGGTACCATGCTTCTCGCATCGGGGGTGTATCCCCGCTTCATTCGCGCGATCAGCGAGCTCAGTACGCTGAAGTTTCGCAAGCGCTCGATCTTCGTGATCGGTGTGGTCGCGGTGTGTGCGCTGGCGGCGATCGTGTTGCTCGCGGGTACGGTGAAGGGGCTCGTCGTCAGCCACCGATGGGTAATGTACAGCCTCTTCATTGGGCTGACGCTCGGAGGCGTTCCGCTGGTGTGGCGAATGGCGCAGCCGGTCGATCGCCGCGTGTGGACGGGCTTCGTCGTCGGCGTAGTTCCGATGGCGGTCCTCGCCTACTACCAGATGTTCACGCCGCAGGCGGGGGGCGACAACGAGAGCTGGATGATGCTCTTTTTCGCCGGGGTCGCGGGGGCGAGCGCGATGATCCTGCCCGGTGTGAGCGGCGGCTATCTGCTCCTCGTGATGGGCGTCTACGTGCCGGTGCTCGGCGGTATCGACGCGTTTAAGGAAGCCCTCAAGGCGCGCAGTTGGGATCTGATGCAGGCGCCTCTCTTCGACGTGGTGGTACCGGTTGGATTGGGCGTTGCCATCGGCGTGCTGGTGGTTTCGAACGTGCTGGAGAAGCTGCTGAAGAAAGCGCCGCAGGTCACGCTCGGCGGGCTCCTCGGACTTCTGGTGGGGGCGGTCGCGGGACTTTGGCCCTTTCGGGTTGGTGTCGCGCCTTCGGTGGGCGACGTTTGGCCGAAGACGGGCGAGGTGATCACCGCGCAGTTTCTTCAGGACCTTCCCGCGGACAAGTATCCGACGGAGTTCTTCGCCCCATCGGTTGGTCAGATGGCCGGTGCGGTAGGACTTGTCGTCGCCGGCTTTGCAGTTACCGCGGTAATTGCGCGCTTTGGTGGCAGCGAGAAGAAGGAAGCCGCGAAGGCGGAAACCCTGGCAGCGGAGTAGGACATGCCGAAGCTGATCGAATCCCCGACGCGCATTGAGGCGGCTGGAAACAAGCCCAAGATCATCGACGAGCACGTCGGTCGCGTGAACAGCGGCGACGAAGCGTTGAGCGTGGCGCATATGCGCTCGCCCGGTGGCTGGGTTGAACCAGGTCAGCGCCCGGAGTTTCGCGAGATCACGGTTGTGATTCGTGGGCTTCTGCGTGTGGAGTACGAAGGCGGAGCGATCGACGTTCGCGCTGGTCAGTCCGTGATCACCGAGCCGGGCGAGTGGGTGCGCTACTCAACGCCGGAGGAAGAAGGCGCGGAGTATGTCGCGGTGTGCCTTCCGGCCTTTTCACCGGACACCGTTCATCGCGACAGCTGAGGCTGCATCCGTGACGCGAGACGCGATGCCCTCGTCGACCGTGTAGCGGCCTTCGCGCCAGGCCTGGTACGTTTCTCGAGGGGTGCTCGGCTGACGCGCACACCAGCGGAGGTACGCCACGAAGACGATGTCGGGATCGTCCTTTTGTGTCGCGGGAACGCTGAGCTCGCCGGCGAGAAAGCCCTCGATCGCAGCGAGGAGGTTCTCGTGATAGTGCTCGTAGACCACGAGGTCGCGGAGCCATTCCGCCTGCGGGTCGCTCCCGTCGACGACGGCTTTGGCGCGCTGGCGGACCTCTTGGAGTTTCTCGGGGTGCGTGGAGAGAAGCTCGAAGTCGTAGTGGAACTGCACGCCGTCGTGGTGCGCGCCGAGAAGGTGGCTAACGATACGCTCCGGTGAGCTTGCGAGCCCCGAGAAGTCGAGGGGGTGAACCGCGCGTGCGCGCAGGAGAAAGGGAAAGCGGAGTGGGCGCTTTTCCAGAAGGCGGGCGCGCCAGGTAGTGCGGGGTGCGAAGTCGGCGCACTGGCCGATCGTTTCGGGGCGGAAGAACACGCGATGCCACATGCGGGCGACGCCGAGTTGGATTTGCCAGAGGTTGGGGACGTCGTCCGGAGCGACGAGACCGCTTGTGCGGATTTCGTCGAGGCGCCGTTGGATCTGTCGAGGAAAAAGAAGAAGCCAGGTGTGAACGGGGACCATGATGCGCCTAGGAAGTGCGAGGGGTGTTGCGGAGGTGAGCGACGGTTTGCGCGTCGTGGGATTCGAGGATGGGGAAGAGGGACGATGCGTCGGGCCGGTCGGGAGGGGAGAGCCGAAGCCAGGCGACGAGGCCACGGTAGGCGAAGAGGTTGGTTTGCGGTTTGGCGTAGAGCGCGCGGCGAAGCTCGGGGACGCGACTGACGACGCTGATGATGGGGTTGAGGCAGAGTTGAAGGACGCGACTTTGGGTGGCTTCGAGGAGCGTTGCGACGACTTCGACGTCCGCCTGGGCGATGGTGTCGAGATCGGCGGATGTGACGCCGGCGAACGCTTCGACCGCGTGCGCGATGGCGTCGATGTCGGCTTTCGGTAGGGCGCCGAGTCTTCGGAACGCGACCTCGGCGAGCTCACGGCGTATCTCGAGGAGGTCGTTGACGAGGTCCGCTTGTTCGGAAGGCTTTGCGAAGGCGATGAGGTCAGGGAGCAGCTCGAGACCGCCAACGCGGCGAAAGTCTTGAACGTGGTAGCCGCTGCCATGGCGAACGCGGAGCAAGCCGAGGGCGGCGAGCTGGGTGAGCGCGGACCGGACCGTGACGCGATTGACGCCAAAGGTCTCCGCGAGCTTTCGCTCGGCGGGGAGGCGACTTCCCGCTTCGAGCTCACCGCGGAGGATTCCGGAGCGAATCGCAGAAGCACACGCGTCAACCGCCGAGGTCACGCGCCTAGTCTAAATGGTCCGACCAATTACGCAACCTGATTTCCGAAGAAATAGCAGCCAACCTAATTTATGGACATCTGGAAAACAGAATTAAATCGTACATTTGCGAGGCGAACAGGAGGCTGGGC
>JBCDAA010000464.1:0-6585 GCA_039186435.1 Myxococcota bacterium | reverse complement strand
GGGCTTCGGTTCCTGCGTAGTGCGTATTCCGCCATTTCTCTTCGCCACGCTTTGGGCGTGTACGTCGGCTGCGTCGCCGAGGGCGAGTGCGCCCGCGGAGCGAGCCGAAGGGTCGGAGTCCGAGCAGGAGACGCCATCAAGAGAAGCGTCAGGCGAAGCCGCGGCAGAGCCGAGCGACGAGGAGGACGACCCGTATCTCATTGCGGAACGGGAGCGAAACGCCGAGTTCCACCCCCACGTGGGCGAGGTCGATCCCGCGTTGGCCGAGGACGTCGGCTGCGGCAGCATCTTCATCTTCTGCGAGGCGAAGGAGCACGGCGAGTTCCTCGTCGCTCGGCACGATGAATCCGGCAACGGCGTCGACGGGTATCACTCGTCGGCGCGGCGCATCTACCACGAAAGCCGCCTCGTCCTTCGTGTCGCGGGCGGGTCCCTCGATGGGCAGTACGTCTCAGTGCTCCGCTTCGACCGAGCGATGGATGCCTCGACCCTCTCACTCTTTTCGCGCGCCACCGAAACGCCGATCAGCGAGGCCGGCGACCCTGGCTACGGGCGCGCAATGCTCTTTCTCTCCGCGGTTCAGGCCCCCCGAGAGCGCCGCGGTCGCAACTTCGTCGTCGTCGGGCCGCTCTACGCGCGAAGCGGCGCCGTCACGACGGAGCGCTGCCAACACGACGGTGACTGGGAGCTTCTCCCCGCAGTGGTTCTTCCGCACCGGGTGGGCGACGCGCGCGTCTTTCGCTGGGAGGACGATGGGCGCGCGTCCCGTGAGCTGCTGCGCGTCGCGCCGCTCGGCTGTCCCGCGTCGCGGGACTCGGTTGGAACCTACGAGGCAAAGGTGTTCCGGCTCTACGGAAGGAACGCGGGAGTCGCGATCGCGGTCGCCGGCGAAGACGGCCGTTTTCGCTGGGCGCTCGAAACACGAAACGCGATGCTGGGGTCGAACGTGCGGTGGATCGGGGGACGCCGAGGGTGGATCTTTGGGACGACGCGCTCTCGCCACCCTGGCTATCTCTACGCGGACACCGGCGCCCTCTTTGCGATTCGCGTGCGCGATGGAGCGGCGGTGCGCATCGAGGTTCCCGGACGTTTCGGGGACGAGATGGTGGAGCCCGACGACACGAGCGTCCTCGACGAGTGCATTGAGACCCGCGTCGACGAAGACAACGACGAGATGGACGCATGGGATCGCGCCCGCGAAGACTGCGAGGCGCGGGTCCCGTCCACGGACGGTCTTCTCCTTGACCGCCAGGGCTTGCACGTTCAACGGCCGGACGGCGAGTGGATCGATCTCGCGAGCGCCGAGCTCTTTCGAACGCTCGCCCGAATTCCGTGAGTCAGACTTCTGCGACGCCGATGATATTGGCGGCGTGAAGGAGCACGTGCGGGACCGCCGCCATCGCGGGAGCCTTTCCGGCTTTTGCGTCCGTGCCCACCGTGCAGTTGCCGACGAGAAGAAAGCTCCCGGAGCTGAGAAGCTCGTCGGAGACGCGCGCGCCTTCCTGAAGCGCGAGCGTTCCCATCACCATTCCTCCGGAAAACAAACACGACACCTGGCGCAAACGCGTCCGCACGCTACTTCGCGCATCGCCTTCCACGAGTTCCTCGACCGAGGGTTCCACCAGCACGATCGCACTGCGCGCGAGCGCCAAGAAGGGAAGTTCCATCCCGTGATCGAGGGTGACGTCCGTCAGCGTGATGAACCGGCGCTCCGCATTGAGAAAGTCGATCAGCGGCTCTTTCTCGGGCACGTGGAGCGTGCCTTCGATCCACCCGGAGGACGCGAGCAGCCGCACGGGGCTCTTGCGTTGAGGCGGATGGCTGACCTCGTTCACCGAAACGATCGTATCACGTCACAATGGCAGCTCGTGCCGGGAGGTGGCTGACAAGCTGTCATCGAAACCGATCGAGCGCGGCTGTTTTCTTCAGTGGTTGTCGCCGTTGTCGTCCTCGGCACAGAGGCTGCAAAGCACAACGTCATGCGCAAACTCATCGTGTACGGAGCCGTTGCCATCGTCGCGATCGGAGGTGTCGCCGCAGTCGCGGACGCGCTCGTGGTCACCGACGAAGAGCGACTCGAATCCTTCGCGGACTCCTTTGCAGGTGAAGTCAGCACCCGCCGCATCGATCACGCCCTCGGCTACTTTGACCCTGACCGCGAAGCGGTTTCTGTGAGCTCCTACGACGATCAGTGGGAGTTTGCCTCCGGCGAAGGCGCCGACCTTGCGACGGAGGTCCGCGCCATCCTTCGCGACTTTCAGGGCGAGGACGTCGACATGCTCCAGCGCTCGATCACCCACGACGACCAGGACGCCCGCGTCGCGCTGCGCCTCCGGAACTCCGAGGGCGTCTTTGACGCCACCTTCGATTTGCGAAAGCACGGGGAGCGCTGGCTTGTGCGGCGCGCTCGCGTTCGCTGATCGCCTGCGTCGCTCCGTCGCCTGAGCCGCTCCGTCGCCTGCGTCGCTCCGCGACAGGTTGCGACACCTCGTCGCGAGGTTTGCGGAGGAAACCCCGGGTCTCAATCTTGCACCGAGATCCCGTGTGCGACGGTTTCTCCCTCTTCTGTTGGTTTGGGGCTGCTCAAGCGGCGGTTCTCCAGCCGGGCCTCTCCCCGTTCGAAGTCAGGAGGCGGATCTTCGGCGTCTCACGCAGATCGAGCTTCGTGAAAGCCTCCGGTACGTCCTGGGCGACGTCGAGGTCGAGCTCACCGAGCCCGATCTCTACCAGGCGGGGTTTGCGCGCGTTGGCGCTCGCGAGGTGGTGACCTCCCAAAGCGCCGTCGAACGATTGACGCTTTCCGTCGAGGCCGCCATCGATCGCGTGTTCTCCGATCCTGCGCGCCGCGATCGCGTCCTCGGCTGCGATGCGACGAGTGCAGAGTGCGCCCAACGCGCGGTCGCACGGCTGGGTCCGATGGCGTGGCGCCGTCCGCTGACGACGGAGGAATCGACACGCCTTCAAAATCTCGCTGCCGAGTGCAGCCGCCTGACAAGCCAGCCCGTCGAAGGTGCGCGCTGCGCCGTGAGCGGACTGCTTCTCTCGCCGCATTTTCTCTACCGCGTCGAGCTCCCGAACGGCTCGATGTATCAGGACTACGCGATGGCGAGTCGCCTCTCCTTCCTGCTTTGGAGCGCGCCGCCGGACGACACGCTTCTCGCAGCCGCTGCGGCGGGGGAACTCGACAGCGCGGATGGCGTACGTCGCCACGCCGAGCGCATGCTCGAAGATCCCCGCGCGCGCGAGGGGCTCCGGAGTTTTGTCGACGAATGGTATCGCCTCGATCGTCTGCAGCGCCTTGAGCGCGACATTCTCGCGTACACCGAGGAGCCCGTGCAGTTCGCGCTCGCCGACAGCGGGCAGCTTCAACCCTTTCTCGAAACGATGGCTGAGTCGGCGCGCGAAGAGCTTCGTCGCATGGTGGTCGCCAACGTTTTTGACGACAACGCGGACTACCTCGAGCTCCTGACGACCGACCGCACATTTGTGAACCGCGAGCTCGAGCTCTTCTACGCGCGCCAGTCTGTGGAAGGTGACGCGGAGCCGATCATTGCGCCGGGCTTCGAAAACTACGAAGAGCCCATCGACTGCTTCGACGGCTGCGGCGACATTTGCGAGGTTCGCTGCGGCGAGGACGAAGCCTGTTTCGAGACCTGCGAGCCGCGCTGCCAGGGCTACTGCGCCGCGAACGAGGAGCCCTGCCAGCGCGACTGCGTTCTCGGCTGCTTCGAAGAATGCGGGGACCTTGCCTGCGAGGAGGCCTGCCCCGCGAGCTGCACGGGCGCCTGCGAAAGCGGCGTGGGTGAAGTCGTGAACTGCGGCGAGGAGTGCGACGAAGACTGCGCCGAGGAATGCCCGGACGAGGAGTGCCGCGCCGACTGCCGAAGCGAATGCGTCCCCATCTGCGAGGCCTTCAACCGAAGCTGCGAGGAAGGGTGTGCCCTCGAATGCGACGGTTCGAGCTGTCGCCGTGAGTGCACCGCCGAGTGCGAGGAGGAGCGGCTCGAGGAGGAGGGCCCCTGCGACGGACCGTGTTTGCTGGTGACGGAAGGGGAGCCCGACGCCGACGGCTGGATGCCCGCTCGTCACGCGGCCGAAAGCCCGCGGCGAGGGATTCTCGGCACGATGGCGATCCTTGCGCAGCTCGGAAAGCAAAACGAGACCTCCCCCACGCGGCGCGGCCTTTACGTCATGGAGCACGTCGCCTGTCTCGATGTCGGCGAGCCGCCGGACGAAATCGATCTCTGCGAGCGACCCGAGGGCGTGACGCGCCGCGAGTCCATGGAGCAACACCACGTTTGCGCGCCAAGCTGCGCGGGGTGTCACCAGCAGATGGATCCCCTCGGCTTTACCCTCGACGGGTTCGATACGATCGGTCGCTCGCGCACCGAAGACGACTGGGGCCATCCCCTCGACACGCAGGTCACCTGGACTCTCGCGAGCAACGGCAACACCACCGAGCTTCCCATGAACGGGCTGCGTTCCCTCGCCGAGACCTTCCGGGATCAAACGGAGACCGAGCGCTGCGTCTCGCGGCAGTTCTATCGGTTTGCGACCGGGCACGAAGAGGCGAACGAGGCGGTGATCGATCGGCTGGCCGCGTCTTTTTCGAGCGGCGGCCGGCGTCTGCGCCGCTTTCTTGTCGACTTTGTCGCGTCCGACGCGTTTCGCCGCGTACCGGAGGTCCGCCCCCGAGGTCCGATCCCCGCCATGGTGCCGGCCGTTGCCGAGGAGGTCTTCCTGCCGCGCTGCGCACCCTGCCACGTGGGTCGCTCCTTGGGGATGCTCGACCTCCAGAACGATGCGTCCCTCGAGATGCGCCTGCGCGGTCCCTCCACGATCGGCATGCCGCTGATCACCCCGGGCGATCTCAACCAGAGCTACCTCTGGCACAAGGTGCAAGGCACGCACGCGACCGTCGGCGGCGAAGGCGACGCGATGCCGCCGAGCGGAACGCCCCTGACCGAACGCGAACGACAGGGCATTCAGCGCCTGATCGAGGAGATGCGATGAGCAAGCGACGTTCCTTTCTTAAGGGCATGGTGGGTACCGCCGCGGTGACGCTGCCCCTCCCGCGTCTTGCGGAAGCCCTCGACGACACCGGCGAGCGTCTCGCGGACGGCACACCGATCCCTCCCCGCTTTGGCCTCTGGTTCTTTGGCAACGGCATCGATCCGGCGCGGTGGCATCCCTCCGGAAGCGGAGGCGTGGGCGACGCGTGGTCGCTCTCGGAGCAGCTGATGCCCCTCGCGTCCTTCAAGGATCAGCTCACGGTGCTAAGCGGTTTCGAGGTGAAGACGGGCGGCGCGCACGTCGGCGGCTCTGCGGGCGCGACGACCGGTGCCAACGTAGACGATCGCGGCGCGGCGCAGCTTCCTTCGATCGACCAGGTGATCGCCGATCGCATTTCCGCAGCGACGCCCTTTCGTTCGATCGAGGTCGGGCTTTCGCGCGCGACGCCGGCTGGCTCCGAGATCGTGCTCCACACCGTGTCGCACCAGGGCCCGGGCGCCCCGAACTACCCCGAGTACGATCCCCATCGCCTCTTTGCGCGCCTCTTTGGTGTCTCTGCGAGTTCGCCCGAACTTCGCGCGGCGCGGCGGAGCGTTCTCGACGGCGTCCTCAGCGATCTTCGGAGTCTTCAAAACCGAGTGGGCGCCGCGGATCGACGCCGTCTCACCGCGCACGCGGAAGGGGTTCGCGCGCTCGAGCGACGTCTCGCGATGAGCAGCGAAGGGTGCGGCCTGGTCGATGCGCCGCCGGCGGATCTTCGCGCCGACGATCGCGAGGAAGCGCCGATGATGCTGCACGACGCCATGAGCCGCATGATCGCGCTCTCGCTGAGCTGCGGTCTCACTAACGTCTTCACCTATATGTTCACGCTTCCCGCGGGCCACGTGTACTACCGCCACCTCGGGAGCGATTTCGACCGCAGCTTTCACGAGGACATCGTGCATCTCGTCGACGGCATTCCAAACGGTCCGGAGCTGGTCACCCGCGGAGTGCAGTACGCGATGGAGTCCTTTGCGATCACCCTCGGCCATCTTCGCGACGTTCCCTTCGCCGGGCCGGGCACGCTCCTCGACGAGCTTTGCGTGCTCGGGACCTCGGAGGTCTCCGCCGGCTGGACGCACGACATGCAGGACTTTCCGCTGCTCCTCGCCGGTCACGCCTGCGGCCGTCTCGCCGGCAACACCCACCTCCGCGTGAGCGGCCAGCCGACCGCCAGCGAAGTGCTGATGACCCTCGCCAACCTCTACGGTGCCAACGTGCGCAGCTACGGACGGGCCGAAGCGCGTGCCGATCGGGAGGTCTCCGGGCTTCTTCGCGCGAGCTAAGGCTACTTCGCGTCCGGTCGCTCAACCCCGAGACGCTTGAGTTTTCGGTGCACCGTTGCGCGGTGTACGCCGAGTTCTTTCGCGACCGCCGTGATGTTCCAGCGATGTTCACGGAGGAGCGTGAGCAGCTCGTGATCTTCTTCGTGCCGAAACTGCGTTCGCGACACCGCGCGTTTGCTACGAGTCTCGCCGAGCGAAATCGCCTCCGCCGGGATCGCTTCGCCGCTGCTGTTCATCAGCGCCCGTG
>JBCDAA010000463.1:0-6653 GCA_039186435.1 Myxococcota bacterium | reverse complement strand
GGGTTGGCGCGCGTGAGTGCGGTGGACTCCTCGTAGAGCCGCTCCGCGATCTCCAGGCTCCACGCGGGAACACGAAAGACGAGCACGACCACGTCGAAGCCATAGGCAATCGTAATCTGACCATCGACGATGGTCTGAGCGCCGAAGCTCCGTCCTCCCACACCGCTACGGTATCAGATTTCTAGAACGACTCGCCGATGCTCAGGTGAAACGCGCCGGGCCATCGCACAAAGCCGAGGCTGACGGACGTATCATCGCGGGGGCCGCGAAAGCGCTCGTCCTCGCCAAAAACCGTCGCCCGGCGGACCCGAAACGCAAAGTCCGCTCGAAAGGCCCCGACGACCGAAAAGTAGCGGAGTCCAAAACCGACGGTCATTTGCGGGTGGTCGAAACGAAAACTGGCGTTTCGGTTCACATCGCCAACGTCGGTAAAGACCACGGTGCCAAAGCTGGAGGTGACCGGAAGGCGAAGCTCAACGGAGGCGTCCCAGCGCCGGATTCCTCCGTCGCGCCCATCGCCAAGGCGTCCGGCGAGATACCCGCGGTTGCCCGTGGGGCCTCCACCGCGAATGCGAAGATCGCGCGGTCCGAGATCCTGGCTGGCGTCGTCGAGGTCTCCGTCCGCGTCGGTGATGAAGTACATCCCGAGGGCAAAGCGCATTGCGAGGGTGATTCGGCGCGGCAGCGGAATGTAGCCGCGGATGTCCGGGACGACCCGAACGTAGTCCCATGACGAGAAGAGAAAGTAGCCCGCTTCCTGCACCGCTACCTGCGCGAGAAACCCGCCGTGGGGACGATTGGGGTCGTCGCGCAGATCGAGGCGGAGCACCTGCTCGAGGTACATCAAGTCCGAGTCTGAGGGAGGCTCCCGGCCGTCGTTGGTCATCTCACCGCCGGGAACGCGATAGGTGCTGCTGTGCAGCCCGACCGAGGCGAAGAGTTTGTGGTCCAGGAAGAAGCGCTCGAAGAGAATGCGTGCGTCGACGCGATGTCGAAAGAACGTATCAAAGGGGTCCGGGCCGAACTCGTGCTCGGCGCCGAGGACGAGGGTCGTTCGGGGTTCGAGGAATCCGGGCTGGCGAAGTTCGGCCGAGAGGAGGTTGCCAAAGCGCGGCTGCTCGAAGCTTGGAAAGGGCTCCTGAATGATCATGCGTGGCCGCTCTTCGATGACGAGGCGGCGGAGTCCCCCGAGAAGGTTGCGGTGTTCGAAGCGGATCGTCCCGTGCAGGTCCCACTGGGGAACGCTGATGGGTTCGAAGGTGCCGCGTTGAACGATGCCGCTCTGCACGCCGACGCCAAAGCCGAAGCGATAACGCTTGGCGGGCGTGACCCGGACGCGAATGTCGACCGTCTCTCTTCGTGCGTCGGGCCCGCGCGCGCCTTCGTTGGTCGAACGCGCATCTTCGAGGATCGGTTCGACCACCACCGCGGAAAACGCGCCGAGGCGAAAGATCGCTCGCTGCGCTTCTCGAAGCTCGCTGAACTTGTAGCGGCCGCCTTCGGTGATCTTGGCCGCGCCGATGATCGGAGCGACGGGAAGGTCCTCGGCGCCCTCGACGACGATCTCCCCGTAGCGACACCGCGGTCCCGCATCGATGCGAAAATCGACCTCTGCGCGTCGCTGGGCGCGGTGAACGTACAGGCGCCCCTCGACTCGTGCCCGCGCGTACCCGGCTTCGGCGAGAGCGAGGGCAATCGCGCCTTTGCTCGCCTCGTAGAGTGCTTCGTCGACCGGCTCACCTTCTTCGAGGAGGATGGCCTCGCGCACCCGGGAACGCAGCCCTTCCGAGAGCGCGTCATCGTCAAGAACTCGAATCGCGCCGAGCAGCGTGGGCTCGCCTTCGTCGATGGTGATGTCGATCTCGACCGCGCAGCCCTCGTCGTCGTCGAGGCGCTCACAGGGCGCATCGCCGTCCGGGTCGAGGACGTCGCGTCGCTGTGCTTCTTCAGGGCTGACGCTCACCTCGGTGATGGTGGCGCTGTGGTAGCCGCGCGCGACGTACCAGCGCTCGATGCGAACGAGGTCCTGCTCGAGGGCGACGCGATCGAAGAGCGGCCAGTCCTGCCGTCCTCGCGCCCAAAGATCGAGGCGCGCGTGCCCGGCGTCGAAGGGCGGTTCCCCGCAGGCGCCCGCTTCTTGGACGCCTAAGGTGATGCCCGCCCGGGCGCGCTCGCTCGTGGCGAGACAGTTCCGCAGCGCGAACTCGTCCATCGCCTCCATGCCGTGAAGGCGCAAGCGGTCAACGCCGTAGCGGTTCGCGGGAACCGACGCGCAGCCCGCGATCACGAGCAGCACCCCGAGGGCTCTCACAGAGGCTCCCAGGTGAGATCGATGGACCAGTTGGCCGGCTGTTGGTAGCTCCCGCGGCCGACGATCGAACGCGGAAAGAGCAGTTCGATCAAAAATCCGCCGGTAACCTGTTGCGAGCCGTCGCCCTCGTCTTGTTCGGTGCCCACGAAGCCTTCGACGTAGGCGCCGAGCACGACGTCGCGGAGGATCTCCGGAATGATGCTGTCGGCGGTAAAGCCTGCCCGAATGCGCGCGCTTCCGGCCCCCTCGGACTCCACGCGAAAGACCGGTACGTAGCGTCCGAACTCGCTGCGCGTGAGGGAACTGAGAAAGCCGGCCATGAGGCCCGCAAGTGCGGACGTCGCCTGCTCCTGGGCGGTTTGAATGGTCGAGTCCGTGCGGCCGCGAACGAGCAGCGCGAGCACGTCGCGGGTGCTTTCAACGCCGGGCGCCGACGACGAAAACGCGAGCTCCGGGCGCGTGAGATGTCCGGTGATGTTGACGGTGACCGTTTCGCCGGTTCGCAGCGTGTGCACCGCGGCAAGATCCAGGATCGGGTCAACTTCGCGTCCGCCTGCAAAGCGGATCTCGCCGCGTTCGAAGTCGAAGGAGCGCCCGAGGAGTTCGATGAAGCCGCGGCGGACATCGAGGGGGCCCGCGATGGTCGTTTGGGCGCCCGTTGTGATGTCGAGGCCGGCGCGCAGCTGCACGCTGAAGTCGTCGCGGCGCACCCAGAAGGGCTCCGCGTCGACGCGAACGCGTAGTGGCGGGCCGGGGGGACTCGTCGTGGTTTCGCGTTCTTCGTCCGGAACCTCTCGCCACGCGTCGCGACGCGCGGTCTCGAAACCGACCTCGTCCACGAAGAGAACGTCGGGGTGTGTTTCGCTCGACTGCAGCTGGCGACCCGCGGCCTCGGGAACCTCCACGGTCATGCGTCGTAGCGCGACGTTTACCCGCGGCTCGTCCGCGAGGGTCGCGTCGATCGTCGCCTCTGCGTCGACGATAGCGTAGGTCACACCGTCCACGCGCATCGGCATCTGCCGCGCGGACACCGTGAGGTCCGCGCGCTCGGGACTCGTCCCCTCGATCGCGATGTGTCCGTTCACGCGGAAGCGACCGTCGCGGTCGCGGTACTGCAGGTTGTCGAGAGTGAGCCCAGCGTCGTCGAGGCGCACCGCCCCGCGGAGATCCTCGAGGCGCAAATACGGGTCGGTGATGGTGGCGGAAATCGACTGAAGCTCGAGGGCGCCGCGGGCCGTCGCGTCCGCGCCGATTCCGGCGAGATGCACGTTGCCATCGACAGATCCGGAGGGCTGGACCACCACCGGAACCGGAGCGACGAGCGGCGCGATCGGCATGCGCGTCAGACGAACGTCGGCTTCCCACGGCTGGTCCCGAAGGGTGGGTTGAACGCCTTGTTCCCAGCGGATCGGAAGGGAGCCTGCCGCTCGGAGGGCTTCCCGGCCGTCGACGACCGCGTGCGCACGGACTTCCGCGTGGCGGGGAGAGAGCACGCCCCCGAGGCGAAGGTTGATGGGTTCGGCTTCACCAAGCTGAAGGTCCGCGATGTTGCCGCCCAAGGTCATCTCGGGGCGTTCGGTTAAAAGTCCCTCCGCCTCGAGGTCGAGAGAGAGTGCGCCGGTGGCTTGCTCGCAGGCGACCGGCAACGCCGCCAGCGGTAGGGACGCGATCGTGGCGTTGGCGCGAACCGCGGGCAGGACTTCGGGGAGTCCGCGCGATAGCCAAGTCGCGACGGGCGCCGCGAACTCCGTGTCCGCCGACACCGTCTGCGAGCCGTCCACCGTTCCGGTGAGTTCGACCCGAAGGACGTCGTCTTCGAGCCGAAGTCCGGCGTGAAGTCTGCTCTGATGGTCGTTCTCACAGCCGGAGTCCCGGGCCTGGTGAAACGCGAGAAGCGATCCTTCGCCCCGCCATTGCGAGTCGACGCGAACGCGTCCCTCGACGCTGATGGGCTGCGCAATGCGCCAGGGACGCGGCAGTTCGTCGAGGCGGCGTCGATCGACCTCGACGGCCAGATCGGGCGGCTCGCGTAGGAGATCCTCCGGCGAAACCGCGGTGGGGTCGAGGTTGGCAAGAGAAGCGCGAAGGGACGCGATCGAACCGCGTTCGTCACCGATCGACGTCTCGACCTGCGCATGCCCGTCCTGGAGGGAGCCTTCGGCGTGCAGGGTGAGTGGATCGCCGCTCTGAAAACGGAGTGCCGTACCGTGTGCCTGCAGGGCGGCGAGGGGCGCGTTCGGCGTTCCCCCCACTTCGAGGTTGATGCGCGCGCCGCCTTCGAGGGGCGGGAGTTCGAGCGCTTGCACGAGGATCGAGAGGTCGTCGCTCTCCACGTTGAGGTCGATGTCGAGGTTCGCGTTGAGGGGGTCGCGCTGGGGATCGCGTTCGGGAAAGAGCGCAGCGACGTTTCCGTTCGCGCGGGCCAAGGGACCTTGGAGATCGAAGGACGCGGAAATGAGCGCGCGCGCGTCCTGTTGCGAAACGGTCCCGCGAAAGGTGACCTCCGACGCTGGGAGGTTCTTTGCCGAGAGTCCTTCCACCTCGCCTTCGAGTCGACCCTCCGGCGCGCGAAGAGACCCTTCCAGAATGAGTCGCACGCGCGCGGTGCCGGCGAGATCGAGCCCGAGATGCGCGCGGCGATCGAGCTCCGCGAGGTCGAGCTCCACCACGGAGAGTCGCAGGTCGCTTTGGCGCCCGAGCGTGCCGGCGACCTCCGCCGACAGACCGTCTCGGCTGGTGACGCGAACGCCCCGAAGATCGACGCGCCCGTTCTGAATGGCGACCCCGTCCAAACGCGCTTCGACGGGTGCGGACCAGATCGCGTTCGCGGTGACGAGTCCGTCGAGCGTGAGGTCGCGTTCGCCCTGTCGCAGCGTCACATCTGCCCGAAGCGTTCGAGGCCCGTCGGCCCCCTGACCGACGAGCCGATAGGCCGGACCGCCGGGTCGCGGTCCGCCGGTGATCGAAACGTCTGCGGATTCGGCGCGGAGTTGACCGGAGCGAATCCCCTGGCCGCGAAGGGTCGCGTTGACGACCGGAGCAGCGACCCGCCCGCTCACCCGGCCGCGAATCTCCAGCGAGTCTGCGGAGGCGCCGGCGAAGGAGAACGACGACGCGCGGAGTGTTCCCTGGGCGTCGATTTCCGGGCCTCGAGTCTGAATGCGCAGATTGGCGCGAAGGGCGCTTTGCATGCCGGGGGCGAGCCGGCGGAGGTTTGCGTCGCGGGCGAGCTGCGGGAGGTCGGCGTCAAGGCGCAGGTCGGTCTCGCCGTCAAAGCCGACGCGGCCGGTTAGATCGAAATGTCCGCCGCGACGAAGATGCGGGAGGTCCACCGATCGAATCGAGAGCGCTTCCTCGTCGACGGTGCCCTCGAGCTCGATCTCGGGGAGAACGTACCCGTCGTAGGCGAGGTCGGTGCCGTGAACGGTAAGGGCTCCGTCGAGGGTGAGGCGAGCGCGCAGCGAGGCGGATGCACTCGCGTCGGGAAGCGATCGCGCCAGGGCGCCGAGGGCGAGGTTCTGCGTGTCGACCTCGACGAAGAACTCCGTACCCCATCCGCCGCGAAGCGCGATCTGACCTCCGTCGGTGTCGATCGTTGCGGTTGCGGTGCCCCCGTCGGTCTGTCCCTCAAAGGTCGAGTGCAACGTGACCGCGGTGCTCACTTCCTCCGCCAGGTTGGGTTCGCCGAGCGCCTCGAAGATCGCCGGTGAGAGCTCTCCGTTCAGTTCGCCTTCGAAACGCTCGAGCGCGTGCAGCGTTGCCTGCGCGTGCAGACGGTCGCTTTCGGATGCGACCTCGACCCGAAGCTCCGATTCTCCGTCGACGTCCAGGGTTCCTTCCACCGCGACGCGAGCGACGTCGGTGTCGTTTCGTTCTGCAGCCGCCTCGAGCGAGTGCACCACAGCGCGAATATCTGAGGCCTTGGGCGTTCCGAGAAAGACCGCTGCATCGAGGGAGATGCCGCGAAGGCGCCAGCCGTCCGGCAGCAACACGCTGCCCTCGCGAAGCTGCACGCGAGAGACCTCGATGTCGGGGAGATCGAGCGGCGCGTCGCTAGGTTCTTCTTCGTCCGTGGCGACGAGGGCTTCCCACGCGGCGAGGTCTTGAAGATCCACCAGCGGCCGTTCAAGGGCGACGCGTCGCGCGACGATACGTCCGTTGGCCAGACTTGCGAGGTCGACGTCTGCGGACACTCGCTCGCGGCGGGCCAAGGTCGTTCCCTCGGGGCTCGTGAGGCGGACGTTTCGAAGCTCGACGTGGTCCGCTTCCACGCGTTCGCAGCGAAGGGTGAGTGTGCCCTCGACGGTGGCGCTCAGCTGCGATTGAAGTTCCGCGCAGAGCG
>JBCDAA010000462.1:0-6659 GCA_039186435.1 Myxococcota bacterium | reverse complement strand
CGTGCTAGCTCGCGTTCGGCGGACGATTCGCGAGCGTCGCTTGCTCCGCGAGGGGGATCACCTTGTGGTCGCATGCTCGGGTGGCGGTGACAGCATCGCACTCCTTCATCTCCTGGCGCGCCTGCGGACGGAGCTTTCGATGACGTTGACGGCGGCGACGATCGACCACGGTCTTCGTCCCGTGGCGGACGAACTCGCCCTGGTGGCGTCGCAGGCCAAGGAGCTGGGAATCCCCTTCGCGACCTCGAAGGTGAACCTCCCACGCGGCGCCAACCTTCAAGAGGCAGCGAGGGAGCTTCGCTACCAGGCGCTCCGAGAGATCGCGAAGGGGGGCAAGATTGCGACGGGCCACACGGCTGACGATCAGGCCGAGACGGTGCTCAGCCGAATCCTGCGCGGCGCTGGGGTGAACGGTCTCGCCGGGATCGAGCCGCGCCGCGAGGATGGGGTGGTTCGGCCGCTGCTCGATCTTCGGCGTGCAGACCTTCGCGCGTTTCTGGAGCGCGAAGGCATCCCCTGGGCCGAGGACCCGTCCAACGAGGACGAGCGATTTGAGCGGGTGCGCCTTCGCGGCCTCCTGGGGGAAGATCCTCAGCTCGTGCCGCATCTGGCCGCTCTGGCGGATGAAGCGCGCCAGATACGCCGTGAGGCGCGTGCGCGCGGATTGCGTCTGTGGTCTCGAAGCAAACGGGATGGCGGTCTCGATCGACGGGTTTTGCAAGCGGCGGCACCGGTCGCTCGACGCGAAGCGCTCACTCGATGGGCGGCTTCGTCCGGCCAGGTGCCTCGCCGCGCCCACATCGAGGCCCTGGAGGAGCTTGTTTCGTCGGGGAAGGGGGAGGTCCTTCTCGGGGACGGCTGGGGCGTCCACCTCGAGGGCGAGGTGCTTGTCATGGACCAAAAGCCGCGACGAACCCGGTCACGATTGCGGCGGGACGACGACCCAACCTAGGAACCCCAGAAGCTGTCGAAAGGGCAGGGCAGGTCCAAACGCGCGCGGTTGCGGAGAGGGCTTGTCCGGGGCCGCCCCGACAGGTTTCCCGGACCCGCGTTCGATGAATCGATTTCGAAGACATTTCCGGCTCTTGCGCCGGGTCCCAACCGGGTTTACGAAGATTGAAGGGGTAGTGCGCTTCGTGCTACCTCCGAGGGGCCCTATGCCCCTCTCAAACTCTTCCTTGCCAGGTGGTGGGGGAGGGGCAGCGTCGGCACCGCCGGCACACGAGGTCGCAGAGTGAAGCAAAGCCACAAGACCCTCCTTCTCTGGGTCCTTCTCATCCTGATGTTCGTCGCCATTTGGAACTTGGTGAAGGGTGAGGAGCAGCCGCGGACGGTCGCGTTTAGTCAGTTCCTGACGCATGTGCGCGACGGTCAGGTCGAGCGCGTCAAGATTCAGCCGTCGGAACACAGCGGTCAGTACGAGTACGTTCTCGAGACCGAGCGCGGGCCGGAGAAGAAGATGACCAACGGTCGTCTTTCGGATCGCGTCGATCAGCTTCTCGAAGATCACAACGTGTCGGTGGAGTGGCTGCCCGAAGATCAGAACAGTCTGTGGACCAGTTTGCTGGTGACCTGGCTCCCCATGATCTTCCTGCTCGTAATCTTCTTCTTCTTCATGAGACAGCTGCAGGCCTCCGGCGGCAAAGCGATGAGCTTCGGGAAATCGCGCGCGAGGCTGCTGAACGAATCTCAGAACAAGGTCACCTTTGCGGACGTCGCGGGCATCGACGAAGCGAAGGACGACTGCGAAGAGATCATCGAGTTCCTCAAGGACCCGAAGAAGTTTCAGCGCCTCGGCGGACGCATTCCGAAGGGCGTGCTGCTGATGGGTGCGCCCGGAACGGGCAAGACGCTTCTCGCGCGCGCCATCGCGGGCGAAGCGGGGGTGCCCTTCTTCAGCATCTCCGGTTCGGACTTTGTCGAGATGTTCGTGGGTGTCGGCGCGAGCCGCGTCCGGGACCTCTTTGAGCAGGGCAAAAAGCATGCGCCCTGCATCATCTTCATCGACGAGATCGACGCGGTCGGTCGCCATCGCGGCTCTGGCCTCGGCGGCGGCCACGACGAGCGCGAGCAGACCCTCAACCAGCTCCTCGTCGAGATGGACGGCTTCGAGTCGACCGACGGCGTGATCATCATCGCGGCGACCAACCGTCCGGACGTGCTCGACCCGGCGATTCTGCGCCCGGGCCGTTTCGACCGCCGCATCGTGGTGCCCCGCCCGGACCTTCGCGGCCGCGTGGGCATCCTTCAGGTGCACACGCGAAAGGTGCCTCTCGCGCCGGACGTCGATCTCGAGGTGATCGCCCGAGGAAGCCCTGGCTTCAGCGGTGCGGATCTCGAAAACCTCGTCAACGAAGGCGCGCTTCTCGCGGCTCGGCAGGACAAGGACTTCGTGTCCATGAACGACTTCGAGATGGCCAAGGACAAGGTCCTGATGGGCTCGGAGCGTCGGTCGATGGTGATTTCTGACAAGGAAAAGCGAACCACCGCGTATCACGAGGCGGGACACGCGCTTGTCGGCATGCTTCTCGAAAACCACGACCCGATTCACAAGGTCACGATCATCCCGCGCGGACCGGCGCTGGGTGTGACGATGGCCCTTCCGGAAGAGGACCGTCTCAGCGTGTCACGCGTTCAGGCCCTCGACCGGATCGCGATGGCCCTCGGAGGCCGCCTCGCGGAAGAGGTCGTCTTCGCCCAGCTCACGAGCGGCGCGGCGGACGACATCAAGAAGGCGACCCAGCTTGCCCGCGCGATGGTGACGCAGTGGGGCATGAGCCCGAAGATGGGGCCCCTCGCGTACGTGGAGCGAGAAGAGTCCGGCTTCCTCGGCGCGCAGTACCACAAGGAGTACTCGGAGACGACGGCGAAGGAGATCGACGCGGAGGTCCGCGAAATGATCGCTGAGCAGTACGACCGGGTGAAGGAGCTCCTCGAGGCGAACCGCGACAAGCTCGACGCCATCGCCAACGCGCTTCTTGAGCGCGAGACCATCGGGCGCGTGGAGCTCGATGCGATTCTTAAGGGGGAAGAGCTTCCTCCGCCCGAGCGAGTGGTGATTCCGAGCTACGCGGACAAGCGCCGCGAAGCGAAGGAAAAGCGCAAGGGTTCGATCTTTCAACCGCGTCCGCGCGAGGTGCCAAGCGCTGGGTAGGGCGCGGAACGGAGGGGGTCATGGGGGGCGCAATGCGCTCCACGCCACAGAAGGAGCACGGCTCCCTGAGAACGCCCTCGGCGAGATGTTCGCTGTGGGGCGTTCTGAATGTGACGCCTGATTCCTTCAGTGACGGCGGCCGCTTTGAGACCGTCGAGCGCGCGCTCGCTCACGCAGAGGCGATGCTCGCGGCCGGGGCCGACGTGATCGATGTCGGGGGTGAAAGTTCCCGACCGGCCGGCCGGACGTATGGAGACGGGGCGCTTCGGGTTCCCGTCGAAGAGGAGCTCCGGCGAGTCGTTCCGGTCGTTGAGGGCTTGGTTGCTCGAGGCGCAGTGGTTTCGGTCGATACCGTGAAGGCCGAGGTTGCCGCTGCGGCTCTTGAGGCTGGTGCCCACATCATCAACGACGTCAGCGGGGGCAGCGAGTCTCTCCTCGAGGTGGTCGCGGCACATGACGCCGAAGTGGTCTTGATGCACAACCGAGGTCGCGGCGAAGTTGCCGGACCGAACATCGCCTACGACAATGTTGTGGACGAGGTGCTTGAGGAACTTGCTTATTCGACCCAGCGGGCCATCTCCGCGGGGGTCGCGCGTGCGCGAATCTGGATCGATCCAGGCATCGGTTTCGCGAAGACCGCGGAGCAGTCGGCAACGCTTCTCGGCGCGACCGAACGATTCGTCGCGACCGGGCAACGGGTTCTTGTGGGGGCGTCTCGAAAATCCTTCATCGCGGCGCTCGCGCCTTGCCCGAGCGGTGAGCCGCCGGGTCCCCAGCAGCGGCTAGCGGGTAGCTTGGCGGCGGTGACGTTGGCGGCGGTGGGTGGCGCCCACGCGATTCGGGTGCACGACGTTGCGGAGTCTCTTCAAGCGCTGCGGGTGACGGAGGCGTCGATCCCTGCGAGCCGCTCCGGTGCCGATGGGGAGGAGGCTGCGTAGTGGAGATTACGCAGTACTTCCTGGATTTGGCGGCAGGCCTCGGTGCGTTCTTTGAACGAAGCGCCTGGGAAGTCATCCGCGACTGCATCGACATCGGCATCGTTGCGGCGATCATCTACTGGGGTCTGGTCGTGCTGCGAGGAACGCGCGCGATGCAGATGGCCATCGGCGTGATTCTCGTCTTCATCGGGTACAGCATCGCGCAGCGCGCAGGGTTTCTGACGATTTGGACGATGCTCGACTCCCTCGTCACCTACCTGGTGCTCGTGGTCGTCGTCATCTTTCAGGAGGACATTCGCCGCGCGCTCATGCGGGTGGGCCGCGGGCCTCTCTTTCGGGGTCGCCGTACGGCACGGGAAACCGCCGTGATCGAGGAGGTCGTCAAAGCCGCGTCGTCCCTCGCGCAGAAACGAATCGGCGGTTTGATTGTGTTTGAGCGCGACGCGACGCTGGACGAGTTCATCACCGAAGGAACGCTCCTCGACGCGACGATCACCAAGGAGCTGCTCTACTCGATCTTCATTCCGAGCTTCGAAAACCCAATGCACGACGGCGCGGTGATCGTGCGAGAGGGGCGCGTCTGGCAGGCGGGCGCCGTGCTTCCACTGAGCGGGGGTTCCCACGATCGCACGCTTGGAACGCGCCATCGCGCGGCCCTCGGAATCAGCGAAGAGACGGATGCGGTGGTCATCGTGGTGAGCGAAGAGCGTGGCGCGATGTCGCTTTGCTTTCACGGCAACATCGTCCGAAACCTCGACGCGGACTCCCTTCGCGATGCCATCTTCGGTCTCTTCTATCGTCCGGTCTCCAAGCCGAAGGCGAAGGCGAAGGGCAAGGAAATGCGCACCAGCATGGTGCCCGAGCTCGAGGAAGAAGAAGTCGTCTCCGCCGCGGCGGAGGAGCAAACCGGATGAAGCGGGAGCGTTCGCTTCGCGAGATCGTGACCAACAACCTCGGTCTCAAGCTCACCTCACTCGTGGCGGCCATCGTTCTCTTTTCGATCGTGCGCGGTGCCGAGGATGCCCAGCGTTCGGTCTTCGTCGACGTCGTCGCGCTTCTTCCGGCGCCCGAGTCCGGAAAGATGCTGGTCAGCGACCTACCCGATCGCGTTCGAATTACGCTCAAGGGAAGCCGCTCGCAGGTCAATGCGATTCGCCCCGAGCTTCTTCCGCCGGTGCAGATCGAGCTGACTGATACCGACCTTCGCTACTACTACTTTGCGGACGACGAGTTCGACGTACCCGCGGGCATCACGATCACGCAGGTCGCGCCAACGTCCATTCCCCTTCGCTGGGCCGACCGGCTTGAACGCTCCCTTCCCGTGCAGGCGCGGGTCGAGGGAGCGCCGCCGGAAGGTCTCGCGCTCGGCGCACCGCCCCGCGTTGAACCCTTCGAGGTTCGCGTGGTTGGGCCCCGCGAGCAGCTCGAGCCGCTTCGGGTCGTGCGAACGGAGCCCCTGGAGCTCACCTCCATCGGCGTCGGCGCCCACACGAGGCGCGTTCCCCTCGAGCCCCTTTGCGAGCACTGCCGCATCCTCGACGAGGAGCCGATCGAGGTTCGTTTTGAGGTGATGCGCGACCTGGCCGAGCGCGCGTTCCCAGGTCTCTCCGTGGTCATCGAAGGAGGCGAAAGCCGCCAGACCGAGCCTGCGATGGTGTCGGTCAGTGTGCGGGGGTTGCCGAGCGAGATCGACCTCATCGACCCCGCCCAGGTGCAGGCTGTCATCGATCTCGGAGGTCTCGACGCAGGTCCGGCGCTCGTTCCGGTCGCGGTGCGGGGCGTGCCCCCGGGCGTTGAGGTCACGGCGGTCGAGCCCGCGAACGTCAACGTCGTCGTGACGGTTCCGGCCGAGGCCCCGTAGCTACTTCATATCCGTGCGCGCAGCGTCGAGGATCGTCTCGGCCATGTCGCGGATTTCGCCCGGGCCCTCGACCATCACGCGAAGCTTCGGCTCGGTGCCGCTCCAGCGAACGAGGACGCGTCCGTCCTTACCGAGCTTGTCTTCGATGGCGCGAATGGCCTTGGTTGTCTCCGCCATCTCTTCGAGGGGCCGGCGATCGGTGAAGGTCTCATTGACCAGCACCTGCGGAACGCGCTCCATCACCTCGCCGGCAAGCTGCGAGAGCGGGACACCCGTTTCGAGCAAGATCGCGAGCACCTGGAGCGCCGCCACGAGCCCGTCGCCCGTAGTCGCGTGGTCGAGGAAGATGAGATGGCCGCTCTGTTCGCCGCCGAGGCTATAGCCGCCCTCGCGAAGCGCGCCGACCACGTAGCGGTCGCCGACCGCACAGCGCTGAAGCCGCCCGCCGGCCCGCTCCATGGCGTGCTCAAGCCCCAGGTTGCTCATCACCGTCGCGACCAGAGTGTTCTTCTTGAGGCGCTGGGTCTTGATCATGTGGGTCGCACAAAGCGCCATCACGGCGTCGCCGTCAACAACCTGTCCCTTTTCGTCGAGGACGATGACGCGGTCCGCGTCGCCATCAAGGGCGATTCCCATCGCCGCGCCCTTGGCGGCGACTTCGGCGGCGCAGGCTTCCGGATGGAGCGCGCCGCAGTCCGCGTTGATG
>JBCDAA010000461.1:0-6665 GCA_039186435.1 Myxococcota bacterium | reverse complement strand
GTCGTCCGCGTCCCGAGGCTGGCGATGTGCTTGAGCACGGCCTCCCGGAACATCGACTTCATCTCCCGGGGCACGCCCGGGAGGAAGAAGGCGCGCGCGCCGAAGGCGTCGACGGCGAAGCCCGGCGCCGTACCGATGCCGTTGGGTAGGATGGTCGCTCCCGCCGGGAAGTCCGCCTGCTCGGCGCTCTTGCCGGCGAGCTCGCGCCCCCGGGAGGCGTAGAGGCGCTTGATGTGCTCGAAGCTCGCCTGGTCGCGCACCAGCTCGACGCCGAGCGCCGTCGCCACGGAGCGCGCGGTGATGTCGTCGGAGGTCGGCCCGAGGCCGCCGGTCGCGACGATCACCCGGGCTTCCGCCGCCATGCGACGCAGCACCCCTCCGATGTGGGATAGGTCGTCGCCCACGGTCAGGTGCGTCCGAACCTCTAGCCCGACGGCGGTCAGCTGGTCGCCGAGCCAGGCGGCGTTGGAGTTGACCAGCTCGCCTCGGGTGAGCTCGGTGCCAATCGACAGTACGGCGGCCGTCATGGGGATCGGCGATGTTGGGGGGATGCCGAGAGCCCGTCAAGGCGTCGGTACGCGGATGTCCAGATCGCGTGAGGGCGCCCGGCCCGCTCCCGTGGTAAGCCGGCAGCCCCATGAGACGACCGCCTCCGCCCCGCGCGGCCCTCGCGCTCCTCACCCTCGCCGGCCTGGCGCTCTCCGGCCTCGGCCTGCCCGTGGCGGCCCCGACGCAGGCCCAGGAAGCCGACGCGGCCGCCTCGTCGCTGGCCGGCCTTCCCATCGAGCGGCACACGCTGGACAACGGTCTTCGCATCGTCCTGAGCCCGGACCGGACCGTTCCGACGGTGGCCATCGCCGTCTACTACGACGTCGGCTCGCGGAACGAGGAGGTCGGGCGCTCCGGCTTTGCGCATCTCTTCGAACACATGATGTTTCAGGGGTCGGCGAACGTCGGCAAGGGCGAGCACTTTCAGCTCATCATGAACCGCGGTGGCTCGCTGAATGGAACGACCAGCCACGACCGGACGAACTACTTCGAGACGCTCCCCTCGAACGAGCTCGCCCTCGGACTCTGGCTCGAAGCGGACCGCATGCGCTCCCTCGCGGTGACGACGGAGAACTTCGAAAACCAGCGACAGGTCGTCAAAGAGGAGCGGCGGCAGTCCTACGAGAACCAGCCCTACGCGCTCAGCTCGCTGCGCATCAACGAGCTCGCGTACGGCGACTACTGGCCCTACGCGCATTCGACGATCGGGGAGATGCAGGACCTCGACAACGCGCCCCTGGAAGCCGTGCAGCAGTTCTTTGATCGCTACTACCGGCCGAACAACGCGGTGCTGAGCATCGCGGGCGACTTCGATCCGGAGGAAGCGATGACACTCGTGCGAGAGCACTTCGGTGAGATCGAAGCCCAGGAAGTACCGGCGTACTCCCCGCCCGAGCTTCAGCCGCAAACCGCCGAGCGCCGCGAGTCGATGCCGGATGCGCACGCGCAGCTTCCCGCGTTTCACATCGCGTATCACATCCCGCGTAACCGAACGCCCGATCACTATCCGCTCGAAATGCTCGCGCTGGTGCTCGGGGACGGAGCGTCATCTCGTCTCTACCAGAAGCTCGTGAAGGAGCAGGAGATCTGCCAGACGGTGAGCGTCGGTACGGATGACCGCCGCGGCCCAGACCTTTTTTCGTTCTTTGCGGTCATGGCGAGCGGCCATCCGCCGAGCGAGGCGCAGGCCGTGATCCTCGAGGAACTCGAGAGCATCGCGCGACGCGGCATCACCGAGCGCGAGCTTGAAAAGGTGCGGAATCGCGTACGTGGCTACTTTGTGTTCGGTCTTCAGTCGAACATGTCACGCGCCCGCAACCTGGCGGAGTTTGAGATGTACTTCGGCGACGCGGCGCTCGTTCGCACGGAACTCGATCGTTACCTCGCGGTGACGCGGGAGGACGTGCAGCGGGTCGCGCGTCAGTACTTCGACGCGACGAACCGCACCGTGCTGGACGTGATTCCAACCTCCTCGGCAGCGGGTGAAGGAGGTGGACGATGAAGCGGGTTCTGGTCCTTGTGATCGCGTCGGCCCTCGGGTCGTTCGCGGCGTGCGGCGGGTCTTCGGTTCCGGAAGCGACGGTGCCGCCTCTCGAACCGCGCATCGAGCCCATCGCGCAGGCGCCGCCGACCAAGGTAGCGCCGCCTGAATCAGGCCCCGCGCGCGACATCGCCTTTCCACCGATTCAACGGGCGGAACTTGGCAACGGTCTCGAGCTGAACACGGTGGAGTGGCATCAGCTGCCCGTCGTGTACCTCCGGCTGGTTGTGCGCAGCGGCGCCGAAACGGATCCCGAAAACCTGCAGGGGCTCTCGGATCTCGTCGCCCAGATGCTCGAAGAGGGAACGCGACGTCAGTCGAGCGCGCAGCTTGCCGAGCGCGTGGAGTTCCTCGGCGCGGACCTTTGGACGGGCGCCGACGAGGAGAACGTGCACCTCGTGTTTCGCGCGCTCTCGGAGCACCTCGACGATGCCATGTCGATCCTAGCGGAAGTGGCGACACAGCCCGCCTTCAATCAGCAGGAGCTCAACAAACTCAAGCGACGCGAGCGCGACCGGCTCGCGTTGATGAGCAAGCGCCCGAACTTTCTAGCGCGGCGCGCGTTTTACCGGCGGCTCTACGGGGATCATCCCTACGGGCGCGTCGACACCACGGAAGAGGTGATTCAGCGTGTACGGCGGACGGACCTCGTTCGCTGGCATCGCCGGCATTTCGTGCCGAGCAATTCCTTTCTCGTTGCGGTCGGTGATGTAACGCCGGCGCAGGTTCAGGCGTCCGCAACGCGCGCCTTCGGACGCTGGTCGGGACGCGCGGTGACAGCGGTGGACCTTCCGGACCTCACGCGCCGCGAAACCCGCGAGGTGGTCGTCGTCGACCGCCCCGGGGCGGTGCAGTCGGTGATCCTTCTCGGCAACCTCGGCATCGAGCGGCGCCACGAAGACTACATCAACTTCATGGTCGCCAATCAGGTGCTCGGCGGCTCCGCGGCGTCGCGCCTTTTCATGGACCTTCGCGAGCGGCGCAGCCTCACGTACGGCGCCTACAGCCAGCTCGGGGATCGCGTGGGGGTGGCGCCCTTTGTCGCGTATGCGTCGGTGCGAACGGAAGTCACCGGCCAGGCGGTGGAAGCGTTCTTCGAGAACTTCGACCGCATCGTCGAGCAAGCGCCACCTCAGGAAGAGCTCCGCGCCGCGCAGCGCTTTCTTAGCGACTCGTTTCCGCTGCAGATCGACACGCCCGGAAAGATTGCCAGCATGGTTGCGGACCTTCGGATCTTCGGTCTCGAAGACGACTACTGGACGAGCTTTCGAACCAGCATCGGTGAGGTCGCGCCGGCGGAGTCCCTCGCGTCGGCGCAGCGGCATATTCGGCCCGACAAGATGCTCGTTCTGGTCGTCGGCGAAGCGGCCGCGGTGGCGCAGGATCTTCGACGCTGGGGCCCGGTGACGGTGGTCGATGGCGACGGCACGGTGATCCAACAATTGGACGCGCAGCCCGAAGGTGCCGGATCTTCGGAACAACCTTCGAATGAATAAGCGTTCGAGGCAACGAACGCAGGAGACACCATGTGCGGCATTGTCGGCTACGTCGGTAGCCAATCCAGCGCGCCCATTCTGCTCGATGGGCTGAGGCGCCTCGAATATCGCGGGTACGACTCCGCCGGTCTGGCGGTGCACGGCCGAAAGAAGGGGATCGAGGTTCTCCGCGCGGTTGGAAAGCTCCGCAATCTCGAGAGCGCACTCCGCGAACAACCGCTCGAGGGCGAGGTTGGAATTGGCCACACGCGCTGGGCGACGCACGGGCGGCCTTCGGAGGTGAACGCGCATCCGCACATCGCGGGACCGGTTGCCGTGGTGCACAACGGCATCATCGAAAACCACCTCGAGCTTCGAAAGCGGCTCACCGAGGAAGGGTGCTCGATCGTCAGCGACACCGACACGGAGCTCGTCGCCCATCTGGTGCATCGGCAGGTCGAGTCCGGGAAGAACCTTGAGGCCGCCGTTCGGGCAGCGCTCGCCGAGCTCGAAGGCGCGTACGCGATCGCGGTGCTCTCCGAAAAGGAACCGAATCGCATTGTCGTCGCGAAGAGCTCGTCGCCGCTGGTCGTGGGTCTCGGGGAAAACGAGTCGTTCTGCGCGAGCGACATCCCGGCGCTGCTTCCCTACACGCGCGAGATGATCTTTCTCGACGATGGAGAGCTCGCGGTCCTCGAGGCCGGCGGTGTGACGCTCTCAAAGGTCGACGGAACGCCGGTGGAGCGGCCGCCGCAGCGCATCGACTGGTCGCCGGTGATGGCCGAAAAGGCCGGCTACAAACACTTCATGCTCAAGGAGATCTTTGAGCAGCCGCGCGCCATCGAGGACACGCTGCGCGGGCGCCTCGACCGCGAGTCGCAGGACATTCACGGCCACGAGATCGGTCTGAGTGAGACCGAAGCCAAGGCGATTCGGCGCGTGATTCTTCTCGCCTGCGGCACCAGTCATCACGCCGCGATGACGGGGCGCTACTACCTCGAGCGGCTCGCGAAGGTGCCGACGGTGGTGGAGCTCGCCAGCGAGTTTCGCGGGCGCGACGCGGTCATCGACGAAGGCGACCTCGTCGTCGCCGTCAGTCAGTCAGGGGAGACCCTCGACACGCTGGTGGCTGCGAAAGAGGCGAAGGCGAAGGGCGCGAAGGTTCTCGCCATCGCCAACGTCATCGGGAGCGCGATTCCGCGCATGGCCGACGCGGTCTTCTACACACACGCCGGTCCAGAAATCGGGGTCGCTTCAACGAAGTGCTTTTCGGCGCAGCTCGTGAACGTCCTGATGCTCAGCATCTGGCTAGGACGTCGCCGCGGAACACTCGACGCCGAAGCGGCGGGAACGCTGGTCGAGGGTCTCGCACGGATTCCGCAAACCATGCAGGACGTGCTCGCCGGAACACGGCAGCTGGTGGCAAACCTCGCGCGACGCTACGTCGATGCGCGGGATGTGCTCTATCTCGGTCGGGGGCTGAGCTTTCCGATCGCTCTCGAAGGCGCGCTCAAGCTGAAGGAGATCAGCTACGTGCACGCAGAGGGCTACGCGGCCGGCGAGATGAAGCACGGCCCCATCGCGCTCATCGACGCGAAGGTGCCGGTGATCTGCCTCGTGCCGAAGGATGCGCACTACGAGCGCAGCCTCAGCAACCTCGAGGAGGCGAAAGCGCGCGACGCGCTCGTGATTGCGGTCGCTACCGAAGGGGATGAGGCCGCGCGTGCGGTGAGCCACGATCTGATCGAGGTGCCGCCGGTTCCGGAGGAACTGACCCCGCTTTTGACGGTGCTTCCGCTGCAGCTCTACGCGTATTACGTGGCGGACTTTAAGGGCACGGACGTCGACCAGCCGCGCAACCTCGCCAAGACGGTCACCGTCGAGTAAAGCCCCAGCATGTTTCCCGGCCTGCGCGTAGCAGTCGTCGTTCCGGCATATCGCGAGGAGCGTTTGATCGCGAAGACCATCCGCTCGATGCCCGCGTGGATCGATCGCATCGTTGTCGTGGACGACGGGAGCGACGACGAGACGGCCTCAGCGGCTGAGGAAACGCGCGACCCGCGACTGATCGTGCATCGCCACGACGAAAACCGAGGCGTCGGCGCCGCGATCGCGACCGGGTATCGCCTCGCCTTTGAGCGGGGCGCGGACATCGCGGTCGTCATGGCCGGCGATGCGCAGATGGACCCGGAAGATCTTCCACGAGTGGTCGCACCGGTCGCTCGCCGTCGCGCGGGGTATGCGAAGGGGGATCGCCTGAGCTTTCCAGAGGCGCGCCAGCGCATGCCGCTCACGCGTTGGCTTGGCAATCATGTTCTCGCGTGGCTGACGCGTATCGCGACCGGTCTCCCGGTGCGAGATTCCCAGTGTGGGTTCACGGCGCTTTCCCGAGATGCGGCGGCACGCGTGGACCTCGCCGCGATGTGGCCGCGCTACGGCTATCCGAACGACCTGCTGGGGGCGCTCGCACGGGCTGACGTACCGATCGAGGAGGTCACCGTGCGTCCGGTCTACGCGGACGAAAAGAGCGGAGTGAGCCTACGCGACGCCTTGTTCGTGATCCCTGGACTGCTCGTGCGCGCAGCGTGGCGGCGTTGGCGACGCACGCGCCGAGCCCTCGCCGTTTCGTCGTAGATGCGCCTCGGTGTCCTGACCACTGGCTACCCGCGCTTTGAAGGCGACGTGGCGGGGTCCTTTGTCGAAGGAATGGTCCGCGGACTGACTGCGCGCGGCCATGACGTGGACGTCCTCGCACCAGCATCGAAGGACGTCGCGCGAACCGGGCCGGTGTGGGTTCGCTACCCGAAGCCGCCGCACTGGCCGGAGACCTTCTACGGCGCGGGCGTGCCCGACAACACGCGCGATCCCCGAACCTGGCCAGGGCTTGTCTCGTATCCGTTTTCGCTGTGGCGGAAAGCCCGTGGTCGCGCAAGGGAGTGGGACGCCGTGATCGGCCACTTTGGAGTCCCCTGCGGGTGGATCGCGGCGCAGCTTGGAAAACCCGCGCTCGTCGTCTGGCATTCCGCAGATGTGTTTCTTGCACGAAAGCTCCCTCGGCGGGCCCTTCGATCCCTGATGCGGCAGCACGTGCACTGGTTCGT
>JBCDAA010000460.1:0-6678 GCA_039186435.1 Myxococcota bacterium | reverse complement strand
GCGCACGCTGGTAGCGAACGCGTCCCAAACCGTCATAGCCGACTTCGGCTTCGTAGCCGTTGGCGTCGATGCCGCCGGTGGCGACGCCCAGCGCCCGGTCGTAGTGGGCGGAAAGCGTGAGAAACGAAAACGCGCCTCCCTCGCGCCGCACGGCGATGCGCTCCTCGGTGGGAAACGCGCTCCACTCCGCGTCGAAATCGACCTCCGCGTAGCGAAGGCACTCCCCGTCGCCGAGAGCGAGGTCGCCACCGGCACAGATCGCGAGCGCCTGGCCCCACGCGTCGAAGCGGCTCGAGGCGACAAGGAGCTGGTCGCCTTGCACGAACCCCTCCGCGTCTCCGTCGCCTAGAAACTCGAATGTCGTCGGCGCGCTCGCGTCACCGCGGCTGATGCGCATGTCGCCCGTCAGCGGGTCGAACTCACTCTCGGTGTGGCCGAGAGGGACTCCGTCCTCGCCTTCGATCCACGATTCGGTCGACGCCCAGCGCCAGCCGCTCTCGTCGTTCAAACGAACAAAGCGCGCGTGGCTCGTGATGGCCTCGTCGACGCCGGCTTCTTCACCATACTCCCCGCGCATGCGTCCGAGCGCCGTCGCGACGCGAACGTGCCCCTGGTCGCTGACGTCGCTCGTGACGGAGCGAATCTGCGACCAGCGCTGTCCTCGCACCGTAACTACCGTTTCTGATTCAAGCGCCGCGTCTTCGCCCCCGAGGCCCTCTCGCCGGATCCGCGGGAGCACCACCGACTCGCCGTTTTCTTCAAAGGGCGCGTGGTCGTAGCTGAAGGAGTCGCTCTGGTGCGCGTAGGCATACACCCGATGGCGCCCGTCGAGACCCACCCCGAGCTCCCGAAGCGTAACGCTCGTGTGGTCCGTACCGAGCACCGCGCCGCTCGCCGCATCCCAGGACTCGGCGAGCCAAGGCTGAGCTTTGAGCGCTTCGTTCGGGTTGTCCGCGAGGCGTTCGCTCGCGATCTCGTTCGGGCGGCGTCCTTGATGAAAGTACGTCCGCGAGATCGCCGTCGGGTGCGTCGTATCGCCAACCGCGATCGCGTCGGCCGCCCCAAAGCCGCGGTTCTCTTGCTCGATGCCCTCGTAGTACGCGTCGTGGTAGCGATACTCGCTCCGGACGATCGTCGCTTCGCGGCCAAGGCGGTCGAGGTTGTCGGTCGACTCCGTGGCGCGCACCACCGTGCTCACGACCGGGCTGCTGCCGCTCCGGTAGGCGCAGACGCCGGCGCGTTCCTCGAGGCGCGCGTCGCAGGCGCCCCGCACGTGACTCCAGGAAAAGGTCTCGCAGCCCGGAAGCGTGCACCCCGGCACAAAAGGCGCAGCGAGATCCCGCAGGTAGTCCTCCGTCGATGCGCCGTATTCGAGGCGGGTGGTCGCGCCGAGGCCGTTGTCGACGCGCGTTAGGAGCCGCGGGCGCACGCCGCCGTGAAGATCGATGAACTGCCAGCGGTGCGCGTTGCCGAAGATGATGTCCGGCGTTCCGCTCCCGTCGAGGTCCGCAAAGCGAACGCGCGAAAGGTGATCCGGCGCCGCCGGCGTGTTGCGGAGGATGAGCCGCTCGGCAAACCCCTCGCCCGCCCGGTTGAAGTACACGTCGATGGCGTCGAAGCGCACCTGCACGATGTCCGCCGCGCCGTCGGCGTTCACGTCGGTGAGGCGAACCTGGCGCAGGTCCGGGTGAATCGTCTCCGGGGCATCACGCATCTCGACGTGGCGCTCGGCGCCGCTTTCTCCTTCGCTGCAGCGACCGCGCACGCCCCAGTGGCCGAGGCCGCGACCGGGCCAGTAGACGACCCGCCCGCGCCGCATCGCGACGACGTCCTGAATGCCGTCGCCGTTCATGTCCGCGAACTGCGTGCCCGCATCCGCAAAGTCGAGGGGACGCCCCGCGTGAAGAAGGCACGAGGTGGTCGGCTCGGTGGAAAGCACCCACGCCTCGCCGTCGAAGTACGCGCTTCCAAAGCGGCCGTCGCCGCCGGGGAGCCAGCCGAGGTTGAGCCACGTCTGCATCGCGCTTCCGTTCGTGCGCACGACATCGATGAGGTGGTCGTTGTTCACGTCGACGGTTTTGATCCGCGATCCGTCCCGGCCGAGGTCGATGCGCGGGTCGGTGGTTCCCGGCGGCAGCGCGACGGGCACATGGACAAAGCCCCAATCCTGGGCGGCAGGCGACACCGCGTCATCCGCGCCGTTTCGGGTGATCGCGAAATAGCCGTACGCTGCGACGCGCGGCATGTGGAGAAAGTCGCTCCGGCCGTCGCCGTCAACGTCCATCGGCGCGATGTTCTGGTTTGCAAAGCTCATCACGTGGCTCAGACCCGCCGGCACCGCGACCGAGACGGGATCCGAAAAGGAGCCCGCCTGCCCTGGCGATGCCCCACTTCCGTCGAAGCCGTTGAAGAACACGCCCGCGGCAGGTCGGCCCTCGGCGTCGCGGTAGCGCGCCGGGTCGCTCACCAGAAGATCCGGGAGGCCGTCCGAGTTCACGTCGAAAAGATCCGCGCGCGCTTCGTCCACCGAATGCGGCGGGCTCACCGCGACGTCTTCCGCCAGACCGTGGAGCCCCCCAAACCCCGCGATAGAGTCCGTGGTTGCGGGTATTTCCGAATAGCCGAAGGTCATCGGCGGCAGGGTCGCGCCAACCAGGGCATCCGTAAGCGCGTCCTCAGGCACGTCGGTAAGCCCGATCGGCGAGGCGGTCGACGCGTCCATGGCCTCCGGGCGACCTTCGATCTGCACCTGCTGCAAAAGCGAGTGAAAGCTCGCCGGGTCGTAGGCAAGGTGCACCCGGCGCACGAGAAAACGTTCGCCGGGACCGCCGGTCGCCGCGGTGATCTCCACGCGCCGGAGCCGGAGCGCGGTTTGAATCCGCCAGGTCGAGACGTACGAGGCAAACGCGTCGGCGCGATCCTCGTAGACAAAGCGAACGCGCCGGCCGTAGTCGCTCATGGGCGCGCTGCAGCGGCGGCGTTCACTCACGCTCGGCGCCGCGCACGACGCCGGCGAAAGGTAGAAGATCGAGTCGACGTAGCGCTGCCCTTCATGCGCGCGATAGCGGTAGTAAACGGTCGACCCGTGCGGATCGCTCATCCGCGTCAGCCACCAGCGAAAGGCCGGACCGCTGCCTTCGTCGTCTTCGCTCTGCACGGCAAAGCGGCTCTCGTTCACCGTGGGAAAGTCCGCCTCGCCAACGGGAAGCAGACCGAAGTCAAAGCGCGTGCCGCTCGGCGCCTGGACCACCCACCGGCGACCGCTCGGATCCCGAAAGAAGCGGAGAAAGCCGCTTTCGATCCGCGCGCGGTATTGCTGCCACCCCGTGAGCTCCGCGGGGATCGGCGCCCCGTCCGGATCCTCGGCGACGGGCACAAGCTCCGCGCCGCCGTTGTAGATGAAACGGTCTTCTTCACGATGCCAGGCGTCCGCGTCCTGATAGCGCGGAAGGCCGCGATCGGTCTGCCGCGCGATGAAGGGCATGCTGAGGTTCCACCCGATGCCGACCGGACCGTTGCCGCCGCCCGTCGAGTAGGAGAGCCCGAGGCTTGGCGCCACACCGGCGCGTCCGGGGGGAAGCGCGATCGGCACGGCGTAGGTCCCGGTCCCCGCGCTGAGCTGCGGCGTAAAGGACTCGCCCATGCCCTCGATGCTGCCCTCGCCTTGAGGAAGCGAAACCGCCTGGGGCATGACCGCGCTTCGTTCGACGCCGTCCGGAAGCGCGATCGTTTCGCGATCCTCAGGCAGCTCGGGATCGTCGATCGGCTCGTCGAGAGACTCCAGCACCTCCTCGGCGAGGGCTTCGCCAAGCTCTTCGCGAAGCTCCTCCTCGAGTTCGAGGCCTTCGCTCGCCGCATGCTCGAAGGCGTCCTCGGCGCGCAGGTCCGCGCCTTCGACGACCCAGGCTTCGTCCTGCGCGAACGCGGTGCTCGCAGCGCCAACCGCGCCCCCCACAACCGCAGCGCTCGCCAACGCAAACCAACCCAAGAATGCCAGCCTCACCGGGGACCTCCGAGCCAACGGGCACATGCCGTCGCGTGGCATTCGCGCGATGCGCGCAGAACCTGACACAGAAAACGAAAGCGCCCGCGGGCCCTCGGAGCGAGGACGCCGCGGGCGCTGGACGAATCGCGCGTCAGTTCGCGCGACTCCAGTAGCGGTAGTCGAGGACAAGCTGAACGTCCTGCACGCGCTCCCAAACGAGGGCGTCGGTGTCGTACACGCGCACGCGGTAGGTGCCGTCGAGAGGCCGGCCAAAGAACTCCCCGCGCCAGTAGCGACTGAGAAGCGCCTCGTCTGCGCTCGAGATCGGGTTGGTGAGGTAGCGCTCCGCCGTAAGGGCCTTCGCGTGCTCCACCTCGGAGGGAAAGAGCGGCGCTTCGTAGGACTCACCGACGTGATTGCGCACGGTGAAGGGCCCTTCGTGCCGAAGCGCGACGTTGAGGAACGCGCTTCCGTGGCAGGAGCTTGGAAAATCCGCGTTCGCACAGTCGAGGACGCCGGTCCCGACAACGTTCACGCCCACGCGGTGATGGCGGTAGTTGTAGTTGCCGACTGCGAGTCCTCCGGAAGGCAGCAGCGCGCGTCCTTCGATGCCCGCGAGGGAGAGGTCAAAGACCTTTTCGTAGAAGCAGCGCTGGTTGTCTTCTGTCGGTTCGCAGCCCGCGCCGATCCCCTCGGGGCAGAGCGCCTCGCAGGCGTAGACCCAGGAGTTCCGAAAGCTGCCGCCTTCGGTGTCCTCGCAGAGCCCCGCCGGCCAGAGAAGATCGTCGTCGGTCGCAAAGAAGGGCTGCGGCGCGAGCGGGAGCTCCGCGTCGAAGGGAAGCGCCTCGAGCTGCGGCGCCGCAAAGCCCACGCTCGGCAGCATGTCCGGCGCCGCGTACCGATGCGCGAAGCTCACGGTGACCCACTGCTCGACGGGGTTGTCGATGCGCACCGCGGTACGCCGGTAGCAGCTGTGTTCGTAGGGCTCCGCATCGAGGTACACGGTCTCGAGGGGCGCCACGACGGGAAGGATCTCGCCGCGAACGTTGGCGACGAGCTGCGTCTCAAGCGGAGCCGCGGGATCGGTGCAGAGGTAGTCGACCGTGCAGAGGTCCGGGCCGTCCTCGACCGGTTCGCAGACCTCCATCGGAACGCCTTCTTCGATTCGCTCGTACCAGCTCAAGAGGTAGCGGCCCGTAGGTACAAAGACCGCCTGCTGCCACTCCGGAACCAGAGGATCGAACGCGAGGTTCTCGTCCGGAAGATCCACCTCGGTCGTTTCAAGCTCGACCGCCTGCGCGCCGCCGAGGGCCCGCGCCTGTACGCCCGTGAGCGGACTGCCTTCGATGGCGCTCGGTTCGAAGGGACCGTACGCGAGGGCCGTCGCCGCAAGGCAGTGACCGCCCGGTGCGCACACGCGCTGCCACCCGGCGTCACCGCCCGCGCTGGGATCGACGCTCCACGTGAGCTCGTTCCAGCCGCGCATGTCGCAGGCCACGCGCGTTTGGTCGATGCCGTCCCGAAGCGAAAGCACCGCGACGTCCGCCCCGTCGTCGTGGGGAAAGTCGAAGGAGTACGACTGCAGCACGCGGCCGAGGCGGTCCACGTAGTCCCCGATGAACGCATCGGCGTAGCCGCGTTCGTCGATGGCGGTTTCGCTGCGAATCGCGTCGTAGTCGATGCCGGTCAGCGTGCAGACCTCATCGACCCAGCTCGCCGGCGCTTCGACGAACTGAAGGTCCATTTCGATGGCGTCGAGGTTCATCCCGATCCGCTGCTCGAGGGCGCGACGGGCGATCCAGGCGTTCTGCTTGGCCTTCTCGAGCGCCGCTTCGTACTGCACGCGCAGCGTATTCATGCGCGCCCGCATCACGCGGTTGACGTGGTACTCGCGACCGGCCGCATCGGACTCGAGAAAGAGGGTCTTGGCGAGGGCGCGGCTCGCGCTGCTGCGGATTTGGTCGATGCGCGTGAGGCTCTCGTTGATCTGCGCATAGCTTTGGGCGAGCAGGTCGGACGCGGATTGGATCTGCTCACTGTGATCCGCGAGAGACTCCATGATCTGTTGAAAGACGATCCTGTCTTCGTAGCTCGCGATCGCTTCCTGAAACTCCTTCGTCTTCGCGATGACGGCGATCTGGACGGCAGCATCCTTGCACTCGTTGACGGCGATCGCGGCGTTCGTCCAAACCGCAAAGTCTTGACCGCCGTTTGCGATCGCGTTCGCGCACGACGTGTAGTGCGCAAACCCGGCGGCGATCGCTTGTTGAAGCTGGATACTCTCCTGGAGATCTCCAATGGCGATCTGCGCCCTTGCGACCGAGAGGGTCATACTGAAGGACCGCAGCGCGTTGGCGATGGAGCGAGTTGCGGTGCCCACAGACTCGACAGATCCCCGGAGTCGCGACACCGCCTCCCCGTACTCCCCGCGATTTTCCGGAAATGTATTGGTCAACGTACCCGCAGCGAGATCATCGGCGATGCCACGCGGGACGTTGAGCAACGCGAGCTCTTCCAGCCGCGCCTCTACGCGGTTGGCGGTACAGAGCAGTGAAGACTCGAGGCGATCGAAGTCCTCCACGGAGTCGACCCCTTGCGGGACCGTACATCCGCCAACGGACCGCTGCTGCGCGAGGCAACCGAGCTCAAGCGCGTCCCAATGACGAATCGTCCCGTGGGTCGTTTGTTCGTTC
>JBCDAA010000459.1:0-6765 GCA_039186435.1 Myxococcota bacterium | reverse complement strand
GCAACGGCGAAGCGCAACCGCAAGGAAGGCGGGGTGGGGTCGGAGGACCGTCAAAGAGCGAAGCGAAGGTCCGGAGACCCCGCCTCGCCGGACGGCAGTGGAAACCACCCCCGGAACCCCCGGAAACCACCGAAAACCACCGAAAACCACCGAACCCCCGGAAACCAAACCCCAGGAAATGAACCCGTGGAAACCAGAGGAAGCGAGTTCCTATTTCTTTTTCCGAACCGACTGCCCGTCCAGGATGTAGCCGCTCGGAAGCTTCGGCTGCACCTCAGCGACGCGTCCGCCGAGCTCCCACTCGTTCGCGATGAACCCGTCGAGGATTTGGACTCGCACGCGAACCCCCTCCTCGACAACGAGCGCGTCGAGCAGCTTGCCCTGAGACTCGCTCGCGTCTTCCTGGTTGAGGATCGCGCCCGTAGCGTGAAAGCGAACATTCTCGTTCGCGTCCTCCAAAAAGCGCTCGACGGCCGGACGAATCCGCGCGTCTTGGTGGTCCTCAAGCTGCATGATCAGATCGATCTTCTTCTGAGGGTCTCGCTCGTAGTCGGTCTCCATCCCCTCGAGAAGCTCGAGCAACGCGCCGACGACCTCATCGCCGCTCACGAGCGACTGCAGCATCTTGATGGGCCATGCGATGGACGCGCTCGTCTGGAGAAACTCCCGCACGGGCTCCACGGCAACGGACCCCGCGCCGATGATTCCCTTCAACGCCAAGTCCTTTTCGGACTGGTCGGTGATGCTCGGATCGATACGAAACGTGAAGCGCTGGAGCAGCGCGGCGACCGCCTCAGCCGAGGCGTTATCACCGAGAAAGTTCAGGGAGACCCAGCGGTCCGCAGCTTGTGCCTTCTTGCTGGCCGCTCGCGCCGCGTGCTTCTTGAACGTGCGTTCCTTGCCACCGATAAAGTCAAACAGGCCCATGTGCTCCTCGGAACCTGAGCCCGACAGCGGGGCTCAGCGAATGATGACGGGCCGAAGGATGACCTGATTGCCGCGGGTCTGCACCTGGAAGCGCACCATCTTGCAGCCGTGCTTTTTCGTAAGGTTTTCGGCGTTCTTCCGGAGGCGGGTCAGAAAGCGATCCTTGGGGATATTCGAGACATCCTCGCCGGCCGCCTGCTTCGCCGCGACGTACTCGTCGTAGATCCGTTGCTCGTACTCGGCCTCGGGCTCCGCGGCGAGTTGTGCGGCCACCGCCGGGTCCTCGTCGCTTCCGCCACCGCCGCCGCCTGAGGCCTCGGCTGCAGGGGCTGCGGGACCTTCCCAGCCGCCACCGCCTCCAGCGGAGCGTCCATCTTCGTCGGTCTCCGCGACTCCAGTGAACACGTTGATGAGCTGGTTGATTCGGTAGGCAAGCCCGCCAAACTCGGAGCTCTCGACGTCGAGACGAAAGTCGGTCCGCCCGTTGATGACCGTCAGGATGCCTTCTTCGATCTGCTCCACCGGACGAATGAAACTCGTGCCGATCACGAAGCCGTAGATGAGAACGAAGACGAGGCCCACCGCCATAAGAACAAGGATGACCATCGAGACCGACGCAGGTTCCATCTCCGCCGTACGGCTTCCCAGGACCGCAAACGCGATGGGCTGGGACGGCGTATCCGGAAGGGGCGCCACGATTCCCAACCACTGCTCTCCCGCGAGCTCCGCGACGAACGTCGCGCTCGGCGTTCCCGCAAGAGCAGCCTGCGTGCTGGCCTGAAGCTCACCAAAGAGCTTGCTCTGGAGGTTGCCGACGTCCGTGGCCTCGATCGAGGAGCTGTAGATGCGCTCACCCTCGATAAAGGCAACGGAGCGACCCAAGACCTCGCTCTCGCGGACCGCGATCCCGTTCGAAATGTCGTAGCCGACCAAGAGAACCCCGATCGGGGTTCCTTCGTCGTTCCGAATCGGCGCCATCGCGACCTGAAGGAGTTTGTTCTCATCGTCCTTCAGCCACGCGTCGTGCTGAGCCGCACCTGCAATGACGTTTCGGATCGTTGGAATCTCCGAAACCAACGACGTCCCGTTCATGCGGTTGATGTCCTGGTTTCGCGCGATGACGCGACCGGTCTCGTCGGTCAGGGCAACGAGGTCGGGCATTCCACCGCGGTTTCGCGCCGGATCCTGAAACCAGGCCGCGACATTGTTCGCCTGGGCGTGAGCACGCTGCCGACGACTGCTGTCGTCGAGTGCCAAAAAGACGCCACGAACTTCGCGGGTCGCCGCCCGATCGCCTACCTGCTCGAGGAACTCGTAGGCGGACAGGCGCCAAGATCGAGCAAAAAGCTGGTAATCGTTGGTGATTTCGCCATCGATACGCGACCCAAGGCTCTTCTCGAGGTCGGACTTCACATAGAAGTAAGCGCCCAGTCCCACAATTAAGACGGCCACGAGGTTGCCGGCGATGATCTTCAGACGCATCCGAACTCGCTCCTCGCCGGGGGTCGGTGTCGGACGACCCTTCCCCCCGCATTGCTCCCCAAAATCCCCGGGGTTAGGCGAAAAAGAGTTATCAAAGCACCCTTGAGGAGGTCAAGCTGCATGGGCCCGATCTGGATTGTCGACGACCCCCGCTTTGACGGACATCGCGCCCGGCATGCGCACCCGGAACGGCCGGAACGCCTTGCCGCTGCGCGTCAGGGGCTGTGGTCAGGGATTCCTGCCGAGGCCCGCGAACTCGTCGGGATTTCCCTTGCGAGCGATCGACTTCTCGAGGGAGCCCACCGCCGGGGTTACGTCGCTGGACTGCGATCGGCCCTCGGTGGCTGGGGTCAGCTCGATGGTGATACGTACTTCTCGCCCGAGACCGAGGAGGCGGCCTGGCTCGCTGCGGGCGGCGCAGCTGCGCTCGCGACCCACCTCGCGTCCACTCCGAGGGGTCGAGGGATCGCGCTCCTTCGACCGCCTGGGCATCACGCCCGTCCCGGCGCTGCCATGGGGTTTTGCCTGCTAAATAATGTCGCCGTCGCAGCCTACGCCGCGCTGGAGGCCGGCCTCGAACGAATCGCCATCCTCGACTGGGACGTCCATCACGGAAACGGGACCCAAGAGATCTTTGCCAGCGATCGGCGCGTGCTCTTTGTGTCCCTTCATCAGTTTCCGCACTACCCAGGCACGGGCTCGGTGCACGAGCGCGGCGAAGGCGGAGGTCGCGGCGCGACGGTGAACATTCCACTTCCCTCCGGCGTTGGTCCGGAAGTCTTCGGCGAAGCCTTTCGGCGCATCGTTCTCCCGACCCTCGATCTTTTTGACCCTGAACTTGTGTTGGTCAGCGCAGGCTTCGACGCGCACAGTCGCGACCCCCTCGCCGGGCTCGAACTCGACGACGCGAGCTACGGTGCGTTCACGACGGCGCTCTGCGATCGCTACCCGCGAATCGGTCTTGTCCTCGAGGGTGGGTACGACCTGATCGCCCTGGAAGGTTCTCTCCGGGAGGTCGGCCGCGCACTTTGTGGCCAACGGCGCGAGCTCCCCGAAGGAAAGCTCTCCGAGGCGGGACAGGAAGCGATCGACCGCGCACTCGAGCCTTGAGATGGGTCTCGCTACTCCAATGCCGGGTCGACCGTATCCACCCACTCGAACGAGCGCTCAACGGCCGCACGTACCCAGTCCAGGGCGCGAACGCCGCCGACTTCCTCTTGAAGCCCACCCAGGGTCGCGAAATCTGCGAACGGGGCTGGCTCACCGGAGTTGAGAAGAAAGCTGTGATTCGGACCGGCAAGAAGAAAGCGCTTGTATCGGTTTGGAAAGCGCTCGTGGAGCGCTGTGGTTTCGCGCAGCACGGCGGTCTCAAAGACGGTATCGAGCTCCATGACGAAGAGGCCGGAAATCACCGCGTCCTGCGAGTGAGTCATGACGCCGATGGTGAGGTTGGGATCGTTGTCGAGGTTCCACCCGATGAATTCGGTGACGTGCCCCCGTGCAAGACACTCAGGGCAGGAGGCAGGGATCACCGCGCTAGCGTTGAACTCTTCAAGAAGCCTTCCCACAAACTCCGGGGTCTGGTCGCGGACAACACCAACTCCGGAATCGTTGAGCACAAGAATCTCGACGTCCGGGTAGTAGAAACGAACCAAGGGCGCCGCAACGATCGTTCCGAACGCGCCGCCACTGCTCCCTGCCAGCACAACGCGGGTGGGTTCTGGAAACTCGCGCTTTGCAAGATCCAGCGCGGCGGTGAGGTTTTGAAGTCCCCGCTGAAAGCTCAACGTCGAGCCCTCCGTCGACGGAGAGATGATGCTTGGAGAGAGCATCCGATCGACGTCCCCTGCGAATAGGGAACCGTCGCAGTAGGGCACATACACAAGGTCGTGGTTGGCGAGCGGATTTTCGGGCGTCACATCGAGAACGCCGCCCTCGAAGATACGGCTCGCCTCCTCGGTCGCAGCACAAAACGCGCCCCAACACGCACCTCCCTCCTGAAGCCAAATCAGGAGCTCGTCCGACGAACCCGTACGGGTGTCGACGGTGTACTCGGTGCCCCGCAGGCAAAGCGGTCCTCGCGGCGCCACGGTCGGGTCGGACGGGACCGCGAAGCGAAAGTGTTTGACGCCCTCCTCGTCCACCTCCGGGTCGTCCACCGGGAAAAACGATCCGACGTACCGGGTAAGTCCCTGCGCGTAGAGTTCTTCGAGCGGTTCTTCTGAACCGCCACACGCGACGACGCCGAGCGCAATCACCCAAACGACACGTTTCATCACGTCACGATAGATCGAAGTTCGAGCTGCGGCCCTTACCTACTCTGCGTCACCGGGCTCGATGCGCTCGGTACCGACCGCGCGCCCTTCGACGAAGTAGAGGATCAACGCGCCCACGGCGAGGATCATGGATGCGCCGAGCGCGTAGTCGCTGAAGCGGCCCCAGTCGCGCGCGTCATCAAACTCGTCGTCTCGCTGAAACTGTCGCGATCGAATCCCGAGACCGAGTGTCGTGGCGAGCCCAGCAACCGCAAGACCGGTGAGGATCCACGTGAAGATCCGGCGGCCGCGAACGGCGCGGTAGCGAGTCTCGGGAACAAGGTCTGCGTACGCGGCGGTGGTGACTCCGGCCGCGACGCGCACGTCACTGCGAAAGGGTACGTAGCCTTCCTGCGACAGCTCGAGACGGTGGGTACCAGGTTCGAGATTGATGGGCGCGGGAACTGGGGTTTGACCAAGACGGTTTTCACCAACCTGGACGGCAGCCCCCGATTGGTTCGCTGAGATACGCAGGGTTCCATGCGTGGGTTGGCGGAGCCGCGCCTGGCGCGCTTCCTCCGCGCGTACTTCGAGACTCTCAATGCGCTGTTCCACCCGAGCACGATCGGGAGGGTCCACGCGATCGCGGAGATAGAGGCGGTAGTGCTCGATCGCCTGCCGAAGGGACGACTCGTCGTTCAACTCTTCGTACGCACGCGCAATGTTGAACCAGAGGTCAGCGCTCGGTACCAGCGCGGCGGCGAGCTGAAACTTGTGAATCGCCTCGCGGTACGCCCGCGCCTCGAAATGAGTCATCCCTTGGCGAAAATGCTCCCGCGCCTCGCGAGCCGCGCCGACGTTCTCGGGCTGATTATCAGCGCCCTCCTCTGCGGTCGCGGCTTCCTCAGGCGCCGGGCTCGGCTCCTGTCCGGCGGCGAGCAAAGGAAGCACGACCACCCCCAAAAGCGCCGCGATCGGAACGGTTCCCCGCACCGTAAAAGCTTATCACGGCCCTCGGCTGCGACGAAGTGGGCGCCAGGTAGCACCGGCGCTACACTCGGCCAGGCATGGCCTTGATCTTGCGCTGCGACGATGCGTCCCTCGTGGTCGAACTCGCGCGGCTCGCGGAAGAGATTGGCCTCTCTCTTTCCGCCGAGGTGGTCGCGGATCCCTTTGCCGCAGACGCGGACGCGATCGCCGTGTTGGGTGACGTCGATCCGCAGGACCTCGCAAGGCTCTCGAAGCCAACCGCCCTCGCGCTCCTTGGCGTCTCGCCGTCCGTCCGCGACCTCGCGACCGACCTTGGCCACCCCACGGTCGCAGAGCTCCGCCCGCTCGTTTCGGCGCTCGCGCTTCGGGGGACATCCGTGCACGCGTGGACGGCGTCGACGAAAGCGCTCGAGGCCGTCGATCGAAATCGTCTCGCGAGCGTCGTGCGCGGTCCGCGCGGCGATCACCGACTCGTACCAGCCGACCACGGACGTCTCGCCCTCGAAGCGGATGGCTCCCTTCACGACGTCGGCGAGGGCCGAGATGTCGCGCTCGCCCTCGCGGCACTGAAGGCAGCGCAGCGCGAAGTTCGGCCGACGATGCCGCGCGTTGACGGCGTCGACCCGCAGCAGGTGTTGGATGTGATCCTCGGTCCGCCTCGCGTTCTCTCGGATCCCGCGAGCAAGGCGGCGCTGAGCGTTTACGACGTCCCCCTTCCGCTGGAAGAGCTCTGCGCAAGTCCATCACGCGCCGCGTTCGAGGCGAGTCGCATCGGCTTTCCCGTCCGCATTGCGCTGGCGTCCCCCGATCTCCGCATCGCGGACCATCCCGACCTCGCGACCGGTCGGGTTCACAACGCGGCGCGCGTTCGGGATGTGTTCCGGCAGATCATGACGCTCGCGAAAGAGCGCAACGACGCAGCGCGTGTGCTCGGCGTGACCGTGTCCGCGACTTCCGCCAGCATCGCGTCGCTTTGGGTGCGCGCACGAGCGCTCGGTGACGGTCTTGTCGCCGCGGAGATAGGTTTCGCGGATCCGCACGGACGGAGCGCGAACGATGAAACGGCCACCGTGCTCCCCTGTCGCTCGGACGACCTGGAGCGCGCCCTTTC
>JBCDAA010000458.1:0-6845 GCA_039186435.1 Myxococcota bacterium | reverse complement strand
GTTGCCAAGATCGGGTAGGGTAGCGCCCCCCGGAGGAACCATGGCCAGGCAAGTTGTTGTCTCCCTCGACGGTGCAACCAGCACCTTCGACATCTCCAAAGTTGATCGAAGCAAGCTTTACGGACGTCGCTTGCGCGTGAACCTCGACCCGGACGGCGAGAAGTGCACGCGGGCGGCGCTGACCGAAGACGGTTCGGTGATGGTGAAGAGCGGAATGACCTCGCAGGGGTATTTCGACGCGGACGGTCTTTGGTATCCGAACAAGGAGCTGGTCGGGGTCGACAAGGAAGGAAACGAAGTCGACAAGGTCGACTCGACCCTCGGCGCCGAGCAGGAACTCACCGGTCCGGTCGATCCAGAGCGCGTTCTCGATCTCCGGCTGATCTCGGTCTACCAGCTCGACCCGTCCGAGATGGACGACGCTCTCGAGGACTCCCTCGCCGACGGCGACGTCTACGAGTTTCCGTTCAACTACCGCGCGGACTTTCAGGCGGAGACCGCGTTTCTGATCGCCAACGAAGACGGCGAGGTCTTCGCGCTCATCGGGCGCATGACCGAGCCGAAGTGGCACGACCCGGAAGAAATGGTCCCGACCTTTGAGGGTGGGGACGACGATGATGACGACGATCTCGACTTCGAGATGTTCTGAGGAAGACCATGGCAGCACCTCCCCAACGAAAACTTCATCTCACCAACAGCAAGGGTCGAAACGCCACGGTCGTCTTCGGCTCCCTGAAAGCCACGCCGGGCCCGAAGCTCGGTCTCCCTGGCAAGCAGATGCGCTTTTGGCGCTATCTCGCGGCCACCATGGACGGTCTGCACGACGCCTTGGGTGACAAGCTCGGCGATGAGTACGGGCAGGAGCTGATCGACGGAGATCCCGAGGTCGACATCGAAGAGGTGGGTCGACGCCTCGGTGAGACCACGCAGGTCTTTCTCAGCGCGAAAGGCGACGTGCTTCATGCGCCGCCGCGCATCGTCGAGGTGATCCAAGGGCCGGACGGGGAAGAGAAAGACCGTCGTGATTGGGAAGACAAACAGGCCAACGTGAACGACGAAGCGCCAGTACGCTGGACTGGGCGCAAGATGAAGAAGTCGGAAGCGATCGGACGCTTTGTCTTTTCGCGGACGATTCAGATCAGCCACTCGGACGGTCTGACCTACGACTACCTCTTTGGCATCGCCGAGGAGCTCGCCGACGAAGGCGAAATGGTGCTCATGGGCGGCGGCGAAAAAGGGCGGGACCCGCTCATCTTTCAAACCAATGGCACGCCCTATCGCGCGTTTCTCGAAGGGCGCGTCGACGGCGAGCGCTACATGCTCCTGCTCCACCTTTCGAACATGGAACTCAAGCGTCCGGAGGAAGACTAATGTCGCTTTTTGATCTTTCGAACGCGGTGGACGTCGGCGGCGGACAGCTCGCCCCGGCCGGAAGCGTTGCCGACCCCGATCTTGCAAAGCTGGTGGGCGGTTACAAACGCACCATCGCGAGTCGCTACCGCGCGATCACGCCCGAGGAGCTGGACATGCTGCCGAAGGGCGGTCTTTGGGTGTCGCCGAAGATCGACGGGCAGATCTGGTTTCTCGTGGTGGAAGACGACGAGTACGGCTTTGTCGCGCCGAACGGAAAGGTCCTCGTTGGGGACATCCCGGTGCTTCAGGAGGTGAAGAAGCACCTTCTCTCTCGGGCCCGGGGGCGTTTGGTCCTCGCCGGTGAGCTCTTCGCGATTCGAAAGGGCGGTCGTCCGCGCTGTGGCGATCTCGCGCAGGCCATCAAGGGCGGCGAAGAAGGCGTCGGCCGCATTGGCTTTCAGGCCTTCGACCTGCTCACCGGCGGCGACAGCGAAAACGAAGGGCCGATGCCCGTCTACCAGGATCGCCTCGAAGCGATGCAGCGCCTTTGCAAGGGTGGCAAGCGTCTGCAGGCGATCAAGACCGTCGAGTGCAACGGACCCGACCGGGTGAAGGAGCTCTTTGCGGAGTGGGTCGAAGGCGGCAAGGGCGAAGGGCTCGTCGCGCGCAGCAAGGAGATCGGCCGCACCTTCAAGATTAAGCCAGTCTTCACCATCGACGCGGCTGTGGTGGCGTTCACGGAGCGCGCGGACGAAAAGGAACAGGTTCGTTCGCTCCTCCTCGCGGTGATGAAGGAGAACGGGCAGTTTCAGATTATCGGGAGCTGCGGAAATATGGGCACTGCGGAGTTTCGCGGCGAGGTCCACAAGATGCTCGCGCCGGATGCGATTCCTTCGGCGTACTCCTACGCCTCGAGTTCGGGCGCGCTCTTCAAGTTCGTGCAGCCGAAGATGGTCGTCGAGATCAAGGTGACGGATATTCAGACGGAAGACAGCTCCGGCAAGAACATCAAGCGCATGGTGCTCGAGCTGAACGACGACAAATGGGTGCCCGTTGCGCCCATGACCGGCGTCAGCATCATTCACCCGGTGCTCGAGCGCATTCGCGACGACAAGGAAGTCAATCCGGTCGACGTGCGGGCGCAGCAGATCCTCGAGCGCGTGTTCATCGAGGACATCGACCAGACCGCAGAAAAGATCGAGCGCCCAAAGAGCGAAGTGCTGCGCCGCGAGGTGTACACGAAGGTGACCAAGGGGCAGACCGCGGTTCGCAAGCTTCTGATGTGGAAGACGAACAAGGAAGCCGATCCCGATTGGCCTGCGTTTGTGGTGCACTGGACCGACTACAGTCCCGGTCGCAAGGATCCCCTCAAGCGCGAGGTGCGTCTTGCGCCGACCGAAGAGGCCGCGGAAGCGATCGCCGAGAGCATGCTCGCCGCGGGGATCAAACGCGGCTGGAAGGAAGCGTAGGGTCTACGCTTTCGCGCGGACCTCGAACTCGTAGAGTTCCTTCTTGGAGTTGCGTTTGCGGATTCGAATCACCTCGGCGTTTCGAAACCCAGCGCGCTCCATGAGCTCCGCGTAGAGCAGTTCGACCGGGACCAGCTCGCCGTAAAAGGACGAGTTGCCGACGATGTAGTGGATCGAGCCGCCCTTGCAGACGCGTTTTCGGAGCGCGCCGAGGTGCGACTCCGTATCCTCGAAGTAGCGGTCGAGGTAGGACGCGAGGAGCGGCCCGTTCTTTTCATGGGCCTTGGCGATGCGCGGGAGAAGCTTGGCGAGACGCTTCGGGGTTGCGCCGGAGGTGCGCTTCCAGTCGCGAAGGCGGCTCGTGGCGATGCCCCAGGTGCCGCCGATGGCCTGCCAGTCGAGTTCGCCCGCCTGCCGCGCTTCGATAAGGTGGCGCGTCCAATACATGTAGGGCCGAAGCTCGCGAATGTAGGACATGCGGTTCGGGTAGGGCGGCGAGGTGATCACGCGGTGAAAGGTGCGGCGGCCGAGCGCCTTGAGATTGCGAGCGTCGCCCTGGCGAACCTCGCCCACTTTGGCCGGCTGCGTTTGTGCGCCTTCGAGGATCGCGTGGACGTTTGCGCGAAACGTTGCGGCACCGGTGGCGTCGTCGGCGGCCTTGGGCGCTTTGAAGGACATCGAGACGTGGTTAAACGCGGCGCCGGAGAGGTCCATCATGGTGCGGAGAAAGGCAACCGTGAGGAGGTCCTTGGCGGCGCAGCTTCGCTTTGCGTCGATCGCCCCCGCGATCTCGCAGAGCCACTGCAGCACGTCCGCGTTCCACCAGCGGTGAATGTTGTGAATCGGTGGCGCGGTGACTGGCGGTGCGTTCCGACGGAGAACTTCGTCGCAGAGGCGCGGGACCTGCCGAAGGCTCGCGGGGCGAAACTCCTGCAGCTTGATCCCGCCGAACCAGACGAGGAAGGGATTGAGCTCCACGCCCACCGCGGGGCAGCCGCGCTCGGAGGCGCAGAGCACGGTGGTGCCGGTCCCGGAAAAAGGATCGAGGACACGCAGGCGCGCATCGCCGTCGTCGAGGAGACCGCGGACAATTCGAACGGAGTACGCGGGCGTTAGGCGAAGCCAGCCGTGCCGGCCGTGGCCGCGGTTGTGAGAAAAGGTGAGGTCTGCTCGCCGCTTGGTGGCGCTCATGCCGAGGCCGGGCATAGCGCTTTGAGGGCGTGAACGCCCGCGTCGATTTCGTCGTCGCGCAAATAGGGAGCGGGGCCGAGGCGGAGAAGGTCGCCGCGGGCATCGACGAAGACGTTTTGGGCGCGGAGCTTCTTGGCGATCTCTGGGGCGTTCGGAATGCGAACAGTGACAAAGCCACCGCGTCCTTCCCGAGGCGTGAGCACCTCGTATCCGTCCAGGGCGTTTAGGATTCGTTCGGTTTGCGCCAGAGACGTTTCTCGCAGGTTTTCGATGGTCATGTCGCAGGCGGCAAAGTGGTCGATCACGGCGCGAGCGCGGTAGTGGCTCGAGGGGTCGTAGGTCGCGCCGGCGAAACGATCGCCGTGGGTGGTGCCATAGCCGAGGCCGATGCCGCGTTCGAGGTTGCCGAAGTCGCTGAACCAGCCGGTGATGACGGGGCGGAGCGTGCAGTCTTCGGGAACGCGCATGAAGCCGCAGCCTTCGCCCCACTGGAGGTATTTATAGCCGCCGCCGACGACGTAGGCCTGAGCATCGACCGGGCACCAGGGAACGATGCCGGTGTGGTGGTAGGCGTCGAGGACGACCTCGGCACCGGCGGCGTGCGCGGCTTCGCAGGCTACTTCGAGGTGGGGGACGACGCTGCTTGTTTGAAAGAGCGTGGTGGACGTGAGGAGCGCGGCGGTGCGATCGGTGACGGCGGCGGCGAGGCGTTCGGCGAGGGTGGCGACCGGTTCGGCGTCGACCCAGCAGACTTCGATGCCTTCTTCCTCGAGGCGCATCAGCTGACGGCGGATCGAGTGAAATTCGCCGGTCGTCGCGACGAAGCGGGGGCGACGACGAAGATCGAGAGCGGAAAACAATCGCGTGAGCAATTCGTGAGTGTTGGCGGCGAGGGCGATCTGCGAGGTGGTTCCGCCGTGATAGGCGACGACCGCGCTTCGTACAGCTTCGGCAGCCTCGGCGGCGTGAGACCATTTGTCGTCGACATGGGCGGCGGCGTCGCGGAACGCCTGGCGGAGTCCCTGTTCGGCGACGTCAGGCCACGCCTGGTGCGAGTGGCCCGTGAGAAGGATCCGTCCTGGCTGAAGAAAGGACGCGTAGTGCGGGCGCAGGGCGTCGGCATCGAGGCGCATGGCGCGGAGTGTACCGAGTTCCTGCGCTTTCTCGCAGGTCTGATGGAATCGGACGATGGCCGATTTCGACGCAGGAGGTTCGGCGGATTCGTGCGTAGGGTGGGGCTGAGATGGGCTTCGCGATGCGGGTCTCGGTGTTGGTGCTGGCGGCGTGCGGGGATGTCGGCGCGGCGGAGTCGCTTGCGGAGCCTTCCGTGCCGGAGGAGCGACCCGCGCCGCGCACCGTCGAAGACGTGGCTTCGGTCCTGCAGCAGGTTCGCCGGGAGTGCCTTTCCGGCGACGGATCCGTGTCGGTTGGTTTTGAGATCGAACGGTCCGGGCGACCGACGAACGTCCGCGTGCTGAAAACCAACTTTGTTCCCGAGCCCTGTGCGCCCTTTCCGCCGACCGTTCCGCCCTGTCTGCTCACCGAAGTGGAGTCGCTCGAGTTTGGAGAGGGCGCGGCGTCGTCGGTGACGCAGGTGTTCCCTTCGTCGCGAAGGGTTTTCTTCGTCCATGACGCACCCTTTCCGACGCCATCGCTTCAGATTGTGGATGCCGACCTGCCGCCGCGGACGGTGCATCCGTGCGCTGAGTAGCGGGGCCGGATCGATGTCCACACGAACGTCCACCAGTGCTGCATCCCTCGTACTGTGCACGTAAATCAGCCGACCTGATTTTATGGACATTCATCGCGATGATATAGATAAGCCAACCTGGGTGGTCAGGGCATTCATCGCGATGAATATAAATAAGCCGACCTGATTTTATTGACATTCACCCTGGGTGGTTAGGGGAAGTGCACGGCGTCGAGTGCGAACCAAATCACGAACCTGATTCGTTGACGTTCACCAAGGGCGCAAATCGAGTGCTGCGCGGAGATGGGAATCGAGTGCCGGTGCATAACCAGCCGGGGGCCTCGGACTCGACCGCTTGCGCGGTGCTCGCAGACAAATCAGCCGACCTGATTTTATTGGTGTTTCGGTGCGTAGCGAAGCGCGACTTCGCACGCCTGTACGATTCACGCGCTTGCGCGCCACGCGAGGGTCCGGACACTTCCTTCATGCGCTTTCTTTGGGTGATTGTGGCGATCGGGCTTGGGTGCGGTGACGACGACGGCGGGGCGGCCGTCGACGCGGGGGCGGACAGCGGTACTTCGCGCGATGCCGCGGCCGATGGCGGTGTGATGGACGGCGGCGCGTCCGACGCGGCCCGGGACGATGGCGGTGTCGTGGACGCGGCTGTTGATGCAGTTCTCGATGCGTCCCCGGTTTTTGACGCCGCTTTTCCGGACGTGAGCTTTCCCGACGGCGGTGGAGAGCCCCCGTGGGTCGACCTTGAGGTTGGACCCGCCGGAAGCTGCGATGCGTTTTCGGCATGCGGCGGCGACGTCGTGGGAACCTGGGATGTGGGCGGCGGCTGCTTTGAAGTCGACCTTGAGGCGGCCATCGGAGAGTGTCCGGGCGCGGAGGTCACGCGGCGCGAAGGACGTGGGCAAGGGCGGGTCACGTTCGGCGCGGATGGATTTGTACGCCGGGTGGCACGGTCGGAGGTCGAGGCTGACGTCTTCGTGCCTGCCCTGTGTACGGCGTTCGTGTCCTGCACGATGATCGAGACCGCGATCCAGCGCGTGGCCGAGGGGTTCTGTGTCGAGGAGGCATCCGGCGCGTGCAACTGCTCGGTGCGCCAGGTCACCGTGATCGACGACATGGACCGCTGC
>JBCDAA010000457.1:0-6847 GCA_039186435.1 Myxococcota bacterium | reverse complement strand
CGCGTTCGCGAGGGAAGGGTTCGGGGGCGAGGGGATCGCCGCCGACGACGCACCAGCCGCCCGGAATGTAGACGTCGTTCTCGTCGAGCGCTCCGCCCGCGGGCAGTGAGAGGTCGAGCGCTACCTTCTTTCCGCGTCGAACAACGACGGGATGACGTGTGGAGAGATGCCCCGGCGCATCGAAGGTCAGCATGTAGCGGCCGGCGGGAACCTCCGTTTCGATTGAGGTGGTTCCGAGCGGGCGTTCTTCCGTGAGCGTCCACCGTCGATCGACTACGAGATACTCCTGCATGACCACCGTGGCCGGCGGCGAGGTTCGAAGTTCGAGGGACCCCTCGCGGGCGGCCGTCTCTTGTCATTGTGTGTGGGTTTGCAGTACCTCGAGCCAGCGACTTGCGCCGCGAATGTCGCCGAGGTCTTCGAGTTCCTCGGCTTTGCGCCGGGCGATCGACGCGAGCGCGCGGTTCGCTTCGTCGAGCTCCGGGTCGTACTGCAGCGCGAGGCGAAGCGTTTCAATCAACTGCGCTTCGTTTTGCTCGAGCTGATCGCGGAGCTCTTCAATTCGATCTTCCGCCTTCCACAAGGGGAGCTTGGCCGGCACGTCGTCGAAGGGCTGAAGCGTGCGATTGAGCGCTTCGAGTTCGCTTTGCAGTGCTTTGAGTTCGTTCCGGAGCGCGCCGACTTCGCCCTCCTTGATCTTTGCGTCGGCCAGCGCCGCCCGCGCCCGCTGTCGCCGCGCCGCCCCGTCGAGCCAGCTTCGAAGATCCGCCGCTAGCGCCGCCGCATCCGCGTAGCGTTCGCTCGCATCCGGCTTCGTCGCCCGCTCGACGATCGAGATCAGCTCGTCCGAGACCACCGCGGAATCGCGCTCGAGACGCGAACGGAGTTCCATCTGCTTGGTGTGAAAGCGCGCGAGGAGCGCAGGCGCGGACGCGTCGACCGCCGGCGTTCCCGTGAGCGCTTCGAAGAGCACCAGGCCGAGCGAAAAGACATCCGCCGACGCGCTCACCTCTTCACTGCGCGCTTGCTCGGGCGCCATGTACGAAAGCGTGCCGACGATGTCGCCGGCTTGGGTGAGCGGTGTGATCGTCGCGGAACCGGCGTCGGGAAGTTCGGGAACGTCGGGACGCCGCGCGATGCCCCAATCCATGACGAGGGCTTCGCCAAACTCGCCGACCATGAGGTTGTGCGGTTTGAGGTCGCGATGCACCACGCCGAGCGAGTGCGCATAGGCCATCGTTTCCGCGACGCGCAGCAGAACGCTAAGAAGGTGCTGCACAAGCGTTCGCAAGGTGGCGCGGTCGGCGGTGCGGTGGACCTCCTGAATCACCTCGTCGAGCGTGCGCCCGCGAACCTCCTGCATCGAAAACCAGGGACGCCCATCGTCGAGGATTCCCTGGTCGTGAATCGGCACGATGCCCGGATGCTGAAGACTCGCCGTCACTGCAACTTCATGCTGAAAGCGCGTCTGCATCAGCGCGGATTCAAGGTGTTCCCAGTGCGCGACGGTTCGGTTCAGCGATCGATCACGCGCGCGCCGCACTTCACCCATTCCGCCGGAGGCAATACGCCCCAGGTCTTCGTAGCGGGGCGGAAGCGACGTGGCGTCAGTGCTTGTCTCTGTGCGTGCAATCGGTCGCGTTCCGTGAACAGACTCGGCGACGATCTCCTCGATCGAGCTGAGCCGTTTCCTTGCACCGTCGTCCACCACTTTGATTTCTGCCGAATAGGTAAGAAAAGTGAAGTAGTATTTCGCGTTCGTGGGGACCGTCGCGAATGCTGCATCGGGACTGCGTTGCACTCTTGCGGTGCGAACGCTGATCGGTCGCTCTCAGGCGAGCACCCTTCATCTCGACTCCGACTGCGTATCTGCCGAGCATGCAGTGCTCTTTTACGACGGGGGTCGCTGGCACGTGCGCGATCTCGGAAGCACGAACGGAACCTGGCTCGACGGCACGCGCGTGGAGCCCGGTCGCAAGACCGCGCTCAAAGCTGGCTCCGTCGTTTACTTCGGCGAAGTCGACGCGCTTCACGGGTGGCGACTTGTGAGTGATCTTCCCGCGGGCGCACGCGCAAAGTGCATCGAGTCCGGCGAAGTCAAACACGCGATGCAGGAGCTCCTTCAACTCCCCAATCCCGACGAAGCGCTTCTCACCGTGTACTTCGATCACGAGCGCAACGTCTGGATCGCCGAAACCGACGCCGGCACTCGACCCATCGACGATCAGTGCGCGGTGCAGGTCGGCGCCGACAGCTATCTCCTCGAACTTCCGCCGGGAACCCGCGCGACCAGCGACACCCGCCGCCGCGAGCGATCGACACCCTCCCTCCTGGACGCAACCTTTTCGTTTTCCGTTTCAAGAGACGAAGAGCACGTGGAACTCGAGCTCCAAACGAACGTGCAGAGTTTTCGTCTCCCCTCGCGGAGCTTTCACTACTTGCTTGTGACCCTCGCGCGCCGACGCATCGCCGACTGCGAGCTGCCGCTCAACGAACGCGGCTGGATGCACGTCGAAGATCTGATGAAGCAGATGCGCGTGAGCCGGCAGAAACTCAACTTGGATGTGAGTCGAGCGCGTCGGCAGCTCGCGGAGCTGGGCGTGGCGCACGCGGCGATGCTGATCGAGCGGCGGCCCCAGGCGTCGCAGCTCAGGTTGGGGGTGGCGAAGCTGGAGGCGCGGTAGCTGTGGACTTCTATTTGGACGGTTCTCTTCGGGTCTTCTTCTACGCGTTCGGTGATTTGTTGCACGAGTAGTGCCTCCACCAGCGATTGAAGATGATTCGGATCTACGCGTAGACTCTTGGATGCCGTTCTTCGGGGGAATACTCACTGTGGCACCGGATCGGGGAGGTCCAGGCGACACGGCCATCGTTACATTTCCGCCTCGTGCAGCAGGCGTCTTGGACCCAACATCCAGCGTTCCGATGCGGGTGGGTCTCACAGTTCCCGTGGGCGTCTCAGCTGGAACCGTCATAGGTGCGACGCTTTATGAGGTGAGCTGGGTCGCCCTCAATCAGGATCAGTTACAGCTGACGGTTCCGCAGGTTGGTACCAATCCGGTGATCTCCGTCGTTCCCGGGAACTACCACGTTAATGTTGCTCAAGGATTCGATCGCGCGCACACGCACAACTTGTTTCAGGTGCTTGCGGCCTCGCTCCCGACACCGCCGCCTCTTCGTGTGGTCGTGCCGGCCGCTCCCACACCCGCGAGCTTGTTTCCGATTGGTTCGATTCTCAACCCATCGGGGCCAGGTAACCCGATGCCAGCTCCGCCAGCGATTGCGGGGACCGTTCCAGTTGCCGGTGCTGGTGCAACGCCGTTTCACCATCTGCTGCGCTCTGGAAGGTTAACGGTTCTTCAACGTCTTACGACGGCCGTCCCTTACCCGCGTGGATTAGTGTTCCGTCCCCGGACAGCGGCTCAGCCGCCACGGCTGATTGTACTCGCACGCGGAAGACCACGCGGCAAAGGCGGTCCCGACCCTGCAAACGACAGTGCTGGAACACTGTATGACGTGGATCCGTATCCGAATCGGATCGAGTTTGCGGGGCAATCACCTCTGAGTGCCGAGATTAGCGGTAATGGTAGGCCAATGGCCCACCCAGCTTCGCCGCCCTTTCGTTTGATCGATTCGACTGCCACCCCATTTACCGACGACATCGAAACTGACCGGCCCTATGCGGGACTAGTTGCGGATGAAGTAGGCAACTTCTATGTCGGGTGCTTCAGCGGAATCGATATTGGTGCACGGCACCAGCAAGGCCAGCTTGTACATGGCGCGTTGTTTCGAAAGAACGCCACGGATGCCGTGCATCGCTATGATTCGAGGGATGCGACTTGGTACAGTTTGGTAGACCAGCCAACAACTGTGCCTCTTCAAACACGCCGGCAGGTTCCGACTGCGCCGGGGTGGCAGTCGGTTCCCATGCCCAATCAGTTCTACCCAGATGGCTGGCTGAACGGTCCTGACGGTCTATGTGTTCATAACACTACGCTATATGTCGTAGCGAAAGACAACCACTCGCTAGTGAAGTACGATATTGGACCCGTTTTCGGAGGCGTAACCCCGCATCAACCGACTGGCGAGCTAGTGCGAAAAGGAAGCAATGCTCCCAACGACTTCTTCGACAGCCCCAGCGCGATTGCTGTAACCACTCACGGAAATGACGATTGGATCTACGTGTCTTTTCGAGCGACGACCAAGAATGGCGTCTACCGATGGCGCCTCGATGCCAATGGTATGTTGGTTGGGAACGGAGAGCACGTCGCGCAGTTTCCGAACGGCTCCCAACTGATCGACATGTGTTTCGATAGCGCCGGGAGGCTGTACGTTTCTGCGGCGTCTGGTAAGGCACGAACAGGACGTCGATCCACGGGTGCGGTTTGGAGACTCACCCCGCGTGGCGCACTCTTCGTCGGGACGCAAGACAACATCCATGTCGCACTTCCTGCGAAGTGCAGCAACATCACGGTGGATGATCAGGACCAGCTTTTGGTTTGCTGTAACGAAGATGAGTCTGGAAGCACGCAGCCGTGGAGCGGGGCGATCTATCGCGTACTAAACGTTACCTAGGCTCGCAGTTGGACCGAACGTGCCCGGCGTTTCTTGACTAACCCGGGATGTACCAGCTGCCGCCTTGGAGTGGGGGACGATCTTGTCGCTCCAGTCACCAGGTATCGGCGCTGGCCGGGCATGATAGATCCGCTAAAGGTCGCGCCGGTCGGTCGAATCTTCGCGTAGGGGAAAGCGGGTTTACGCGGCATTGCGGCTCGACTCTACGGCGAATGCGCTAGCGCATCGACCGAATTCAATCGGTTGCGTTCGTGCTGCGTACGTTCGACGATACCTACATGGGCATCACCAGTACGCTCATCGCAGCGACAGACGAAGAGCTTCTTGCGGCCGCTCCCGGTTGGGTGTTTCCGAACGATCAACCCGTCGTTTCAAAGGTTCCCAATCCGTTCGCACCGGATGGCTCGCCGGTCGATCATTTCGACTGGGGCGAACGTCCGGCGCAGGGGGCGGAGTGGTTTTCTCCGAAGGGTCTCCCGCATCTACACGACTTGGAGCTGAACGCGGGTCCGGTCGGACTCTTTGAGACCCTCTCGCAGCGTAAGCCAACCTTGGCCGAGCGAATCGAGCTGGAACGTCCGGGGCTGCTCAGTCCGCTCGAGGCGTATACTACGGGCGTCTTTCGCCTGCCGGAGTTTCTTTGCGAGCTCTTGCTCCATTGTGACGAGCACGCGTCCTTCGATGAAGAAGGCGGAGCGATGGTTCGTGAGTTTGTCCTCGCAGCCCGCGCGAGTGGTCGCGCCGTGTTTCTCTATTGGGAGTAGTCCTGCCAGTTTGTGCATTGAGGACCCAAGGTTTCTCGCTGGGTCGCGGTGCCTTGCACCATGATGCGACGAACCGCGATTGCCTTATGGTTGCTTGCGGCGTGTACCGCCGATCCGTCCGCCGAATTGGCGTCGATCACACCGGTGGTCGAGCCTCCGGTGCCATCGATTGAACCCGCAGCACCCGCGCCAGCACCTAGGACAGACCTTCCGAGCTTCCCCGAGCCGCCCGCCGAAACTCGCTGCACTCGAACCCACTCGTGTCGCTCGATCGCCAACGGTTTCGAGTCCATCGAGATTGGGCCGGAGACAGAAGGGCGAGAGCAGCAGACGATTTGGAACGCGCATGTGCCCTGTCGGCGGCAGGTCGTGCCGATCGGTGCGGTGAGCGTCAGCTGTCACCATCGGAACGTCGAAGGGTTCGAGGACTTGGACGCTTACGTTCAATACGTGCGCGATGAGTATGGACCGGAGGACGCCGCTGTTCTGGACGAACACCTCACGAAGTACACGTGGAGACAGGGTCCGTACCAGCTCGACATCCAGCACCACGGCGATCTACGGACGTACTACGTGCGCATGCCGACACGCTGATCGCTACCGCAGTCCGTAGCGGCGGAGCTTGTCGCGGAGGCTGGAGTCCGCGAGTCCAAGCGCAAAGCAGGTTTGGCGCAGGCTGCCGCCGTTTTCCTTGAGGGTTGTCTGCAGCAGCTCTTTCTCTGCGCTTGCTGCGACCGTGTTGAGCGACTCGCCAGGACGAAACGCATCTCGGTACGCGGCGGTCGCGCAGAGAAGGGTTTCGAGCGTTGTGATCCTCGACGACGTGAAGAGGTTGTCGAAGTCCCGAGGATGGGCGCTGATGAGTGCGAGAAAGGCGGGCCTGACCGCGCTGTCTGTAGGGTTCGTTGCAAAGTTGGACGCGATGGCCGCGAGCGATGAGAGCGTGGTGGCCACTCGCGCGACGATGGTCTTCTGTGTCGCCCATGAGAACGCTCGCTTGTAGTCACCCAGGTAGATGAGCGCCGCGGCGACCTCGGCGGTCGTGCTGTGTTCGTCTCCCGGGTTCGCGCTGCCTGAGAGGCGCTTGAGCTTGGACTTCGCGTTCCTGGGCACGTCGAACCCTAAGGCCGAGAGCGTTGCGGCGCTGACCAGGAGGTCGGAACCATCCTCTACTCGGCAGGTTTCGATCGCGCGCTCGAGGGCATCCGCACACGGGGCGAGCTCATTCGGACGCTCGGGTGGCAACTCGTTCTTGAGCGTGCGCAGGCCGGTGCGAAGAGCGTTGCGAAGAGCGACGACGACCGACGGACCGTCGGCAAGAAGTGCATCGTCCAAGGTCGAGAGAGCCGCTGGGAACTCGGCTCTCGCAGCTCGACGTTTGCGTTGATCCCAGAACCGGCCGGGCCACCGAAAGGTCGGCAACGTTGAGGCCGCGGTCTTCTTGGCGGTCTTCTTGGCGGTCTTCTTGGCGGTCTTCTTGGCGGTCTTCTTGGCGGTCTTCTTGGCGG
>JBCDAA010000456.1:0-6869 GCA_039186435.1 Myxococcota bacterium | reverse complement strand
CCGCGTTGTCGGGAGCTTCGGCACCTGGGGAGCCGGCGTCCGCCCGCGCACCCTTGACCTCACGATGAACAATCCGGAGGTTCATCTCCTCGCGGACACGCGGCTCCCGCAAGGGGCGCTGGAGCGGCGTAGCAACGTCGGCGGCGCCTTCTTTGGGATTGGCTATCGTCCCCTTCGCTGGCTTCGCGTACCCGAGGTCCGCGTGTTTCTCGGCGGCGGCGATCTCGACACGCGCTGGCGCTCCGTCGACAACGATCTCGAGGTGTCCGCGCGGCGCCTGCTCTCGGTTCGCTTGGAAGCCGTCGCCGGCGTGGAGTACGACCTCGGACCGATCACGCCCTTTCTTCGGACCTGGGGCGCGGTCGACTTTCTTCCGGCGCGCGTTCGCGTTCGTCACGCTGATCTCGGACGCCTCGGTAGCGAACGCGCGCGTTCGGTTCGCGGTGAAGTAGGCCTCGAAGCTGGCGCAAACATCATGCTCAGCGACGAGTCGGGGATCATGCTCGCCTATCGCTACGGGCTCCACGGTCCTCTCCGCCATGGCGCGCTCGTCGCGTTGGCCATTCGAGGCGACGTTCTCTAGGTCGCCTTAGGGAAGCTGGACCCGCCGCACGGTTCCGTGCTCAACCCAATAGACGAAGCCGCCTCCGATCGCCGGCGCTCCCGTGATGCGGGCCCGCGCGATGCGTTCCGAAGCGCCGCTCGCGAGGTTCGCGCGTTCGAGCCATCCTCGGGATGCAAAATAGACGATGCCCTCGTGCACGGTGAGGTTTGCGATGCGCCAGTCGCGCTCCAGAAGTACGCGCTGTCCTTGCGGGGTGAGCGCGACGAGGGACGCAGCGCCGCCGGCCTGGCGCGCGAGGACGACCTCTCGCTGCCCGGCCGCCGCGTCGTGAATCGTTCCGCTCGGCACGCGCATCACGCGCTCGGGAGCCGCGCCTGCGAGCGAAGCCTTCCAGACGATGTCCTGGTTGTTCGCCTGGGAGAGACCCCAAAGATGTTGCTCCGTTGCGCCGACGACGCGAACGGTGCGGCCGAATGCATCAGGCAAGCGAGACACTTCGGTGCGTTCGCCGCTAACCGGGTCGAGTCGAACGACGCGGCGATCGCGCAGGGCCGAGTAGACGAAACGGTCGCCTGTTGCGATCGTGCGACGTTCCCCGTCGCGAAATGGAACCGCGTAGCGATCGCGCCCTAACACGTGCATGTACATCGAGGGGTCGAAGGGTCCGTCGACCCATTCTTGGTAGCAGAGCCATCCGACAGAGCCCCGAAAGGGGGAGAGGGCGCGAGGCGTGCATCGGTGGCCGTCGCGTTTGAAGTCGAAGACGAGGTCGCTCCGTTCTCCGTCATGGGTCATCCGCTGAAGGGTTGCGCGGGTGATGAACGCGGGTTCGTCGTCGTACTCGTGAACCCGCACGTCGCTCCAGTAGACAGCGCTCTCGTCTGCGACCACTTCCATCGCGCCGTAGCCCGCAGTTTCCGGTTCGTTCGACCTCAGCACGAGTGCTGCGATGAGACCGATCGCGACGGCGCCCACACGTTTCGGATGGGCGATCGCCCAGAGGAGTCCACGCGCGAGCCGGATGCGCATCACGACACGTTGCCACGCGCCGGCAGTCGACGAAACCGAGCGGTGATCGGCCGGGCCAAGAGGGAGACCCAATCCTGGGCAGGAGTACAACGAGCATGACTCGATTCCTTGGGTTAGTGGCCTTGCTGGTGGCTTGCGGCGCGGACGTCGAATCGGAGCCTTCCGAGCCTACGCCCAGCGTGCCGCCGTCTTCTGCGCTGCCATCGTCACCGCCGTCGTCTCCCTCGCTGCCAAGCCAACGGATCGATGAGCTCGGTGTCGAGGTTGGGGTTCCGCCCTCGTACTCGATCGTGCAGCGCGGCGGCGCCTACTGGGTCACGATGAACGACGCGCGTTCGGTGCGTCTCGATACCCAAGGGAGCGTGGGCACGATCGACGTGGAGATTCGCCGCCTGCCGCGCGGAAGTGAAGTGACCGAGCAGGGAGCGCTTCCGCAGGGTGGGTTCTACTTTCGCTGGGAGCGAACTGTTGGGGGAACGTCGATCCGAGGCCACCACGCGTTCAGCCTGGTACCGACGCCGGGTCGTGCGCACGATGCGGTGACCTGCTCGGGCACCCAGCGAGGCGACCGGGAGCGCCTTCAAGAGCTGCTGACGATCTGCCAGTCTCTTCGCGCGTTCTAAGGTCTCCGGCGCGCGGCTAGGTTCCTGGTGTGGCGCGACTGCAGTCGGTGCACTCGACGTTCGCTACCTCATCGCCGTCCACGAGGTCCTGAAGCCACTCGACGAGCCGCGTTCCGTTCGCTTCCACCTCGTAAAAGTTCGGCTGAATGATGATGCAGTGCTGCTCGCCGGGGGCCTGAAAGTTCCGGTAGTTGGAGGTGCTGCCCGCGATGCGCTGGGTCGAGGCGCGCATCCGCTCGCTCCATCCTTCTGCGCCGCCAACGCCCCCCATCGCCTCGTAGAAGAACGTCTGGTTGTCGTCGAAGGTCGTGTTGTATTGGCTCAGCGTATTGTCCGGGTAGTGCGCGGCGAGGCGCTCGTAGAGATCCGCGAGCTCGAGCGAAAAGATGTCGACGCTGGCCGGGTCGAGACTTGGAATCCAGTCTGGGAGAACCGGCGTTGCGTTCCAGCTCGGAAAGCTGTCGCGGAAAAACGTGTCGGTGATGACGCCTGCGCCCGAGTCGCCAAACTGAATGACGTTGGCGTCAGGGTACTGCTCCATCAGATAGGCCGACCACGCGAGCGAACCGTAGGAGCCGGCGCTGCAGCCAGTGACAAAGACCTGTTCGGGAGCGGCGACGTTGTCGTACACCCATCCAAGCACCGCCTGCGCGTTGACGGCGCCGCGATGCTCGATCGTGACCGGCGTGCCGGGACCGTCGCCGTACATTGCCGTGGCGTCTCCCCAATGCACATCGCCCGTGCAGTAGGGAATGATGACGTGGGTCCAATCGCGAAAGGGATTTTCTTCTTGCTCGCGATCGTAGATGCCGACCGCTTCGCCTCGCGCGACCGCTCGCCGCACCGGCTGCACCGAGTCGCTGAAAATCGCGTCCGCAAAGGCACAGGTATCTTCGTTCCAGCAGGCGCCGCCACCGATGAAGTCGACCACGATTTTGTTCACCGTGCCCGGATGGACGAAGAACGCGAACTCGCTTCCGCGGGAGCACCCCGTTTCGCCGCCCGGGAGCAACTCGTTCCAGTCGTCGGCGAGTTCGGAGAGGGCAGGAAGTTCCGGGACGGCCGCGTCTTCACCCGCGGTCGCATCCCGTTCGGCGTCGGTTTCGACGGCGCTGTCGCTCGTGCCGGCGTCCCCGCCTCCGTCATCGTCGCCGCAGCCGAGCGAGCCTAGAATCATGAAAGGAAGCGCAACACCCAACCACCGTCGCATGCCTTCAGGGTAGCACCCGTAGCGGGATGGGGGATGAGGGTGGTACATGCCCGGCATGAAGTTGTCTCACCGGAGTTGGCGCGAGGACCCGGACGCGTGGGCTACCGAACTCGGTGTCTCCCGCGATGCGACTGCGCTCTACGCGAGTTCCGAAGTCATCGATCTCCACATCGATTCCTTTATCTGGACGCGTATCTTTCGTTACGACCTTCACCGCAAGCACGGCGCGGGGATCTTTGGCCGGCGCTTCTATTCGCAGGTCGACATGCCGCGAACACTCGAGGCCGGACTGACCGGCGCCACCTGGGTGATCACGACCAACCCCGCAAAGCCGTCGCGCTGGCGCCGCGATGCGTTTTTTCAAAACCTCGCGCGCTTGAAGGAGCTGATCGGGCAGGTCGACGAGCAGTTCGCGATCGTTCGCACGCGCGCTGAGTACGACGCTGCGCGAGCCGCCGGACGTCACGGGGCGTTTCTCGGTATTCAGGGCGGCAACTGTCTCGACTACGACCTCTCGGACATCGAGCGGATCCCGCCGGGCGACATTCTTCGCTGTACGGTCGTCCACCTGACGACTTCGTCGCTTGGCCAAACGAGCGCGCCGTTGCCGCGAAAAGTGACCCGCTGGGATGGTCTCACCGACAAGGGACGCGAGATGGTGCAGCGGCTCAACGCCGCGAAGATCTTTGTCGACCTCGCGCACATCAGCCGGCGCGCGTTCTTTGACGCGGTTGCAGCGCACGATCGGTCCCAGCCGCTCATGGTGACCCACACCGGGATCGCAGGCGTCTACGAGCACTGGCGAAATCTCACCGACGAGCAGCTTCGAGCGGTCGCGGAAACCGGCGGCTGCATCGGCGTGATGTTTCAGGACAATTTCTTGGGCCGGTCCGACGTCGACGCGAATACGGTGGTCGATCATCTCGCGCACATCTGCGACGTCGTGGGGGAGGACTTCGCCGCGCTCGGCTCGGACTACGACGGAGCCATCACACCGCCGGCGGATCTACCGACACCCTTTGCGATGCCTCGGCTGGTGCAATGTATGCTCGACCGGGGCTGGAGTGACGAGCGCATCCGAAAGATCCTCGGGCTTAACTTTCTCCGCGTCGTCGAAGCGCTACGAGGCTGAGGAGAACGAGCGAGGAGGCGTTGGCGCCGGTGGTGTTGCAGCCGCCAGATGCAGGTTCGATGCGCGTACCGGAGTCTCGGGTTCGTCCCGCATCGCGACCGGTATCAACGCCCGCGTCGGAGACCCCCACGTCAGGCGTTCCCGCGTCGAAGGGTGCGCGGCTGAGGACGAGGTCAGCGCAGGCGTAGTAGTTGTCGTTGCCGTCAGGCTCGTAGGGGCGCTTGTCGTACATGACCTGAATCACCTGAAGGGTGCAGCGCTCGCATTCGATGTCCGGAAGGGTGACCTCCACGCGGTACACGCCGCCTTCCTCGCGGTCGGGGATGTGATCGCGAAGGACCAGCCCGGTCGGGTCGTCCTCGAAGATCGGATCGGGCTCACGGTTGTCGTCGCAGTTCAGCATGCACGCGGGGGGCTCGAAGTCGTGGCCCTCCGCGTCGAACGCGATACGAAAGTGTCCGGGATGATCGACGTACTCGTCGAAGACGACCTCGATCGTCTCCCCTGGGGCGAAGTAGGTGACGTTCGATCCGCGCGGGCTGTCGGCGAGTCCGCACGGTCCGATCTTCAGGTCCTCCGCGGCGTTTCGTGACGCGGGCGCCAAGAGCTCCAGATGTGCACTCGCCGTGGAGGCGAGAAGGCAGATCACGGCGGCGATGGCGATTCGCACGGGGAGAGCATACCAGGGCTGCGTTTCCGCAAGCCGGCGAGTACTCTCCGCCCGGATGTTTGGGAGATTGGGCGCAGCGCTGGTCGCGTTGCTATCGACAAGTGCGTTCGCCCAAACGCCCGAACTCGATCTCGAAGGCGACGACGAGGGGGTTGCGCTCGTCGCGGAGGAACCCGCGCCGGATCCGGACCCGGTGGGGGAACCTGTCGAGGACGAGCGGTCCGACTGGTGGCTCCGCTGGGGCGTGGGGGAGGACCCGCCGGCGCCTGCGTTTGCGCAAGGGGAGCTGCCCGAGCCCTACGAGTGGTTTGTGATTCCGCTGGTCGGGTTCAGCAGCGACATCGGCTTCGCAGGCGCAATTCTTGGGCAGCTTTTTCACTACGACGACGACTACGCCCCCTTTCGGGACAAGCTGCAGCTCATCGCGCTTTTGAGCACCGAGCTCGTGCAGTTCTACGAGATGGTCTACGAGCGGGTGGGGGTATTTGGGCTGCCTCTTCGGGTCGAGCTCGCGGCCTCGTTTACGGCAACGCGGGTCGGCCATTATTGCGGTCTCGGCAATGAGGTGCGTTGCGACCGTCGCGTCGCGCAAACGGAAGCCAACCGCGTTGGCCTCTTTCCAGGCGACGATGGGTACGGCGCGTTTTTGGAGAGCTACTATCGCTTTCGAGTGATGCGTCCGGGCGGACGCGTGGGGCTCCGCTGGCGTCCCTGGGGCGGCGGGCCTGAACTAACGCTCGGCTGGACTGGCAGCTACACGTTCAGCGGATACGTCGGCGTCAGCGGCCCCTTTGCGGGAAGTCTCTACGCGCGCGACTTCCCTGGCGGCGAGGAGGGCTTTCTCAGCCAGGTTCAGCTTGGTGTGATCAAGGATCGCCGCGACCACGAGCGTCGTCCGGCGCGCGGGTATCTCCTGACGGCGTCGGTGCGCGGTGCGGGGAGTGCGGTAGGAAGCGAGTGGCGCTTCTTTGGGGTGAACCTCGCGGCGGCGGGGTACCTACCGCTCACGCAGAACCATCGCTTGGTCTGGGTTTCGCGGGTGATCGTGGACCTGCTTTTTGGGGACACGCCGACCGTGGTGATGGGATCGCTCGGTGGCTTCGGAAACGACATCGCGTTCGGCGGGCAGGTGATCGGCCGCGGGATTCGGCAGCGGCGTTACATCGGGCGGATCAAACTGATCGGGCAGGGTGAGCTCCGCTGGACGGTCTTCGGGCGCGACGGGAAGTTTCAGGGGTTGCTCGGGGCGTTCGGGGACCTGGGTTGGATCGGCGTGGACTACGACGATTGGGGCGGGGACCTGGGGCGGATTCTTCCGAGCTTTGGGGCGTTCGCGGGCATCTACTGGGGGCAGTCGTTTGTGTTGCGTTTCGATGTGGGGTTGAGCGCTTTCGAGGACTACGACCCGCAGTTCTACCTGTCGCTGCGCCATCCTTTCTGAGGGGGGCGCTTCGTCGGTTGATTTCGTTTCGTTTCGTCGATCGGGATCTTGAGCGGCCGGTCGGGAGCGGGGCGGGGGGTTCCCTCCTACGGGAGCCTTCGCTTCGCTTCGGCTGCGCGACGCGTCCGAGCTTCGCTCGTCGCGACGCTGGCCAGACAGTCGGTCACCCCCCGCCCCGCTCCCTCCCCTCAGGTCTTGT
>JBCDAA010000455.1:0-6885 GCA_039186435.1 Myxococcota bacterium | reverse complement strand
TCGTCGCGGGCGAGCTCGAGGTCCTCCCAGAGATACCCAGCGTTGCGGTGGATCCCGTCGGCGCGGAGCTGTTCCCGATTGCGATAGGCGGCGGCGAGCTCGTCTTCGTTGCGAAGCACCTCGCCGATGAGGATAAGTTCGTCGTCGCTCACCCCGCGCTGGCGTCCGATGTGCGCGCGACGCTCGACGCCTTGCTCGAGGGGATCGAGGACGACCTCAAAGGGAACTCGCCCCGCGCCCATCGGGTCCGCCACGAGCGCGCCGCTGTCGAAGCTATGGCGAACTTCGTAGGCCCGCGGGTTCGTTCGAAGCATCGCCGCGCAGCGTCCGCGAACGCCTTGGGTGTCCGCGTCCCAGGTGCCGAAGTCGAGACGCACCAGCCCTTCGACCTCGCGCACCTTCCAGCACGCCCACGGGCTTTCGCACTCGTCGCTCGCTTCGGTCGCGATCACCAGCGGCGCGTCATCGCGAAGGTAGCGAAGGCCTGCTTCGTTGTCGGCAAACTTGATGAGAATGCGCGACGCGACACGGTGCGACCCCTGCTGCGCTTCGGCGTAGGCGACGATGGCTGCTTCGTTGTTCCAGGCGATGCTGTTCGCACCCGCGATCGGCGCAAGGAGCGAACGATGGCGCGCCGGAACAAGCCCCGGCCGGGCCGCGATGCAGCGATCGGCGCCCGGCGGCAAAAGCGACGCCACGCGCTCGGCGTCATCCGGAAGCGGAAGGGGCGCCGTTACGCTCGGCGTGGACGAGGTACACGCCACGAGCACCCAGAGGCTGATCCGCGCAAGGCGAGAGGACACGCCGCAAGAATAGGGCAGATCCGGCTCGCGGCTATGGTGACCAAGGGGCGGGTCTGGCATACCGCCCTCCATGCTCGAGCAATCCGACTATCAGGACGTGGTCCACGACGTGTACACGGAGGCCGCCGAGACGCCTCAGGCGGCGCTCTGCTGCACGCAGTCGCCGGTGTGGGCCCTCCCGGGCCTCGAGGTCCCGCAAGGGATGCTGGACCGCAACTACGGCTGCGGCACGACCATTTCCCCGCGAGACCTCGCGCACGCCAAACGCGTTCTTTACGTCGGTGTCGGCGCTGGGATGGAAGCCCTCCAGCTTTCCTATTTCATACGACAGCCGGGCGGCGTCGTCGCCATCGACACCAACACCGCGATGCTTCAGGTGGCCAAGGAACTCCTCGACGAAGCACAGGCCACCAACGAGTGGTTCGACCCGGCCTTCATCGACCTTCGCGAAGGCAACGCCCTCGAGCTTCCGATGCCGAGCGAGAGCGTCGACGTCGTCGCGCAGAACTGTCTCTTCAACATCTTTACGCGCACCCATCTCGAAAGGGCGCTTCGGGAGGTTCGTCGCGTGCTCCGCCCGGGCGGCCGTTTTGTGCTCAGCGATCCAGTGGCAACGCGGCCCATCCCGGCGCACCTCGCGAAGGACGCGCGCCTTCGGGCGCAGTGCCTGTCGGGCGCCCTTCCCTTGGACGACTACCTCGGTGCCCTCGTCGACGCAGGCTTCGGCACGATCGAGGTCCGCGCGCGCCGTCCGTACCGGCTCCTCGATCGCCGGCGCTACAGCCTCGACGAAGACCTTCTTCTCGAGAGCGTGGAAGTCGCTGCGTATGCGGATCCGATCCCCGACGATGGCGCGTGCATCTTCACCGGACGAACGGCGATCTACGTCGGGGAGGACGAATCCTTCGACGACGACAAGGGTCATCTCTTGGCCCAGGACATTCCGATGGGCGTTTGCGACAAGACCGCGGCCGCCCTGGCCGCCCTCGGTCGCGAGGACATCGTCCTCACCGACCCCACGTGGCACTACGCCGGCGACGGCTGCTGCTGAGTGGGCGTATGTTGCTTGGTCCAAACGCGAAGCGCGCCTGCGTCGATGACCCAGGCGCGCTCTTCGGAGGACAGCCTCCGCTCCTTCAGCTGAAGAAGAACTTGATCTCGATCGCGGCGTTTTCCGCCGAGTCGGATCCGTGGACCGAGTTCTCGCCGACGTCCTTCGCGAAGGCCTTCCGGATGGTGCCCTCGTCGGCGTCCGCCGGGTTGGTCGCGCCCATCACCTTGCGATAGGTCGCCACGGCGTCGTCGCCTTCGAGAACGCTCACCACGACCGGGCTGCGCGTCATGAACTCAACGAGCTCCCCGAAAAAGGGGCGCTCCTTGTGGACGGCGTAGAAGCCTTCCGCCTGCTCCTTGGAAAGGTGGAGCATCTTCATCTCCACGATCTTCAGGCCGGCCTTTTCGATCATCGCGAGGATGTCGCCGATGTGGTTCCCCTCAACAGCGTCGGGCTTGATGATGCTCAGCGTTCGTTGCGCCATGTTCTTCGTCTTTCTGGGCGGATGCCCGTGTCCCCCGATTTCCGCGGCGTTTAGCGTTCCCATCTCCAAGATGCAAGCGAAAGGCCCGCCCTCCGAGGAGAGCAGGCCTTCGCATTCGGCTCCGTTTCGCCAGCCGGGTCGCGATCAGAGGAGGTCGGCGACCGCTTCCGCTTCTTCGGAAAGCTCCTTCGCCGTCGCGTCCATCTTTGCGCGGCTGAAGTCGTCGATGGAAAGCCCCTGCACAACCGACCAGGCTCCGTCCTTGCACTGGACCGGAACGCCGTAGATGAGCCCCTTCGGAATTCCGTAGCTCTCGCCGTCGGAACAGACCGCCATGGAGGCCCAGTCTCCGTCCGGGGTACCGAGCCACCAGTCGTGCACGTGGTCGATGGCCGCGTTGGCCGCCGATGCCGCCGAGGACTTGCCGCGCGCTTCGATGATCGCTTTGCCGCGCTGCTGCACCGTCGGAATGAAGGTGTCCGCAATCCAGGCGTCGTCGACCTGCGAGGCGACCGTCTTGCCGCCGACCTCAGCGTTGTAGACGTCCGGGTACTGCGTCGCCGAGTGGTTGCCCCAGATGGTCAGCTTCTTCACCTCGGTCACGGGCACGCCAAGCTTCGCAGCCACCTGGCTCATCGCACGGTTCTGGTCGAGACGCACCAGCGCGGAAAAGCACGTCGGGTCGAGATCCGGCGCGTTCTTCATCGCGATGTAGCAGTTGGTGTTGGCCGGGTTTCCGACCACGCAGACCTTCACGTCACGCTTCGCGTGGTCGTTGAGCGCCTTGCCCTGGGACGTAAAGATCGGGCCGTTCTTGCGAAGGAGATCCTTGCGGAGCATTCCCGGGCCGCGGGGCATCGCGCCCACGAGCACGGCCACCTGGGTGTCCTTGAAGCCGGCGTTCGGATCGTCGGCGGCTTCCATCCCGGCGAGCAGCGGAAATGCGCAGTCGTCGAGCTCCATCATTACGCCCTCGACAGCTTTCATCGACGGCGGAATGTCGATGAGCTGGAGGATGATGGGCTGGTCCTTGCCCAACATGTCTCCCGCGGCGATGCGAAAGAGAAGACTGTAGCCAATCTGACCTGCGGCACCGGTCACCGCGACACGGACGGGTTGCTTCATGGGGGAGATGCTCCTTGGTTGCGCGGGACCCTAGCGCGACCCCTCGTCCGAGGAAAGCCCCTCCTCCACCGACTGCCGAACCCAGGAAAGATAGGCCGCGCTTCCCTTTGTGATGGGGAGCGCGATGATTTCGGGAACGTCGTAGGGGTGTGCTTTCGAAAGCCACGTTTCGAGGCTCTCAAAACGCTCGCGCGTGGTCTTGATCACCAGCTGAAGCTCGACCTCGTCGAAGACTTCGCCCTTCCAGAGGTACACGGAACGAATCGGTTGCGTGATGTTCACGCACGCCGCCAGTCGCGCCTCGACGAGGCCTCGCGCGAGGCGCAGCGCGGTCGGTTCGTCCGGCGCGGTACAGAGAATCACGAGGCCATTGTCCATGCGCGCGATCGTCTCATGGAACTTCGCGCGGAAGGAAGCCCGAGGGCGTCCGAGCAGTTTCGCTAGAGCCCGACGATTCGCGGCTCCGCGCCCGCGCGAACGATCACCACACCGCGGTGATGCCACCCGTTGATCAAGAAACGAAAGACTCGCTGACCCGTCGGCAGGAGCGGAACGGTGACGTAGAGATCACTCGGTCGAAGCGCATTCGGAATCTGACGGACCGCTTGGCTCAAGGGCTGGACCTGAATCGAATTGGCATCGATGAAGGTGTCGACCGTCGTTGCGCCGCCAAGGCGACGCCGCTGCGCGCTCTGAAGCGCCTGGGTCACGATGTCACTTCGGAGTCGCTGCTGTCCGGTGAGGCGGGGCTGCGCCGTGAGGATGTCGGTCGCCAGAAGCCGCACGAGCGCGTCCTCATTTCCCTCCACCACCCCCCGCACAAAACGAATCGCGACCGCCTTCGCCTGCTCGCCGCCCCCGGAGGTCGCGAGCGCGGTCGTCGTGCCGGTCGTGGCGGTCTCGGAAGGCGGCGGGGTGTAGGGAGGCGGATCTGCCTCCGTCGAAGGCGACCCCGACACCCGTGAGGGCTGCGGCGCTCCGCAAGCAGCGAACGCGAGCGGGAACGCGAGTACGCTGATGCAGAGTCCGCAACGCGGCATGAGCGGAGCCTATCAGGCGTTCGAAGACGGAGCGATCGGCATCAGAGCGTGTGCGAATGCACGGCCAGGTCGCGACCGATGAGGATCATCTGACCCTCTTCCATGGGCTGGTAGCCGCTCGGCATCTCCTCGGGGACGCTGCCCACCACCATCGCGTACCGAAGCACGTTGGGGGTTCCTGGCTTGGACGGCGGAACATCGTCCGGCGGGTCGTGAAGACCGCGACGCTCGGTCCACGCCATCGGGGCGCCGCGTCGAAGCGCAAGCATGCGCCGCCCGTTGGTCAATACGAGGTTCAGGGTCGCCTGCGGCCCGCGTACTTCGGCGGAGAGGCGATCGACCATTGCCACTGCGGAACGCACTGCGCTCGCGACGACCGTGGCCTCGACGTCGGGGTTGTCGAGCTGCCCGGCGTCATGAAGAAATGAGAGCACCAGGTGGAAAAAGATCTCGCTGTCGGTGGTCCCGCGCACGTTCCGAAGAAGGAAGTCCGGGAGCGACGCCCGAAGGTTCTCCTCGATCGCCTCGAAGCGGCCGATCGTTCCCGTGTGGGCAAAGAGCCAACGCCGCATCCGAAAGGGATGCGTGTTGTGGGTGCGAAAATCACCCACCGTCGGCTGACGCAGATGAAGCACGACCGCGTCCGAGTGAACGCCGCGGGCGACTTGCTGCCAGTCGAAGCCCTGAGGGTTGTCCTGAGGGCGCTTCTTATGAAGCACCTCTCCGTTTTGGTAGAAGCCAAGGCCCCACCCGGTCGTTCCTTCAGCAGGTGGCGGCGTCACGACGGCACGCTCCTGATGAAGCGCGGCAGCGAGTCGATCGGATCGATTCGCCATATATCCAATTAGCCGTCCCATGGTTGTCGTTGCTTCCTTTCCGCCTCTCTCAAAGTCCCTAGAGCCACCACACTCGTCGTCCACCGCACCGCCCTAGGAACACCTGGGCTCGCCAGATGATTTCACTCTCCCTCGTGCAAGGCGGGCGTGGTGAAGTCGTCGTGATGTTTCAATATCGCTGTGGTGCGCTCACGTGCTCGCCGTTCGGCTACAGCAATCGTCACCCGTAGAGCGGCAATGGCCCCGACGGTACAGGCGAGCGTGATGAGCATTGCCTCGATGTCCATCGACGGCATAGGACCCTGCGTACCACGCCTCTCAGGATAACAACGAGTGCGCGCACCGCCAGCCCGGCTTGCCCAGAAATCGATTGCGCGCACATACTGCGGGCACGTCGCGCGGTCGCGTCGTTTCAAGGATAGGAAGTCAGCGATTTCGGGGGCTTCGCGCCACGGTTGGAGAGGGATTGTCGCTCTGCTCGCGCTCCTGGCAATCCACGTCAGGGCGAGCGCAAACGCGCCGACAAACCAGCACGTCACGGCGAGCCTGCAGAGCGATGGATCGATCCGCGGAACGACGACGATTCGTATCGAATCGGACACCCCAGAACTTCGCCTGTGGGTGTACGCCGACCGATTGGCCGTCGCGCCGAGCACGCTGAACCAACAAAATGCCCGATGGATCTTTCCGCGGGAGATCGACACGACCGAGATCTCCCTCCACGCGTTCGTCGACGATCGCGAGGTCGAAGCCCGTTGGGATCGTGACGAGGTGGGATCGCCTCGCGGACGAGACACGCGCGGCGGCGACGTCCTGATTCCCGTCGGCACGGGAAGTCACACCGTGCGCGTGGAGTTTGAGTATCGCCTTCCGGAACGCTTCGGGCGCCTGGGCCGCATCGGCCAAAGGTTTACCCTCACCGGTCCCTGGTATCCGATCGTCGTCGACGAAAACGGCAGCACGCGTCACGCCGCGCCGCAGTCGATCGAACTCACGCTCCCGGACGACTACGAGGCCGTGGCGCCCGCGGGAGAAATTGTCGGGGGAGTTCTCCGCGCCGAGGTGGAGGGCGCCTTCGTTCCGGTCGCCGCGTCCCCCCGTTTTCACGTCCGGGAAGCGGAGCTCCCCCGCGGGTTTCGCGTGCGAATTCGGTCGCATCGTGCGCTCTACGAAGCGCCGCCCCCCGAGGCGCAGGGGCCGGAAGCGATTCGCGATCTGGTGCGCGCCGATGTCGTGTTGCGCTTCTTTATGTGACGACGATCGACTCAGGTGTCCCGGAGGCGACGCCACATCGACCAAGCCGTGCACGAAAGGCCACTAGTGCCCGGGAGCCGACGTTGTGCCAAAGGCATGTGCCGCCGGGACTTTTACCAATCTCACTGGACAAACCGAATGCTTGACGTGCCCCGCCGGGTATTTCTGTGAGGAGGCGACGACTACCCCTGTTGAGTGTCCTGTCGGATACTGGTGCCCAAGTGGTACAGAGTTCGGCAGCTCATTCGCGTGCCCGAACGGTACGTTTAGCAACAAGACCTCGCTCTCC
>JBCDAA010000454.1:0-6893 GCA_039186435.1 Myxococcota bacterium | reverse complement strand
GCGGAGCCTCCACCCGCGAACATCGACCGCAAATCCGCAACCTCCCAACCGCTCAGTCAGTCACATTTGGCGTCCCGCTCACGAGCGATGAGGGCCGATACGACCGTGGAAGGGGGTTCTGCAGCGACCTGCTAGAGCAGCGTGTCGTAGCGGTAGGAGAGCTTGAGAAGGACCGTGCGGTCGAGGGGCTGATCCGGGTCGTCGCGCGCGTCGCCATAGGGGCGCTGTTCTCGGTACACCAAAAAGAGATCGCTCCCAGGAACATAGCGCCAGCGCAAGCGCACAAGCGTGACCGTGTTTTGTGCGATCGTGTTGATCTGCCAGGCGCCGTCCAGCTGAAGGGTAATGGTCGGCGCGACGATGAGCGATGCGCTCGCGGTCACCGCCTCAAAGGGATCGTGGTCCGGGATGTCGATGTAGGACGCGCTGGTGGAGGCAGCGAGGCGAAGGTGTCGGGTCATCACCACCGCCGCGCTTGCGCGAAGTGTTTGTCGAAACCCGCCGAAGTATCCGCTTTGCCCGTCGTACTCGAGCTCGAAGGAGGGGTTTCGGGCGCTGGAGCGCTGGAGACCGAGGAGCAGGCGCGCACCTTGGTAGCGGCCGGCCTGAACGTCGCGTCCTGCGAGCTGAAACGAATCCCGAACCACATCTTCGACGTAGTCCGCGCGGGCGTAGAGTGACATGCCGGCCACCCAGCTCAGCGCGATCTCGCCGCCGCCGCTCCGGCCGATGTTGTCCCCCGTGTCGTCTTCGACCTCCTGAAAGCCGCGCGCAAAGAGGTCGACCGTTTCAAGGCCGTAGCGACGGGTGCGGTGCTGCACGCGGAGGGTTCCCACCGTTCGAATGACGCCGCGGCGGCGGACGAACCCCACGCTCGGATCGAAGTCTTCGTCGACCCATAGGACCGAAACCGAGGGGCGCCACACGCGTCCGCGCCACTGAAGACCCAGCTGACTGGCCATACCCAAGGACGCATCGTCCGGACCGTCGACACCGGTGAACGTGCCAGCGACGAACCCGTCGATCTGGAGACGCTCCTGCACCGCGCGAATCGAAAAGTCGGCGCCGGCTGAGCTCGAGTTGGGACCGCCGTCGCTGTTGCGAAGTGTGCCGAGCACACCGACGTAGGACGCGCGACCCACGTTGAGGCGAAGACGGAGCACCGCGTCGTTCGTGAGGGGGGCGTCGCCGTAGAGACCACCGCCGGTGATCACGTCGAGGACTCCAAAACTCAGCGCGGTGTTGCCGCCAAGGCGCGCGTGGCCGTAGACCTTGGCGCCGCCGAGCATCGCGATCTCTTGCCGGTTGTCGTCGAGGCCGATCCGCCTCGTGAAGAAGGGCTGCGCCTGCTGCTGCGCCCCGAACTGGAAGACGGAAAGACCGCTCAGGAAGAAGGGGCGTCGCTCCGCAAAGAAGAGGGGAAAGCGGTCGAGGTTCACGGCGGGGTCGTCGAGGTCCACCTGCGCAAAGTCGGTCAGGACCGTGATCTCTCCCCACGAGTCTTCGCCGAGCCGCAGGCGCGCTTCACCGCCCGCGAGCACGCTATAGGGACTGCCGCGGGGAGGGCGGCTCTCGTCGTTCTCGCGCCAGCCGGCGGTCACGTAGGGAACGAGCGTGAGCGGTCGACCGCCCGCCATGCCCTCGAGGCCGTGGAGCTCGCCGTAGTGAAGCGCGCTGAAGGCCCCGAACTCGATCGGCAGCGCGGCCCAATCGTAGGTGCCGCGGCGGCGGTTGTGATCGCGAGTGATGTTGAGGCCGATCGTGCGCGGTCCCCTCGCCCGGCGAAGACCGAGGGCCGGAACAGGAATGCGAAACTCGGCGGTCCACGCATCGCGCCGAATCTTGGTGGCGGCTTCCCAAACGCTGTCGAGCTCGCGCCGAAAGACGTTGCCGTTATCGATCGCGATGTAGTCGATCTGCTGACCGACCGGGTTGACGCCGAACCCCAGGGTGGTCCGGCGGTCGTGACGAACGTCGAGCTTGATGGTGATCGCGTCGTCGTCGAAGAGGCGAAAGCTGTCGCGCGTCATCTCGGCGGCGCGAGGAACTTCGTCCTCTTCGAGAAAGGCCTCGACAAAGACGTAGAGCGCGCCCTCGTCGTAGAGCACCTTGAAGCGCGTCGGAACCGCGGGCACCGCGCCGGTCGAGGGGCGCCGCTCCACGAAGTCGCCCTGCCAGGAAGCCGCGTCCCAGGCCGCATCGAGCTCTCCGTCGATGACAACCTCGCCTTCGCGGAGCGGAGCGGTGAGGGAGCGTTGTGCGCTGGCGGATGTGGCGGCGACGGCGAGGGCCAGCCCTAGCAGCATCGACGGCCGCCGAGGACGGCGGATAAAGCCGCGTGATTTCGATTGTTTACCCGCAGTAGTGCCGCGTCGTGCGCAGGCACGAATGTGCGTACGAGCAACCTTCGGTCGAGAAAACAGGCGCGACTTGTAGAGCATTGGGGTGAAGTCGCCAATCGATCCTGGAAATTTGCGGGCCGCGAGCCTTGACCTGCGCTGCGATCTCTTCCATATCGCTCGGCCCGGCGGGGATCATTCCCACTGGGGCACTTTTCACGTCCGCGGGGTTTGCGTCAGCACCTGTCCGACTTTCGGAGACCGCCGCTAGAGGGAAAATCAGATGTCTCGATATACAGGACCGCGCGTCAAGAAGATGCGCCAGTTGGGGATCGACCTCCCCGGCCTTTCGCGAAAGACCATGTGGGACCGGGCCTATCCTCCCGGCGAGCACGGACCGCGCAACGCGCGTCGGCGAAAGGAATCGGATTTCAAGAAGCAGCTTCAGGAAAAGCAGAAGCTTCGCTTCAACTATGGTCTCACCGAAAAGCAGTTCCGCCGTCTCTTCGTGGAGGCAAAGCGCAGCAAGGCGCCGACGCCGGACCAGCTTCTTCAGTTCCTGGAGCGTCGTCTCGACAACGCCGTCTTTCGGGCAGGTTTTGCGCCGACCATTCCGGCCGCGCGTCAGCTCGTGCGTCACCGTCACATTCTCGTGAACGGCAAGCGCGTCGACATTCCGAGCTACCGACTCCAGGTGGGCGACGAGTTCCGCCTTCGCGACAAGAGCAAGGAGCTCAAGTGCGTGCTCGAGTCCCTCGAGAAGGTCGCGCTTCAGCGTCCCGAGTGGATGCGTTTTGACGAGGACACCAAGATCGCGCGCGTTGCGGAGCTTCCGCTTCCCGACGCGGTTCCCTTCCCCGTCGAGATGCAGCTCATCGTCGAGTACTACTCGAAGCGCCTCTAATCAGGTCTTCCGAGGTGAAAAGCCGCGTTCACGCGCGGCTTTTTTCGTTCCGTCCTCTTGGCAAAAACGCCTCCAGGCCTCGCCCTCGCGCGTTGATTGACCTCATAATTGTCGGCGATGGACGACGCCCCGGATGTGGAAGAGGAATCGCCTGCCTGGGCGCGAGTCGGCATCGTCTTGGCGCTCATGGTCGGCGCCGTTGTGATCCTCCTTCTCACAAGCGACATGGGCGACTTCGCGGCGTACAGCAAACCCGTCGACGAGGTCGTTTCGAATCTCGACGACTACCGAGGTCGGCAGCTCCGCGTGGAGGGGGACCTTCGTCAGGGGTCGGTGACCTTTCGCGAGCAGCCTTGTGAGTGGCGCTTCGTGATCGAAAAGGGCGGCGAAGACATGACGGTCTCGTTTCCGCAGTGCGTGGTCCCCGATACCTTTCGTGACGACTTCGGGATCATCGTGACCGCCCGCGGGCACATCCAAGACGACGGCAGCTTTCTCGCCAACGAACTGATCCCGAAGTGCCCCATGCGCTACGAGGAGATGGAAGGTCCCATCGAGTCGGGCGAGGCGATGCCGGCGCTCGACCTCAGTACGATCCCGGCGCCTGAGCCTTCGTAGTCGATCAATCAGCGCCCTCGATCGATCAGCGCCCTCGATCGATCAGCGCCCTCGATCGACCAGCGCTTTAGGGGCAAAGCGGATCGACGACCGCGGAGGGGCGATTCAGTGTTCCGTCTCGCGTGAGGTAACGGGACGACGTCGGAATCTCGCTGCTCGAGCAGGTCGTGAACTCGGCGACGCCGGTTGGCATCGTGGCGCCGATGGTCGGGTCGGTGCCCACGAAGCCGACGTCCGCGCCCCAGCAGCGGAGTGTTCCGTCCGCGCGGGTGATGCATGCCCCCTGGTAGGCGACCTCGAGGGACGTCGCGCCCGTCAGCGGCATCTCGTCCACGCCCTCAAGCACGCGAGCGGGCGTGGTGCGACAGAGGTTGATGCACCCGTCGTGGGTTTCGGGCGTATTGGGATCGCCCAGCCCGACCTGCCCGGTTCGCGATGCGCCCCAGCAGTACACGCCATCGGCGACGCGCGCGCAGGTGAAGTCCGAGCCGGTGCCAACTTCCTCCGCGGGACCCGGGAGCGGGACGAGGGTTGGGTACTGGCGGAGAACCTCGTCGCCTTGCCCGAGCGGACCGCCCACGTTCATCCCCCAGCAGAGAACGTCCCCGTCGGCGTCGATGGCGCATGCGTGGCGAATCCCGAGGGCCACGGACTGGATGCCGGTGAGGGGAACTCCGTCAGCTGCGTTGAGCTGCGTTGCGAGGGAGCGGGTTCCGACGCTTCCTTCGGTGTAGAAGCTTCCTGCACCACCTCCGGTGTTGTCCCCGCCCCAGCAAAACACCGCGCCGTCGGCTCCCCGAATCCCGCAGGTGGTGATCTCGATGTAGCACCGCGTCGTGTGGCGATTGCTGATCGCGGTGATGCCAGTGAGCGGCACGCCGGGCGCGGTGAGGACTTGCGTTGCGATCATGGGCGTGACCGAGCCGCCGACGGTGCCGCGTCCAAGCTCGCCGAAGTTGTTTCCGCTCGCCGTCTTTGGCCAGCACCAGACGGTTCCGTCGCCGCGAAGCGCGCAGCTGTGTCGCCACCCGTCGGAGAGAGCGACCAGGTCGTCGAGGGGTTCGCCGGGGGCGGTCTCGGCGACGGCCGGTGTGAAGAGGTGGTAGACCGCGGTTCCATCGGTGCGGAGATAGCTGTCTCCGTCGATCTCCGTGATGCAGCTGCACCCTTCGCCCCAGCAGGTTTCAGTGGCGCCGCACGCTGGCCCTGCGCCGCAGCTTCCGGCGTCGAAACCGGCGTCAAAGCCGGCGTCGAAGCCCGCGTCCGAGCCTGCGTCGAAACCTGCGTCGAAACCGGCGTCCGCGCCGACGTCGAAACCGGCGTCCGAGCCGCTGTCGAAACCGGCGTCGAAGCCCGCGTCCGAACCGGCATCGACGCCCGCATCCGAACCTGCGTCGACGCCAGCGTCGCTCCCGGCGTCCGGAACCGCGCCATCGGCGGCATCGGGACCCACATCCGGCAAGATCGTGCGGTCGTCGTCCCCGCATGCGACCAGGACACACATCACTACCCATGCCCTCGCCATCAGTAAGCCTTTCGCTGAGACCTAGGCCTACCTGACAGGCTCTCCACGGGACCGTGTGGATCCTCACCGGCGGAATTCGCGTACGGCTTTATGCCCCCACCCGAACGCACCGACGGGTGCCCAACGGAGGATTCGAACGCAATGTTGACCATCGGAGACAAGTTCCCCGCATTCAAGCTTCAGGCCTGCGTCTCGCGCGAGCAGGGCAAAGAGTTCCAGGAGATCACCGAGAAGGACTACGAGGGGAAGTGGAAGGTCTTCTTCTTCTGGCCGATGGACTTCACGTTCATCTGCCCCACCGAGATCGCGGAGTTCGGACGCCGCAACGGTGACTTCGACGATCGCGACGCCGTGGTGCTCGGCGCGTCGACCGACACGCACTTCGTTCACCTCGCGTGGCGGAACAACCACGAGGACCTCAAGGATCTTCCGTTCCCGATGCTGGCGGACACCAAGCGCGAGCTCTGCGAGGAGCTTGGGATTTTGCACAAGGACGCGGGCGTTGCGCTTCGCGCGACCTTCATCGTCGACCCGGGCGGCATCGTTCGCTGGGTGTCCGTGAACGACCTCAGCGTCGGACGCAGTGTTCCGGAGACGCTTCGCGTTCTCGACGGACTGCAGACCGACGAGCTCTGCCCCTGCAACTGGGAAAAGGGCCAGCCGACGCTCTGAGCTTCGCGCGGTTTGAGAACGCGCGGTTTTGAGAACGCCCTCGGTGTGCATGCGCCGGGGGCTTTCTTGTGGCACCACACAAGCGAAACGAGAAAACCATGGAAGCGATCGAAGCCCTGCGGCAACAGTTCCCGGACCACTCCAAGGACATCAAGATCAACGTCCAGAAGGTCCTGACCGACTCCAAGCTTACGGCGCCCCGGATGTGGGGAACGGCGTTGGCGTGTGCGGTGGCCAGCCGCGACGCGCAGCTTGCGAAGGCCGTCGAAACGGACGCGCTTGCCGCCGGAGTCTCCGCGGACGTCCTTGACGACGCGCGCGCGGCGGCCTCGCTGATGGCGATGAATAACGTGTACTACCGGTTCAAACACTTCATGGGCGACGACGAGATCGAAAAGATCCCGGCTCGCCTGCGAATGCAGCGGATCGCGCGACCCAAAGGCGAGAAGGTCGACTTCGAACTCTTTTGCCTCGCGGTCAGCACCATCAACGGATGCGAAGTCTGCGTTCGCTCGCACGCCAAGGTCGTTCTCGACGGCGGGTTGAGCAAGGAGGAGGTCGCGGAGTCCGTGCGTATCGCGGCGACCTTCGAAGCCGCCGCCGTCGCGCTTAGCCAAGCGTAGCGACACGATGCTCGCCTACGCGGTGGCGCTCGCCGCGTCTTTGGCGTGGGGCGGTTTCGACGCCGCGCGAAAGGGGCTCGTCGAACGGGCCTCCCCGATGGCTGCCGCCGTATGGGTGAACCTGTCGCAGGGGCTAGTCTTTCTCGTCTGTGCGTTGGCGTCGCGGGGAGAACCAAAGCATTCGTATTGTGTGTTCGGTGGTTCGGTCTTTG
>JBCDAA010000453.1:0-6897 GCA_039186435.1 Myxococcota bacterium | reverse complement strand
GACGACGATCGCTGGCTTCTCTCGCTGCCGCCGGCGCACGTGGGGGGGCTCTCGGTGATCACCCGCTGCCTGCTCGCGCGAAAGACGCTGGTTCTTGGCGAAGGCGCCGACGCCGAAACGCTTGCGCGCGACATCACCACGCACCAGGTAACCCTCGCTTCGCTCGTGCCGACGATGCTCTATCGCCTCCTGGCGACGAACTGGGTGCCGCCCGCGCATCTTCGCGTCGTTCTCCTTGGAGGTGCGCCTGCGTCACCATCCCTTTGTGCGAAAGCGCGCGGCCGGGGCATCCCCATCGCACCGACCTACGGTCTGACGGAAGCTTGCAGTCAGGTTGCGACGCGCGAGCCGGACACCCGTGACGCGCTCGACGTGGGATTGCCGCTTTCCGCCATCGAGGTTCGCCTGCAAGATGGAGTGATCCAGCTCCGCGGGGAGGCGATGATGGATGGGTACGTCGGACAAGCGCCGCTCGGGAACGCCTGGTTTTCCACCGGTGACCTCGGATGCTTCGACGAAGCGGGTCGACTGGTGGTTCTCGGTCGCGCGGACGACCGCATCATCACGGGCGGTGAAAACGTGGACCCGCAGCAGGTGGAGCTCGCCTTTGCGGAAGTCTCTGGCCTCGACGAGGTTTGCGTCTTTGGTGTCCCCGACGAGGAGTGGGGAATGCGCGTCGCGATCGCGGTCGTCAGCTCTCTTACCGAGGACGAACTTCGTCGCGCTCTCTCTTCGGTATCCGTCGCCGCCTACGCACGGCCCCGCGTCTACGCCCGGGTGGACGAAATGCCCCGACGAGGAATCGGAAAGCGTGATCGCCGCGCCCTCGCGCAGAAGGTTGCGGAAAGGTTGATCGCGCTATGACGCGTTACGCCCGACGCTATCGCAAAGTCGCGCGAAGCCTAAGCCGCCTCGAGCTCATGGAAACCTCGATGGGCGACGATTGGGATCCGCGTGATCTCGTTTCGCGAGGCCCCCGCCGCTTTCTCGACTTCTACGGCGACGAAGGCCTTCGACTCGGTATGGAGCGCTACGGTCTTTACGACGTGCTCAAGCGCCGTGGCTACAGCGACCTCACCCTACGAAGCCAAGCCGCCGACGACCGGCACACCCTCATCGTCGAAGGTTCCCACCCGGAGCTCCCGGAGCCGACGCATCTCGTCGAGCTCGTCGTGCGCCGCGATCTCTTGGTTCCCGAAGCATCGACCGGGATGACCACGAACTTTCAGGTGCTCACGGTGGACTGGCTCACGCTTCGTCATCCCGCGGGGACCTTCACGCAGGAGCGTCCTCAGCTTCCTGGCCAGGACGCGCCAGGTCTTGGCCTCAGCGAGCGCGTCGCGGAGCTCCTCTACCGCGTGGTCGATCGACTGCATCTCGACGGACTCGTGACCGTCGCCGAGTACTTTCACAACGCGGTGATCTACCGGCGCGAGTTCTCGTACTTCGATCCGGTCGAGAGCGGCCGCTACGACGCCCTCTACCGCGACCTCATGAACGAGGCGGGGCTCAACCTCGCGCAGGCGTCCTGGGCCGTCGACTGGGGGTTCGTCACCGAAGTTGAGCAGGGAACGTTTAAGTGGAAAGGCGAGGCCCTCGTCCATGCGATGGCGCCTCGCCTGCTTTCCTATCTGACGTCTTCCGCGCATCGGCGCGCGGCGAAGGAAGCGGCTCGAGGGGTTCGCTTCGAGTTCGACCGCGCTGGCTTCGACGAGCGGTGGGCATCGCTCGGGTCTCAGCCCGTGCGCTGAATGATGTGGTAGCCGAAGTCTGTTTCGATCACGTCGGAGGTAGCGCCCACGTCGAGGCCAAACGCGGTTTCCTCGAACGCCTTCACCATCTGACCGCGACCGAAGGTGCCCAGGTCGCCGCCCTTCTGACCGGACGGGCAGTCGCTGTTTTGCTTGGCGAGCGTCGCGAAGTCGGTGCCGCCGTCGAGCTGTGCTTTGAGAGCCGTGATCTGTGTCTTGGCGTCTTCTTTTGTGCGCGTCGCGCTCGAACGCATCGAGCCGGCGTACATGAGGAGGATGTGGGATGCACGTACCTGGTCAGCCATTGGAGCGTCCTTTCTGGGAACGAGCGCTGCTTATCGCACGCCGATGAAGAAGGTCCAAGGTGACGTGCACCTCTCGCACATGAGTTTCCTCATGCGACACGGAGCGGCTACCCTCGTCGATCCTTCATGAGGCTTCTCGTCCTTGTCGCCCTGGTTGGCCTGGTCGCCCTTGTCGCTTGCTCAAGCGACGAGTCTGCGTCTTCCTGTGCAACTGCCGCGGACTGCGCCGGCGATCGCTGCGTCAACGGCATGTGTGTTCCGCGCGACGCGGGGTCGCTCGCCGATCGCGCCTTGGACACCTCCCTGGATACGTCCGTCGACGTTGGCGCAGATGCGGCCGTTGACAGCGCGCTTGCCGATGCGGCCGCCGCCGATTCCGCGGTGGCTGACGCTGGGTTCGATGCGCCGCCCGTGCCCCTTGTCGATCCCTTTGGCGCGCGCTTCGACGACGCGTTCCCGGTCTTCGCGGCGGGTCGAGGCAGCGGGTCGACCTTCGTGTTTGGTCGCGACCGCTCGCCCGCGCAACAAGCGCTTGCGGCGGCCTTCGAGGGCGAGGATATCGCGTGGGCGCTCAGTCTCGGTGGACCCTCGAACGATCAGTTTCTCGCAGGCGCAGCCGATCGAGAACTCGCGCTTGGCGCCGGCATCACCCGAAACCCGACCTTCGGCGGCGACGATGTTCTCGTCGCGTTTTTCGATCGCACGGGGCTCGTCAGCGCGGCGCACCTGGGGGACGACGCCCGCGACATCGCCTTTGATGCCGACCTTCGTGGGCGCACCGCATTTCTTGCCGGCCAGAACGGAGCGCGTCCTGGGATTTGGATCACCGACTTCGACGACGCGTTCGCGGCGGTGCTTCAGACGCCTGAGCCGGCGACCTTTCGGGGGGTCGCCGCGAGCGAGACGGCGGTGTACGCGGTCGGCCAAGACGATGATCCCGGCAGCGCGTACATCGCCGCGTTTCGGGCGGACGACGCGAGCCCTCTTTGGGCGCGAAGCCTGCGCATCGACGAGGACCCCCTCGCGCTTGTCGACGTTGCGGTGGACGACTCGGTGGTCGCCGTCGGCGTCGCCGGCGCACGCGGTGTACGCCTCGAATTCTCGCTGGACGGCGAACTTCGTGCGGCGGGGTTTACGACGATCGGGCAGTTTCGACAGGTCGAGCTGATTGAGGGACGAAGCCGATACATCGGCGTTGTCGGCGGTCGCGCAGCGGTGTTCGCAGATGCCGGCGGAGGACGACTCGTGGGCTACCGAACCTCGGTTCGCGGGCCGGGTACGGCCGGGCGCCATTTGGACGACGGCGTCTTTGTGGCCAACAACACCGGCGAGTCCGTGGACCTCACGCGGGTAGTGCTGCTCACGATCAACGCGGACGACCGGCCCTCCTGCGAAGTCGACGAGGAGCTCACCGGCTTCTTCGAAGCGGTTCCGGTCTCGCGCGAACCGGTGGGAGCCGAGCGAGTGACGACCAGCGTCGAGACGTTCGCGCTCTCTTCGAGCGAGGTGGAGAGCGCTCCCCTCGCCGCGTGTCCCTAGATCGCGCGCGCGTGGTCTGGGAAGAGCGCGGGAACTACCGGTAGCTCCAGAGCACCTGGTCACTCCGCACCGCGCCACGGTCGACCACGAGATGCTGGTAGGCGCCCTGAAGCTGGACGTCCGTCGCGTGACGGCCAAACTGCGTATAGAGGAAGTGGCTCAGCTCGCCGACCGTGAGCACGCGATCCGCGGGTGACATGTCCGCTTGGCCGGAGACCGCCAGACGAATGAAGTGACTGAGGTAGCCGCCCGCCTGGAACTGGCCTGCGACGGCGCTGAGCACGTCTTCCTCCGACGAGAAGAAGCCGACGCGGCCTGGTCGGGTGATGAGATCCTTCGCAAAGCCGCCCGAAAAACACGCATCCACCGCAACGACGGAGAGGCGTGCACGAATCGGATCGAAGAGCTCGCCCAGCTCGTTGTCGAGAAGGGGGCCGTCGTGCATCACGAGGTATTCGTCCGTGCCGTCGATCTCGCGCGCGTCGGTGCTGTTTTGGGTTTGGCCGCCGTGGCCGGAGTAGAAGAAGACGAAGATGTCGTCGGGGCCCATTTCGCCCGCGAGGCGCGCGAGGCCGTTTCGAATGTTCTGCGTCGTCGCCTGCGCGTCGGTAAGGAGCACCTGTCGGCTCTCGTCGAGGAGTCCGCCTTCCCGCAGCGCTTCGGCGAGCTTGATCGCGTCGTTGGCGCACTCGGGGAGGTCCCCAACGCCGTCGGGATAGTCCGTGATGCCGGCGAAGAGGCCAAAGACGCGGCCGCCTTCGCCCCCGCTGTTGGGTCGCGGAATCGCTTGGCCACGTCCAAAGCTCAGCTCGTACGCGCCGGATTCACCCGGGCGGTAGCTCGTTACGGTGACGCGATAGTCGCCGGCTTCGGCCGCGGGGAGATCGACGCCCGCGTTGCGCGTCGACGGAGTCAGGTCGTCGTTGTCGAGCTGCCGGCCGCTCGGCGTCCGCACGATGAGGTAGGGATCGAACGCGCTCGAGCTGAGGCGGATCTGCACTGGCTGACCCTCCTCAAAGCTTCGGGAGTAGGCATCCGCGAACTCACCGGACTGGAGGGTGGTGTCGCCAGCCTGAAGTTCGCCCTGCAGGCTGTCGCCTGTCGCGGGCTGCGGAGGACTGTCTCCGGCGTTCGTGTTGGCCACGGTGGTGGTCGCAGCACTCGGGGTGTCGCTTTGCACCAGTTGATACGCGCCCTGTTCGCCGGGCCGATAGGACGTGACCTGCACCTGGTAGGCCCCTGCGGCGGTCGCGACAAAATCGAGGGCGGAGTTGGTACCACCGCTCGGTGCGTCGTCGTTGGTGTGTTCCTGTCCGCCCGGTCCGCGAACGATGAGGTACGTGTCGAACGCGGACGATGTGAGCTCGAGGTGAACCTGCTGGCCCTGGGTGAAGGTCAGCTCGTGGTTGTCGACGAATGCGCCGGAGGGAAGGGTGGAATCGCCCGCGGCGAGCGCGCCTTCGGTGACGTTTCCGGCCGCGGCAACGGGAGGTGTGGTCGGTGTCGGTGCCCCGCCGCCCGAGGGCGTGACCTGCAGTTCGTAGGCGCCCGTTTCGCCCGGTCGAAAACTCGTGACGATGACCTGATACGCGCCAGCGACCGAGGTTTGCACCTGAAGACGCGAGTTGGTGTTGCCTTCGGCGGCGTCGTCGTTGTCCTGCTGATCGCCGCTCGGCGGGCGCACGATCAAATAGGTGTCGAAGGCCGACGAGGTCAGCGAAACGTCGACCGTCGCGCCTGCGGGCCAGGTGAAGTTGTAGGTGTCGGTGAACTCCCCCGACTGCAATGTTCGATCGCCTTGCGCGAGTTCGCCGCTTCGCGTCACGCTTCCTGCGCCGGTAGAAGGCGCGGTTGTTGCCACCGTGGGCGCGACCACCTGGGATGCCTCGGTGGCCTTGAGCTCGTACGCGCCGCTCATGCCGGCCTGGTACGCCGTCGCGACGACGCGGTACGAGCCAGCGGCGGGAAGCGTCACGTCGAGGGCGGAGTTGGTCGTGCCGCCGGTATCGTCGTTTTCCCAGTGCTGACCCGAGGGAGCGACGACCATGAGGTAGGTATCGAAGCTCTCCGAGCGAAGTTCGAAACGAACGGCCTGGCCAGCGGTGCCCTGAAAGAGAAAGACGTCGGCGCTTTCCCCCGTCGGGAGCGAACCATCGTTGCCGGCGAGGGATTCCGAGAGGGTTGCACCGAGCGCCAGGGCGGGTCCCGCCGTCGTCGTCGGGAGCTGATGGTGCGAGCGAGAGAGGGTCGGAACTGAGGGTTGTGCCGCTGCCTGGAGGCTCATTCGATACTGCGCCGGTTCGCCCGCGGTCGGCGCGATCAGCTGCACGTGGTGCGCGCCAGGGTGGCTGATCGTGTAGACGCCGCTCGCGGACGCCTGCAGCCCGTGGCCCTGCGGGTCCATGACGATCGCCAGCGGAATCGTCGAACCGCGCGCCTCGATCCGAAGCTCGAGCTGCCCCTGATCGGCACCTTGAATAAGCGCGAACTCGTGAAAGCGTCCGTCCGGGAGTGCGCCGTCGTCCGCGGATAGCTCACCGTCGCGTGTTTGACCGGCGCTGAGGATCGGCGCGGTCGCAACGTCTTGCGCGGATCCAGCCACGCGCCGAATCGTGGCGTGAAACGCGCCGGTCGCATCGCCCACGCGCGTGACCGTTACCTTCATCACGCCCGCTTCCGCGATCACGACCGAGATCCGCGACTCTGTTCGACTTCCCTGCCAGTCGTCGTTCGTCAGCGTTCCGCCGCCGGGAGGCGTCACCTCAAGCACCGGATCGAACGCGCTGGACGTCACGATGACTTCCAGGTGATCGCCTTCCGCAACCGGCACGTCGAAGCTCGTTCGACTCATCCCAGGAAGGAGGGCGCCGTCTTCGTCAAAGAGGGCAGGCCCGTTCGCTTCCGCGATCACCGGCGCCTGCCGCGCTTCTTTGTCTTCGTCGCCGCAGGTCCCCGAGCAGGCGACCAAGAGGATCATCATCCAGCGTGTGCGCATCGACGGAGTTATACGCCAAGGCCTTCGCGGGACTTCCGTGTTTCTAGAAAATTGCGACTAAGTTGGATTGTTAAGCTGAAATTCGTTGAGAAACCGCCGCGCCCGGAAGAGCGCGGCGGTTCGCGCGCTATGCGTGGGCGTCGGTAGCCTGCGTCGACTTGGGCCCCCACTGAAACTTCTGAAAGGGTGCGTCGACGGGCGTGTCGGTGAGGTGGTTGACGTAGTTGCTGATGGTCTTTTGCGCGAGGCCGAGGACGACCTCCAAGAGGTTTTGCTCGGTGTAGCCGGCCGCTTGAAACGCCTCGAG
>JBCDAA010000452.1:0-6898 GCA_039186435.1 Myxococcota bacterium | reverse complement strand
TCGGGGCGTCATTCCTACGTTCAAGCTCGGAGCACGTGGGGTTACGGGACGTACGCAACGCATCCTCGCGTGTAAGGAGGTCACTGCGTTTCGCAGAGCGCACAGCGAGGCGAATCGAGCCCGCCGCGACTGCGAAGAGGCTGTTTTTCCGGCGGGCACATACAAGATGCGCGTGGCTCACAACGTGTCGGTCGCAGAGCCAGGACTGGATGCAATCGTAACTGCACCCGGGCTCACGTTGGATGATGTTGCTGATGTCCTGCAGACCAGCACGCTTCGAGCGAGATCTGGAGCGCCGCAGGAAGTGACTGCGGCCTTTGCTGAGGAGGCCGAAGAGCTACTCGCAACCGATCGCATGTCCTTCCTGCCTGCAGAGGCGCACGACCGCGTTGAGTCTGAGGTTGAGGTTCGCCATCAGCATGAACAACGACGCGCGTCGGGCTCCGCGCGGATAATCGTCCTTCGTGATTCGCGTAGAGGGCGTCCGCGAAAGCCAAAGGGCCGAGAGCCACCCGAATAGCGACATCGCGGTAGCGACACGTCCAGCGTCAACGGGACGCCTACGCATCCGTGCGTCCTTGGGAAGGACTCAACTACGCTTCTGTAGTGTCACTGGACAACAACGAGTCGTTGTTCGGAAATTCAATCATCCCGTCACGGGGCGTTGTCCTCAATCGCGTACGCAACGAGCCTTCCGAACCATCGTCGTACCGCCTGTACGTGACCCTACCTGGTATCGCTATCGCTGTTCCCGGTACCGAAGAAGAGGCGCGGGTACCGAAGAAGAGGCGCGGGGCGACCACATTTGCGATCACCGCCTGAACATGACCGTACCTGGTATCGCTATCGCTGTTCCGGGTACCGAAGGAGAAACGCGGGGCGACCACATTTGCGATCGCCCCGCCGCGCTCAACCCTTGGACGCCTGAAAAGCCGCCGCCATGTTGGCGAGGTCCTTGGTGGCCTGTTCCCCGGACCCGTTGACCATGATGACATTACCCGGACCCTGGGCCGCATCGCGAATGGTGTCCCAATGGTTGGTCATCATGAGCATCGCGAGAATGGTCTCCTCGCTAGTCTCCGGCATCGCCACTTTCAGCTTGTCCATAGCCTCGTGATACCCCTCGGCGATCGCCAGCCGCTGCGCCGCGATTCCTTCGCCCTGCAGTCGTTTGCTGGTCTTCTCCGCCTCAGCGATTCCCACAAGTCTAATGCGCTGTGCCTCCGCTTCGTTTTCCGCAGCCTCCTTTTCACGCTGCGCAGCAATGACACGGTTGAACGCGTTCTGCACTTCGTGGGACGGCTGCGGCTCGTCAACGAGCACGTTAACGATTTCGAAACCGTAGCTCGACATCCGATCCTCAAGTTCCGCCTTCACGGCAAGCTCCACGTGGGCCTTGGCCGTATACAGCTCCTCGAGAGTGAGCTTGGCACCTTCGGTTCGGACAACGTTGAGCACGAAGCTCACGATCTGTCCTTCCGGGTCATCCAGCTCATAGAACGCCTCCTTGATCTTGCTCTCCATCACTCGGTACTGCACCGCGACCGGAAAGCTCACGAACGCGTTGTCCCGCGTCTTGACGGACACATGCTCCTTCAACTCCCGTAGGCGAAGGTTCACACGCGTCCCGTCCGCGTTGCGGCGCTCCATGGCAAAGGGCCACGGCGCCTTGAGTCGCAGCCCCGGCATCTTGGTCGATTGAAAACGACCGAAGAGCTCCACGATCGCCGCCGTCTTTTGCTTAACCACAAGCAGCGACGTCGCGAGCCAGGGAAGGACCACAAACAAAACCACCATCACCACGATGGCCAGCGCCGGTGTCATCGAAACCTCCTTGGGCATCACCCTAAGGACGACCAGAGTCCTGCCTAGCGGGATTGGGAGGCCCCGCGTCCCGCCCTACACTCGCGCCGTGGCCTTCGAACCCAACAAAGAACGCGCGTATGGAAGCACCGCCGATGTCGTGAGCCGACTGTTCGCCGAGTGTGGCGGCGTGCCTAAGGTGACCGAGCTTCTCGGACTGAGCCGCACGCGCTGCTATGCGCTTGCCGACCCAGACGACGCCTCAGAGATCTCCTACAGCCGCGTCGTCCGCCTCACCGAAGCGGGCGCCCGTGCGGCAGTGCATCACCTCGCGGCAGTCGCGGGCGGAGTGTTTGTCTCGTTTCCCAAAGGCGACCCTGCGGACTGGCATCATCTCGCCGCCTCGGCAGCGGAGCGCAGCGCGCAGATGACCGCATCGCTTCTTCGCGCAACAAGTCGCACAAGTAATTCTCCCGGTGATATCGACAGCACGGAGGCGCGCGCGCTCCTTGCGGACGTCGATGATCTGGTCACGACCCTCGCGACCCTTCGCGCTCAGCTCACCGCACTTGTAGACGACGAACCCAAGGGCCGCTGATCAAAACGAGCGAGCGCCCAAAGGGGACAGCTGCCATCGGTTGAACGGCGTCGCGGTGGCAAATCGAACGCCGACCGATTCACCTCGTTGTCGTGCGGAGTTGGCGCCGGTACCTGATCGCCATGAGCGTTTCGCCTCCCGAGTACGTTGCGGTATGGCCCGATGATGAGCCTTCCGTCGACATCACCAACAAGACGCTGTTCACCTGGCGACCGGAGGCGCGAGAGCTTGGGGCTGGCGCAAAGGCGACCCCTGAGGATCTCGTTGCCCTCGCCCAGACGGGTTTCCTCGACGAGATTCGGCTGCTGCGCATCGACGAATGGGCCAAGAAGCTGACGGTGATTCCGGGATTGCCCGCGGTGACATCTTCGCTCATGTCGGTGCTCATCGAGTCGCCGAAGTTCGACGGGTGGGAGTCTCTGTACGCGCTGGAACATCTCGAAGAGCTAACGATCGGCGAGAAGGTCACGCAGGTGCCGGACGGGTTGGGGAGACTCAAGGGGCTGAAGCGACTCGCGATCAAAGGTCGGCGCATCAAGACGCTGCCCGGTGATCTTGCGACCTTGCCGGCACTTACACACCTGACGATTGTGAACGCGGGAATCGCTTCGCTTCCAGAAGGGCTCGGAGCCTTGCCGCTTGAGGAGCTGCAACTCTCGTGGACGCGAAAGCTCAAAGCGCTTCCCGAGTCGCTTGGGGAGTGCGCAACGCTTCGTGCTTGAGGCCGTGGAAACGAATGTGAAAGCGCTACCGGAAGACCTCTGGTCGAGTGCGACTCTTGAAGTGTTGTCGATCGAGCTTTCCAAGTTGGGGAACGCCATCCAGATGCCCGCCCTTCGGGTATTGCGCCTTGGAGGTGCGGTCAAGAAATGGCCCTCGTTGGTTTCGTTGCCGTCGTTGGAGGAGCTTGATGTTGGCGGGAAGTTCACGTCCTTGCCCGATGTCTTTTCGGAGGCGCTCAAAAGCATCGTGGTCAATGCGCCTTTGGCGACGGTCGACCCTCGCTTTGCGTCGATCGAGGATTGGGTGCGCGGGCGGTCGGTGATGGGAGTTCGGATCTCGTGTACCGATGCCGCGATTGCCAAGCTGAGCTTGGCGGAGCGGGCAGCGTTCGGCAGTCGGCTGAAGGCGAGCTGGGGCGCGCCGAACCCGTGAACAACGTTCGCGTTTGCGACCTGCCCCTACCAGGTAACCAAAAGTCGGGTCAGTTGCGAATGGCGTTCGCGGTTGGCGTACCAGGTACCGAAAAGTCGGGTCAGTTGCGGTACCCAAGAGTCGGGTCAGTTGCGAATGGTGTTCGCGGTTGGCGCACCAGGTACCGAAAAGTCGGGTCGGGTACCGAAAAGTCGGGTCAGTTGCGGGCGTTTGCGACCCTGCCCGTTTGCGACCCCCCTACCAGGTACCCAAAAGTCGGGTCAGTTGCGAATGGTGTTCGCGGTTAGCGTACTAGGTACCGAAAAGTCGGGTCAGTTGCGAACGGCGTTCACAGCACGTCTTGCCAGCTGTACTTGCCCGGTGTGAGCGCTGGCGTCGGTCGCTCGAACGCTGGCGCCAACACCTGAACGAGCTCCCACAGGGCATACGCGGTCCCACCAAACACGAGGCGCGCCTCTGTTTCGAACACCGGCGCCAGGTAGCGCTGCCCCGCATGCTCCCAGGGAATCCCATGCTGCACGTCGCGGTCGAGAATCTCCCGAACGCCAACCACCACAAGCCGCTCTACCTCATCGGGATTGATCGCAAGCTGCGTCTCCCCAACATGCGCAACGTAAGGATCAAGACGGTAGTCGCTGGTGTAGAGCGGAATGCTCGAAAGCCGCCCAATGACTTCCGCACTCATGAGGCCGATCTCCTCGCGGGCCTCCCGAAGCGCAGTCGCCTCCAGGTTCACGTCCTCCGCGTCGCGCCGTCCTCCCGGAAAGCTGATTTCCCCCGCATGCAAACTGAGGTGTGACGTGCGCAAGGTGAGCAGCACCTCCACATCCTCACGCCACCGAAGCGGAACGAGCACCCCCGCCGAAAGGTGGTTGGTTCGACCTGGAAGCGCAGGAAGTTCCCGACGCTCGTGCCGAGAGAGAGCTTGCCGAACAGACGCCAGCGTAGGCAGCGACATGAAGGAAGCATAGTATCTCCCGCCATGTCGGGAATCACGGCCGCAGTTGACGATGCTCCGCCCCTCGAGGCGCTGCCGCCTGAAGGCATGGTCGCCACCAGTCATCCACGCGCCGCGGACGCAGCCGCAGAAGTCCTTCGCCAAGGCGGCAACGCTGTCGACGCGGCCGTGACCGCCGCGGCCGTACTCGGCGTGGTCGATCCGATGAGCACCAGCATCGGCGGCGACTGTTTTGCCCTGGTCTGGGACGCCACCGAGCGGGCGCTTCACGGCTACAACGGAAGCGGGCGCGCCCCGAAGGCCGCAACGCTCGCCGACCTCAAAGCGCGAGGGCTTCACGACGTCCCCGAACGCGGGATTCTCTCCGTAACGGTGCCCGGGGCGGTCGACGCCTACGCCACCCTCCTCGAACGCTTTGGCAAGCGCAGCTTCGCCGATGCGCTCGCGCCCGCGATCGAAGCCGCGGAGGGTTTCGCCCTGACCCCGATCGTCGCTCGCGATTGGGCCAAAGCCGAACCAACCCTCACGGCGGGCGAAGGCGCCGACGTCTATCTACCCGCCCCGATCGCTGGACAGGAGTTTCGTCAGCCCGCCCTTGCCGCAAGTCTTCGCGCGATCGCGGAAGGCGGACCGGAGGTGTTCTATCGTGGAGCCCTCGCGGACGAAATCGCGAAACGAAGCCACGAACTTGGCGGCTGGCTCACGAAGGAAGACCTCGCCGAACACACTGGCGAGTGGGTGACTCCATTGGAAGGCCACTACCGCGGTCACACGGTGGTGGAGCTTCCGCCGAACGGCCAGGGCATTGTGGTGCTCGAAGCGCTCGCGCTCCTCGACGAGTTTCCTCTCGCAGATCTTTCCCCCGCGGAGCGCGCGCATCTTCAAATCGAGGCGCTGAAGATCGCGTTCGGCGACGCGCAGCCTCTCGTGGGCGATCCCGAAAAGAGCAACGTCACCGCGCTCCTCGACCCGGACGCCCTCGAGTCCCGCGTCGACGCCCTCGAAGCCCAGAAGCGAGCCACCGAACATCCTGCCGCCCCGAGGCGACCGGCCGGCGATACGGTCTACGTGGCGGTCGTCGATGGGGAGGGCAACGCGTGCTCCCTCATCAGCAGCGTCTACATGCACTTTGGTTCCGGCGTCGTGGTCGACGGCATCTGCCTGCAGAACCGCGGCGCACTCTTCTTCTCCGACCCGGCACACCCGGGCGCCCTCGCGCCTGGCGCGCGCCCTTATCACACGATCATTCCCGCGATGGTCTTTCGCAGCGAGAAGCCTTGGCTGGTTTTCGGCGTGGTGGGCGGATTTCAACAGCCCCAAGCGCAGGTGCAGATCCTCGTGAACCTGATCGACCACGGGATGACGCCGCAGGAGGCGATCGACGCGCCACGCTTTCGCTGGCTGGGCAGCGACCGCATTCGTCTCGAAGACGGGTTTGACGCAAACGCACGTGAAGGCCTCGAAGCCCGCGGCCATCGCGTCGTCGATGAGCCCGTCGGTTTTGGAGGCGCGCAGGCCGTGTTGATCGAATCACCTCTCGAGGGCGGTTCCGATCCGCGCAAGGATGGTTGCGTGCGCCGCGTCAAAAGCTGATCGCCGGTTGTCAGCGAGTGTCAGTCGCGTCGGCGGAAGCGTCACCGGAGACTTCGTTGACGGAGGCTCCTCATGCGCACCCACCTCATCTGGCTCGCCCTTGTGTTCGCGTTTGCGTGCAGCAACGAATCGCCAACCCGCGGCACAGACGCCCTGAGCGAGTCCTTTCCTCAAGCCGGAACGCGCTACCACCTCTTCAACCCAACTCGGGGCGGCTACCTCGACGTTCGCAACGACGGTGAACTGCAAATCGTCGCTGCGCCCTCGGGCGCGTCGAGCGAGTTCCGTTTCGTCGCAACCGCTGAAGGCGACTATCAGATCGTGAGCGAGCGCTCCGACCGAGGCGTCCTCGACACCGAACCGGACCACCAAATCGTCGCAAACCCGTCCGCGGCGCCGAATGCCGCCGACAAACGCTGGCGCATTCGCACCTACAACGCGGGCCAGTACGGCTTCGTGAACCAGTTCGAAGGCCGAGGCGCCCTCAGCATCCGAAACGGCCGCGGCTGGTGGAAACGCGGCGAGGGAACCTCCGGCACCAGCACCGTCTGGGTTCCGCAGGCGGTTTCCGCCCCCGAACCTCTCGACTCCGGCCCCGGCGACTCCGGCCGCGGCGATTCCGGTCCAGGCGACTCCGGCAACGGCGATTCAGGAGACGGCGGTTTCGACGGCGGTTTCGACGCAGGCGAAGACGACCTCTCGCCCGGCGGCCTCGCCAAAGCGCGCGTCCTCGCCTTTCTCAACGAGAGCATGGGAACCCACCTTCTCGTCGGACAGCACGACTACTCCGG
>JBCDAA010000451.1:0-6940 GCA_039186435.1 Myxococcota bacterium | reverse complement strand
TCACGCAAGCGGCGCGACCAGCTCCTCTTTGCACTCTTCGCCCTCAACGTCGGGCTTTGGTACTTCACGAGTGTCCTCACGAAGCTGCTGAGCGGCACGTTTTGGGCACGGGCGAACTTCGCGTTCGGCGTGCTGCTTCCCATGGCAGCCGTGCAGTTCTTCCGCGTCTTCGTTGCCGACGACACGCGCTGGAACAAAGCGATTCACCGCGGATCGCTGATCTGCGCAGGGATCATTCTCGCAACCACCCCGACGCCTCTCTACCGGCACCTCTTCGTTCGCTCCACGATCGTTGTCTACGTCTCGGTGTTTCTCTTCGCGTCGCTCGCGATGCTCTACCTGCGTTCGCGAAGTGCGACCTCCAAGTTCGAAGCCGCCCGACTGATGTTCCTCGCGTTGGTCGGCGGGCTCGCCGGCTTCTTCGCCGTCTTCGAGTACCTCCCCTTTCTCGGCGTCGACATCCCACCGGTCGGCTCCATTCTCGTGCTGATCTTTCTCTATATGCTGCACCAGTCGGTCCTGCAGCTTCGATTGATCGACCTCTACGAGCTCGCCGGGCGCCTCGCCGTGCTGACCGCCCTCTCCTTCACCCTCGCTGGGATCCTCTGGCTCCTCGCGGACCTCGGTGGCCGTCAGTACTTTCTTCACGCGGTCGTAGCGGCCCTCGTCGTGCTGGTGCTCTTCGATCCGGTTCGCCGACGGGTCCTCGAACAGATCGGGCAAATCCTCTTTCGCGAGCGCTTCGATCTCGACCGACAGGTCCAAGACCTTCGACGACAGGTCGCCCACGTCCTGCAGCGCGAAGAGCTCTCCGACGTGCTGATGAACGGTCTCGAACAATCACGACGCGTGACCCACGCGAGCATCTACCTCGGCGAAGAGAGTCTTCGACGCTACGACGTCGTCGGCTTTGTCGGACCGGAACCGGTCGCGCGGTTGGAAATGGCGCCTGCAGGCCCGCTTCTTGAGCGCATCAAAGAAGAGGGATACCTGGTGCTCGAGAATATCGAGCGGCAGCTCGCCGAGCAGCGCAATGCCGGGGAGGACCGCGACGCGGAAACGCTCTACGAGATCTCGCAGACGATGGACGCCATGCACTCCTCGCTCTGTCTCGCGCTGCAGTCGCAGGACGGCGATCTCTACGGCCTTCTTTCCCTTCGCGACCAGCGCATGCGCGACGCGTTTTCTCCAGAGGAGATCGGTCTCCTCATGGGCCTCGCGGCGCAAACCTCCATCGCGCTTGAAAACTCACGCCTCTATCAACAGCTCAAGGAACGAGACCGATTGGCCGCCCTCGGTGAAATGGCCGCTGGCCTCGCCCACGAGATTCGCAATCCTCTCGGTGCGATCAAAGCCAGCGCGCAATACCTCACCGATGGACGGGAGGACGAGGACGACGAGTTTCTCGACATCATCGTGGAGGAGGTCGACCGCCTGAACCGGGTGGTGGGCAGCTTTCTCGACTACGCGCGCCCATCCCGCGGCAACCCGTCGCCGACCGACATCAACGCGGCGATCGAACGAACGCTGCACCTGCTGAAAAGCGAAGTTCGCGATGTCGCGGTGAGCGTCGACCTCGCGGAGGAATTGCCGAAGGTTCGGATCGATCTCGAGCAGCTGCGGCAGGTGCTCATCAACCTGATTCAAAATGCGCTGCAGGCGATGGACTACGACGGGGACCTCCACCTTTCGACGGTCGTACAGGCCGCCGACGATCAGCAGGTGGTGAAGATCCTTGTGCACGACACGGGCCCCGGCATCGCTGCCGACGTTCGCGCAAAGCTCTTCGTTCCTTTCGTCACGACCAAACAGCGCGGGACGGGGCTCGGCCTCGCCATCAGTCAGCGAATCGTTTCCGCGGCCGGTGGTCGAATTACCGTTCGAACCAACCCAAGCGAAGGAACCACCTTTGTGATCGAACTTCCTGCCTACGAACCGGCCGGATCACCGTCGACCGCGTCGAATAGCGAGTCTGCGCCGAGTCCGTCGTCGGACTCCCGAAGCGCCGGGGCCGGCGACGCTCCGAGGTCGGTCGCGACGAGCCGGTAGAAGCGAAGATCGGGACGGCGAAAGCTGTCCGCCGGAAGAGCGTTATCGGAAAAGAGGGCCTCGTAGGCACGCACCGCAGACCCCTCTCCCTCGCGTTCGGTGGCGTCCGGGAGCTGGTAGCGCCACGCGCCCGGCCGCTCGTAAGCAACGCCGTGCCCGTCGTAAAACACACGCTCGACAAAGGAGGGAGAAGTCGCACCGAGGGTGCCGTCTTCCTCGAGGAGCGAGACCTCGACGTCGAGAAAGGGAAGCCGAACGTCGAGCGGTCCACCGAGGGCGCTCTCGCGTTCCTCCCAGCGCTGGCGCGCAACCACGGTCGCGGTGACCAGCGCTCGTGCCACGGAACTTCCGCGGGCCGAGCGCCACAGCCGCGCCCGACCTCGATCGCGCAAAAGCACCATCACCTCGACGTTGCGAATGCGCCGAAGCGGTTCTGGAAAACGGCTGATGCGAGGCGGCGTCTGCCCTTCGAGAATCGTCCGGGCAATCCGCGGAAGGACCTCCGCACTGCGACCGAGATCCGCGCTCACCGCGCGCGTGTAGAGCGCGTGACTCGGCGCCAGATAGATCGCCTGAAGCCCGTTCACAGGCTGATAGGCCGCCAATCGTTGCCGGAGGGGCACATCCTCTGCCTCGACGCGGGAGCCAGCCTCGACGAGCAGGGCATCGACACCGGCGCTCTCCATGGAATCCAGGAGCGTCTTCGAATCCGCGTGGGAAAGGTCGGTACCGAGGCGGTCCTCCGGCACCCAGGTCGTGCCCTCGAGAGGCGGGAGCGCGTCGAGGCTGCCGAGAACGGCCACCGTGCCGCGCCGCTGAAGCTGGTCCGCAAGGCGAGGATCCAGCCCGCCCTGATCGCAGCTCAGGAGGAGCCCTATCGCTATGGTTGCGACCCGCATTCGCATCGTCTCCCCTATAGCACCATCAACGCGCGGAAACTCACGGGTGTTCCTCCCAGCAAAGAGCTACCGTCGCCGCGCTTGGAGGCGCCTGTGATCATCGGAGTTCCGACGGAGATCAAACCCAAAGAAAATCGCGTGGGTATCAACCCGGGCGGCGTCAGCGTGCTCGTTCGCGACGGCCACCAGGTTCACATCCAGAAAGGCGCCGGGGTCGGTTCCGGCATCCCGGACGCGGACTTCGAGGCCGCCGGCGCGACCATCGTCCCTACGGCCGCAGATGCATGGGCCGCGGACATGGTGATGAAGGTCAAAGAACCCCTCGAGGCCGAGTACGAGTTCTTTCGGGAGGGACTGATTCTCTTCACCTACCTCCATCTCGCGCCGCTGCCGGTGCTCACGAAGGAGCTCATGAAGAAAAAGGTCCGCGCGATCGCCTACGAAACGATCGAAGGCGCCGACGGAGGACTTCCGCTTCTCCGACCGATGAGCGAAGTCGCCGGCCGCATGTCGGTGCAGGTTGGCGCAAGCTCGCTGGAGAAGGAGAACGGCGGCAAGGGCATTCTCCTTGGCGGCGTCCCGGGAACACGCCGCGGTCGCGTTGCGATTCTCGGTGGGGGAATCGTCGGATCCAACGCGGCGACGATCGCCGTCGGAATGGGCGCACAGGTCACCGTGCTCGAGCTCGACCACGAACGCATGGCCTACCTTGAGGATGTCTTTCAGGGCTCGATCGAGACGCTCTACTCGAACCCCCACAACATCGCCGAAGCCATTCAGTGGGCGGACCTCATCATCGGTGCGGTCCTCGTCGCCGGCGCCCGCGCGCCGAAGCTGATCACGCGCGACATGCTTTCGTCGATCGCCGACGGATCCGTGATTGTCGATGTGGCGGTCGACCAAGGTGGCTGCATCGAGACCTGCCGACCGACCACGCACGACAACCCGACCTTCGTCATCGACGGAGTGGTGCACTACTGCGTCGCGAACATGCCCGGGGCGGTCGCACAGACGAGCACCTTTGCACTCACCAACGTGACCCTGAGCTACGCGCGGCGAATCGCCCGCGACCTCGTTGGCTACGTACGGAGCGACGAAGGATTCGCCAAGGGCGTGAACTGCTGGGATGGCGCGTGCACGTACGAAGCCGTCGCTCAGGACACGGGTGTCGCGTACACGCCGCTCGCCCAGGTCCTGGGCTAAGCGACGAACAACCTAGCCCGGCCGCTATCGCCGCTATCGCCCGATCGCGTCGTCCGCAAGAAACGGATTCTCAAGCGCACCAAGTCGCCGAAGCGCCTCGAAAGTCACCACGGCCGCCGCGTTTGAGAGGTTCAAACTGCGCACCGGGCCGAGGGTTGGAATCGCCCAAACTCGGTCCGGATGCGCTTCCAGAAGAGACGTGTCGAGACCGACGGATTCCTTTCCGAACACGAGCGCGTCCCCCGGCGCGACGTCCATCTCCAGATAGCTCCGGACGCCGCTCCCGCTGAAGAGGTGAAGGCGCGCCTCGGGGTGCTTTTCACAAAAGTCGTCGAGGTCAGGATGCGTATGGAGATCGACGAGGGGCCAGTAGTCGAGCCCGGCGCGCCGAACGGACTGCTCATCGATGCGAAACCCGAGTTTGCCAACCAAGTGCAGCGCAGACTGAGTGGCCGCGGCCGTCCGGGCGATCGCCCCTGTATTGGGGGGAATTTCCGGCTCGATCAGGACGATTCGGAGCTTCTTCGCCAGCGCCTTCGCGCGCAGCTTGGGTCCTCGCGGCATGAGGCGAGCTTGACGGCAGATCCCGTAGCTCGCTAGCGTCGGGGCATGCTTTGTCGAGCGCGCTTCGCTCTCGTGCTGCTGGCGTTCTCGTCGGCGGCACCCGCGTTCGCGCAAGACATGGACGTCTCCCTCGCGCGCCTTGGCAACGACGACGATGGCGACGGGGTGTTCGCGCGAGACGACGATGCGTACCGAAGCTTGATGACACAGCTCGGCTTCGTGCTCGCGCCGCCGGTGATCAACGGCGCACGAACGACCGGACTGCGGCATTTCTACCTCGGGGTGGAGACGTCGATCGTCGGGATCGACGAGGACGCCGACTACTGGCGCCGCGGCACCGAAGGCGACTCGATGAGCACGACGGAGAACCGCTTCGTCGACGGCGTGATGACCCACACGCGACTGCATCTTCGAAAAGGGCTCCCCTACGGGATCGAGCTTGGCCTCTCCGCCGGCCGCATCTTCAACACGTCGTATTGGACGTGGGGAGGCTCGGTCAAAATCGCCCTCATGGAGGGCTTTCGCGAGGGGCTTGCCGCGTGGATTCCGGACATCGCGATTCGTGGCTCGGTCCAGACGCTCTCCGGTGCCGATGAGTTCAACCTCATCGTTCCCTCGCTCGACGTGATCCTCTCGAAGCCGCTCGTGCTTGGACGTACGGTCGTCCTCACCCCTGTGCTCGGGGCGCAGTTCATGTGGATCGCGGCGGACTCGGAGAGCGTCGACCTCACGCCGGGCCGGGACCAGTGGGCCGAGTGCGAAAATCGCGTCGACCGATCGCGCGAAGAAGACCCTCCCTGGACCCTTCCGACACCGGCCTGCACCGGGTCGTCCCTCGACTACGACAACGAAACCGAGTTTCCGCGACTCCGTGTCTTTCGGCCTCGCCTCGTGCTCGGATTCACGGTGCGCTATCAGCTCCTTCAAATTGGCGCGACTGCCCACTGGGATCTTCAAGCCCCTACCTCGGATGGCGACGTGCCCAGCGGGACCGCGCGCCAGTTCAACATCACGCTGAGCGCCGGCGTTCAGTACTGAAGATGGCGCGAAGAAAAAATACGATCGTTCCGCTCTCTGGATGGGGGCGGCGGCGGCGCGGCGACGGAAGTGTCCCGCCGGCTCCCTCCTGGATGCGCCGCGCGGGGGACCGTTTTGTTCGCTTCGCGGAGGACCTCCTCGGCGAAGATCTCGACGCGAAGATCGCGCGGATCCGTGTGCACCCCAACGAAGTCGGGCATGACCCCTTCGGGTTTGATCCGGAAGCGAGCCGCTATGCGCTGGCGATGGCCGCGATGCTTCACCGGCGCTATTTTCGCTCGATCGTTCACGACATCGAGCGGGTGCCGAGCTCGGGGCGCGTACTCGTGGTGGCGAACCACTCCGGGCAGGTTCCGATCGATGGGATGATGATCGGCACGGCGATGCTGATGGACGCGGACCCGCCGCGCTTTCCGCGAAGCATGGTCGAACGATGGACCGCGGAGCTTCCCTTCGTCTCGGTGCTCTTTCCGCGCCTTGGCCAGGTCGTCGGCACGCCGGAAAACGCGCGCCGACTGCTGCAGCAGGGGGAATCGCTCATCGTCTTTCCCGAGGGGACGCGCGGGATTTCGAAGACCTTCGACCGGCGCTACCAGCTCGTCGACTTTGGGCTCGGATTCATGCGCCTCGCTCTCGAGACCCGAACTCCGATCGTGCCCGTGGCGGTCGTCGGTGCGGAAGAGCAGTACATCAACGTCGCCGACCTGAAAGGGCTGGCTCGCGTTCTCGGCATGCCCTCGTTTCCGATCGTGCCGCAGTTCATGCTCGGACTGCTCGCGCCGCTTCCAGTGCGCTACCGAATCTACTTTGGCGAACCGCTCTTCTTCGAAGGTGATCCCGACGACGACGACGCGGTGGTCGAAGAGAAGGTTTGGGTCGTCAAAGCGACGATTCAGAGCATGATCAAGCGAGGCCTCGACGAGCGCGATGGCCTCTTCAAATAGCTACTGAACCGGATAGCCGTTCGCGTCGGTCTGACCGCCCGCCGGGTAACCGTTCTCCGCAGGCTGCCCTTCGGTCGGGTAGCCGTAGCCCGGCGGTGAGGTCGGTTGCTGCTGCACGGGCTGCGCGGGCTGCGCCTGAACCGGTTGCGCGGGCTGCACCTGAACGGGCTGCTGACCCCCTACGGACGCCACCACATCGCCCGCAAACTGCACCGGAATCGTTCCGCGCTGACCCCAATAGGT
>JBCDAA010000450.1:0-6974 GCA_039186435.1 Myxococcota bacterium | reverse complement strand
GCCTTCTCTCGGCCGGTCAATGAGAGAGCCGCAAGCGAAGGGCTCCCACCGTCTGTTCTTGGTTTTTGCTGGTAGGTTGAGGACGTCGAATGAGTTAGGGCACGGCTCGCTGAGGGCTCGGGCTCCATACTCCGACGATGAAGCTGGCACGACGGCTCAAGCGAGAAACCCGGCCCGAGCATGACCTCGCCGAAGCGACGCGCTTCGCCAAGGCGTTCTTTGCAGGTCGCTTCAACGCCAACGCCTACACCCTCGGCCTCTCACACTTCGAACCGATCTATCGCGCCCTCGAGGATGCCCTCGCGTCCCCGGCCGATCCGATCCTCTCCCCCTTTCATCGACCGGCGATGTTTCGCCTTCCCGCGATTCAAACCGACCTCAAGCGATTTGCGGGGCCCAAACCGGTCGAGTCCGCCTACGCCGAGCGCATTCGCACGCAAGCGCGAGACAACCCTGTCGCCCTCCTCGGGCATGTGTACGTTCGCTACTTCGCGGACCTCTCGGGCGTGGCGCGCGTCGCCCCGATCGCAAACCGACTGCTCGGCATCCCGAAGAGCCGCCCCCTCGCGTACTTTCGCTTCGACGACATTCCCGACAAGCGCCTCTTCAAGAAAGAGCTCCGCGCACGCCTCAACGCGGTTCCCGCGGTTCACCACGACGTAATCCTCGACGAGGCGCGCATGTCGTTTCGTCTGCACCGGGAGGTCGTCGACGTGCTCTTCGAAACGCTCGATCGCGCCCCCGCGCCGCGCCGCGTTTAGTTTGCGCTGACGCGAACGCCGCCCGCAGGATGGCCGCGACGCAGCGCCGTCGTGCCTCCCGGATCATTCAGGAAGTGCTGGGCGAACCAGCCCACCGCCGCGCCACCGGCAATCTCTCGCGCCTCGTCCGGATCGCGATACGAGAACACTTCGCCCGGCACCGTTTGACGCTCGCCCATGCCGCAGCCGGCAGCAAAGAGGTCGACGAGGCCTGGGTAGTCCGAAAAACTCCAGTGGCCCGCGTCCTCCACTTCGACGAGCAGACTCGCCGAATCGATCCGTCGGTGCTCCGTGCGAATCAGCATGTTGCCGAGGGTGCCGATGCTGTTGTCTTCGTCCGCGACGAGAAAGAGAAACGGGGTCGTGAGGTTGCGAATCTCCACGTCGCCACCGAGCGCCGTAAGAGGCGCGGCCATCGCGAGCCCCGCACGAAAGCGCGAGTCGCGCGCGGCGGTGATCCCGGCCGTCGCGGCGCCAAAGCTGTGTCCCATCACGCCAACGCGCGCCTCGTCAAAACGCCCCTGCACCGCGTCCGGCACCTGGGTTCCCTCAAGAAGCGCCGTTCGCACAAACTGCATATCGGCGACCCGAACGTTCAGAAACTCCTCGCCAACCGCGGCGGACTCACCGTTCAGCTCGTCCCAAAGCGTGTTGCCTTCGTGATCGGGCGCGGCCACTGCGATCCCGAAGCTCGCCAGGCGCTCGGCAACGAACGCGACATCAAAGCGCGTGCAGCTATGACAGTGCGAGAAGACGACCAGCGGCCACGGTCCCTCGGCAGGCGCAGGCGCATTTGCCGATCGAGTTTGGGCGCGCACGCAATCGGGCGCGTCCGCGAGAAGGCCCGCGAACACTTCGTCCCGCGGCGGCTCTCTCTCGAAGGCGGCAATCGACTGCCCTGCCTCCGCCTCGGCGCGCGCGCTCTCGTCCGCGGGGTACCAAAGCTCGACTGGGAGAGTCCGGGATCGCGCATCGTCGGTGAGCTCGAAACGAAGATTGCCGACCGGAAGCGGGCCTTCCGAGAGGTAGTCGGCGAGGGGCTCCGGCAGGTTGGCGTCCGGCACATCGACCGCGGAGTCGATCGCGGAATCGGAGTCGACCCCGGAATCGGAGTCGCCGTCGCGGCCCGCATCCTCCCCGTCCCCCGTGGAGGAGCAGGCCATCATCAGGACCCCACACAGAATCGCCTTCCGTCGACACATCGACGGAGCGTGCCACGCCAAGGGGGAACGAACTAGGACGCTCCCCGTACCGCCTCGCAGAGCGGACGGAGATCCAGGGATGACACGTCGCCGTGCACCAGGCGCATCACGAGCTCGTCCTCCTCGGGCCGAACATCCGAAGCGAGGGTCGAGGGCGGCGGGATCGTGAAGAGCACGTCGTCGAAGAAAGGGAACTGAGGGGTGTCGTCCACCACCTGGCCATCCAGCCACACAGGCTGTGTTGGCCCCGGGTACTCGCGGGTGAGCACCTCGTAGTACATCAACCCGAGAGCCATCGTATCCGCGACCGTCGGTGCGTTGGAGGGCGCAGGGGCTTGCGGGAGGCAAACGGTGGAATGCTTCATCGCTCCCAGTGGTCGCGTGGGCGTGAGCGACGCGACGAACCGTTCGATGTGCGACCGAAGGGTGCACCCCGCACGGGGACGCCCTGGGTCGTAGGGGGGAACCCACGGGTAGTGACGCGTGTTGGTGGTAAACGTGATCGTCATCGAGTCGTCAGGATCGCCGTCGTCGACCTCCGCCTTCTCGACGAGAAGAATTCCGGGATCGATAAGCGTCACGGACGCGTCCTCGTCGACGAGCAGGTTCCCGGGATGGAGATCGCCGTGCCACGTCGCACTAAGCGCTGACCAAAGGCTCGGTAAGATCCGCGGAAGAACAGAGCGTTGTTGGTCGCGTGAAAGCGCCGCGAACGAGCGGCCCGGATGGAGCGGAAGCACAAGCCCAAACACACTCGCGCTGCCCTCCTGAATCGGCCCGGCGTAGTACAGGCGATGGTTCCAAGCTTCGGCTTGGGCGACGCGTTCCCCTTCGCTTCGAAGCACACGCTCGGGTGTCAACGAAGCAGTGCGATAGCCGGCGCGTGCTCGGAGAGAGAGCAGCCGTGTAAAGACGACCGACGCCCGAGCGCGAAACAACTCCGGCTGGCTTGTCGGCCGCTTCACACAGCAAGGCCTGCCTCGGTAGGTCGCACGACGGACCTCGAACCACCCGCCTTCGTGAAGAGGTTCGCCGATCAAGAGGTCTCGACCCGCAACAAGCACGTCGAAGCTTATCGCGGTGTGTTGACCGAATCGATCGGCGGGCGCTCCACTTCGACCGGCGGGTCCGCTTCGGCAAACTCCGGCGCGCGAAGTCCGGAAAGGTCGCCGATCACAACGCCCTCCTCGTCCGTGAAGACGGACTCACGCCCAAACACCGTGTAGACCCGCACCGTGCGCCCCATCGTCTCCTCGTAGCGATCCGGATCACGACGGAGCGCCACCTCGTCGATGCGTTCGACCAGCTGGCGAAAGTCGAGCACCGGACCACGGACGACGTCGCCCACCTCCATCTCGCGACCCTGCGCCCAGATCCACGCGCTGATCAAACCTCGCCCGGGGCCGATCGCCGCGATCGGAACCCCCGCGTTGAACTGGCGATGCTCGAAGCCTTCCTCGTTGCGCATCGTCATCGTCGGCGGGTTGTTTCGAAGCTCGTAGAGGCGCGTGTCCGGCGGGAACTCATCGAGGGGAACCCCGGGCACGATCATGCGCTTCCAAACGCGGATCGGCTTCCAGTTCTCGTCGAAGATCACTTCTACGTCCGACGCCTGGTTGGCCCACTGCTGGCGAATCGTCGCGACGTTTACGCAGCCTCGCCGCTCGAACCGAAAGTGCTCAAGAATACTCTGCTCGCGAGCGATGGGCCCCGCCTGAAGGGTTCCTTCAGCGATCAGCTCGCCCTCTGGTAGGGGCTCACCGCCGCAGGTCGGGTACGGGTGTTCCTCGACCGACTCCACCGGCCGGCGCTTCATGCACCCCTCGCAGGACGTCGTGAGGAGCAGCAAAAAAGCCCCGGCGCACAACGCGACCGGGGCCATTCGCGGGTTCAAGAACGCCATTATTCCTCGGCGCCCTCGCCTTCCGCGTGCTCTTCGCCCTCCGCGTGCGCTTCGCCCTCCGCGTGCTCTTCGCCCTCCGCGTGCGCTTCGCCCTCCGCGTGCGCTTCGCCCTCCGCGTGCGCTTCGCCCTCCGCGTGCGCTTCGCCCTCCGCGTGCGCTTCGCCCTCCGCGTGCGCTTCGCCATCCGCGTGCTCGTCGTGCTCCGGGCGCTCAATGCGCTGAAACGCGCCGGACTCCTGCAGGATCGCCCCGGCTCCGTAGGCGCGCGCGCCCGTGCCCGGATCGACACGAACACCGGTGAGGCTGCCCTGACGACCGCGGTGGCTCGTGTCGTTGATCGTGTAACCGAGGAAAATCGACACAAAGACGAGCGAGCCGACGAAGAAGAGCGTGTTGAACTTGTGCTCGTACTTCAGGTGCATGAACCACGTGCCGACGAGGGTCGCCTTGATGGTGGCGATGAAGATCGCGACGAAGAGGTTCCATTCGCCGAGGCGAACGTTGTACGCCAGCACCGTCAGAAAGGTGAGAAAGAGCAGCGCGCCGAGGATCCCGAGGTAGGTCCGGGTCGACGTGATGTGCGAGTGGACGTGGTAGTCGTCGTCGTGGGAGTGCGCGTCAGCCATCGTCAATCAATCAGGTAGAGAAGAGGAAAGAGGTAGATCCACACGAGGTCGACCAAGTGCCAGTAGAGGGCGACGTTGTCGACGGGGGTGTTGAACTCGGCGCTGAACTCGCCCTTTCGGTTGCGGTTCCAGATCCAGAGGATGAGTCCAATCCCGATGAGCACGTGGATGCCGTGCAGGCCGGTCATCACGAAGTACAGGCCGAAGAAGGAGCGAAGGTGGAAGGGAATCATGTCCGCGCCACCGGACTCGTACGCCGTGCCGATGGCCGCGCTGAGCTCGTCCGCAAAATGGTGACCCGCCGCCTGCGAGCAGTCGAAGTTGGGGCACCCGAAGTACTGCCCAGGCAGGGTTCCGACGTGGAACTTGTGGGAGTACTCAAAGTACTTCACCACCATGAAGGCCGCCGCGAAGACACAGGTGAGCAGCAAGAACCAGCCGGTCCACTTCTGACCGCCGAACTTGTGCTTTTTGTCCTCCGGAACACCCTTCTGCTCCCCGATCTGCGCGGACCGAACCGCCATCGCAGCCGTGAAGCTTGAGAGGAGAAGCACACCGGTGTTGAGAGCGCCCATCTTCCAATCGAGAAGATGCGAGCCGACCGACCACGCTTCCGGGTACCAGTTCCGAAAGATGAAGTAGGCGACAAAGAGGCCGCTGAAGAAGAGGATTTCCTGCGCGAGGAAGATCCACATTCCCACTTTGGCAGCCTCGAACTGCTGCTTCGGCGTATCGAAGTGGTGGGCCAGATAGGCGGGCCCGTGATGCGCATGGTCCGACATGGGTCGTCCGTTTCTCGTTTCTGTTCGGCCCCGCTACGCGGAAGCGCTTTCGCCCTCGCCCGGGAAGTCCTCCGGGAACCCGTCCCAAAGCTCTTCGTCGGTGCAGAGATGGTAGTCGTAGGGTCCGCGCTTGATCACCGGGGTCTCGGCGAAGTTGTGCGGATGAGGCGGCGAGGTGGTCATCCACTCGTACCCCGCGGAGGCCCACGGGTTGGGCGGCGCCTTCTCGCCGTTGCGGAGCGAGTCGATGAAGAGCCACGCCATGATGAGGAAGCCGAAGCCGAGCACGAAGGCTCCGCCTGAACTCGTCATGTGGAGCGGCTGGAACTGATCGAGGTAGTCGTAATAGCGCCGCGGCATGCCCTGGCTGCCCATCACGAACTGGCTGAAGAAGGTGACGTTGAAGCCGATGAACACGAAGGTGAACGCGACACGCGCGATCTTCTCGTTGTACATCTTGCCCGTCATCTTCGGCCACCAGTAGTGCAGGCCGCCGAGGAAGCCGAACACCGTGCCGCCAACCATCACGTAGTGGAAGTGGGCGACGACGAAGTAGGTGTCGTGAAGGTGAATGTCGACGGAGAGCGTTCCGAGGAAGAGACCCGTCAATCCACCGATGGTGAAGAGCGCGATGAAGCCGAGGCCGTAGAGCATCGGCGACGCGAAGGAGATGGAGCCCTCGTACATCGTCGCGATCCAGTTGAAGATCTTTACGCCCGAGGGAATCGCGACGAGGAAGGTCAGCGCGCTGAAGACCATCGTCGCGTACTCGCTCATCCCCGAGGTGAACATGTGGTGACCCCACACGAGGAAGCTGAGGAGCGCCAGGGTGATGGAGCTCATCGCGATGAACATGTAGCCGAAGATCTTGCGCTGGCTGAAGGTCGCGATCAGCTCGTTCACGACGGCCATGCCCGGAAGGATCATGATGTAGACGGCCGGGTGGCTGTAGAACCAGAAGAAGTGCTGGAAGAGCACCGGGTCGCCGCCGAGCTGCGGGTCGAAGATGCCGATCGACATCGTGTGCTCCATGAAGAGGAGCACGAGGGTGATGGCGAGAACAGGCGTCGCGAGAACCTGGAGAATCGAGGTCGCGTAAAGGCCCCAGATGAAGAGCGGGAGGCGCTTCCAGTGGATGCCCGGCGCGCGCATCTTGTGCACGGTCGCCATGAAGTTCACGCCGGTAAGAATCGACGAGAAGCCAGCGATGAAGACGCCCAAGGTCACCCAGACCACCGCAGCGCCGGCGCCAGAGCCTGCGCGGCCGACGCTGTAGGGCGCGTAGAGAGTCCAGCCGGTGTCGACGTTACCGACGACGATGGCAATGAGCAGACAGATCGCGCCAAGGGTGTAGATGTAGAACGACGCGAGGTTCAGTCTTGGAAACGCCACGTCCTTCGCGCCGAGCTGAATCGGCAGGAAGAAGTTCCCAAGCGCTGCGGGAATGCTCGGAATGATGAAGAGGAACACCATGATCGCGCCATGAAGCGTGAACATCTGGTTGTAGGTGTCCGCCTCCATCAAGGTCTCGCCCTTGAACATCAGCTCCGCGCGCACCAGGAGCGCGAAGATGCCGCCGGCAAGGAACGCCAGAATGACGCTCCCGAGGTACATCAGCCCGATGCGCTTGTGGTCGAGCGTAAAGAGCCAGGACTTCAGCCCCGTCTCGTGGGTTAGGTAGTTGTCCGCATCGCCGTGGG
>JBCDAA010000449.1:0-6982 GCA_039186435.1 Myxococcota bacterium | reverse complement strand
TGTTGTCGATGTCGTCGCAAAGCTCTTCGGCGCCCGCGAACACGCTCGCGTTGTCGTCGTCGCAGTCCGTGCCGCACTCGCCGAGCGTGGAGGGGGCATGCCCGTCGCCGTCGTCGTCGATCAGCGGGTGAATGCACCCCGAAAGCGCCTCGCAGAGGTCTTCCGTGCAAGGATCGTCGTCATCGCACGCGAGGGGTGCGCCCGGAACGCAGCGGTGGGCTTCGGTGTCGCAGGACTCGCCGACGGTGCACTCATCGCCGTCCCCGCAGTCGACGTCCGCGACGCAAGAGAACGTGCAATCCGCTTCGCAGCCATCGCCGGCGACCGCGTTTTCGTCGTCGCAGTCTTCCCCGTCGTCGACGATTCCGTTCCCGCACCCTTCGGCGACGCAGATGCCACTCCGGCAGACGCCATCGTCCCCTCCGCGGGAGCACGCGAGGCCGTCCATCGGTCCCGAGAGAAGCTCGCAGCGGTTTCCGTCGCAGGATTCGAGGCCGTTGCACGGATTTCCGTCGTCGCACTCGGAGTCCATGCTGCACGTGTAGCGGCAGTCGTCCTCGCACCCGTCCCCGGAAACGAAGTTCGCGTCGTCGCAGTCTTCGTCGTCCTCGCGAACCCCGTCGCCGCAGCGCGGTGGATCCGGTCTGTCATCGGGGATGCAAAGCGCATCGACGCATCGCTCTCCTTCCAAGCAGTCCGCGTTGTCTACGCACGCATCATCCCCACACGCCGCCAGCAGGAAGAGCGCCCCAACCCCAAGTCGCCAGATCGTCATGGTTGCAAGCTAGAGACGCGCGGAAACCCCCGAAACTCGCGCAGGCGCGGGTAGATAAGGAGCGGAGATCACAGCACATCGGGCGGATGCGCGGCTGTCCAGTCGCGCTGGCTTTCGAGCGGAGGCACCTGCGACGGCGGCGTGACGCCAAACGGTGGCGGAAATGATCGCCGAGGTGGACACTGCCTCTCGCATGAGGGTTCTCCTCGCGATCGTGCTGGCCGGGTGTGGCGCTGCATCGCCGGACGCGGAGGGCGTCCCGGAGGAACGCGCGGCGCCGGAAACGCAGGCGGACGAAATTCGGTTGATCGAGCTCGAAGAGGCGATCGTAGCGCCGGCCTCTGAACCCGCGTCCGAGGACCGAGCGCCGTCCATCACCCTCGCCACCACCGGCAGCGTGTACTGGATCGTCGAAGAGCGCGCCGGCGCCTATCGCTGCGATGAGTACCGCTGGGTTCGGACGAGCTCGGGCCTGCAGCTGCAACGCGATCTGCCGGACGGTCAGGTCGCCTACGGCGCCGGCGTTCGAGGCAACGAGATCATGCTGCGGGGACCGACAACGGTTCTCCCCGGCGAGCGCAGGATCGCGGGTTGCCTTCAGTGGATCACGGTGCACGAGGTCACCGAAACCCATTGGCGGACAAGCGGCGGGAGCTGTGCACCGCGCGCCCCGAGCAACGTTTGGTACCTCTCGGAGCGCGCCTGCCTGGATGCGATTCGTTAGGCGTTAGAAACTAGTTCTTTGTCAGCGAGAGACCGATGCCGACGTGGCCGGTGTTCCAGTCGGTCGGTCCGTCTGGAAGGCGCGCATAGCCGAAGGTCGCCGCGAGGCCGATGCCCCACTCGCTTCCGAGCCACCATTCTTTGCCGACCTGAAAGCGCGCGGCGACACCGGCGTCGGTGCTGCCCACGCTCGATCCGGCGTCCGTAGAGAGCGACGCGGCGCCGACGCCGATGCCCACGGTGAAGAACATATTGTTGGGCAGGTAGAAGGTTCCGCCCCCGCCGAGGACAACGAGCACGAGGCTGTCCGCGTCCGCCGACGCTCCGCCGATTTCGACGCTCGGGCTGATGGCCGCGACGGTGTAGAGGTCGAAGTGAATCGCTAAGCGCGAGATGATCGAGCCGCCGATGGAGATTCCCGCGCCAGCGCCGCCTCCGCGAATCGTGAGGTCGTCGCCGAAGAGATCGGTGCGCATTCCCATGAAGTTCGCGCTGAGGTTGAAGCGCATGAAGAAGCCGCGATGGTCGCGCTCGGGTTGAAGCATCGCGGGTTGCGCGGCGTAGGCGGGCTGCGCGTAGACCTGCTGCTGTTGCGGTGGCGGCGGAGGAGGCGGCTGCGCCGGCTGGCCGTACCCCTGGGGCGTTGCCGGCTGCGCTGCGGGCTGCGCCGCCTGGTCTTCGACGAAGACTTCGCCCTGGGCGAGAGCGCTCGAAGCGGACGCGAAAACAGTAAGGATTACAACAAGCAAGGAACGACGCTGGTCACGTCGGGACATACTCCACCTCCAGCTCTCCTATGCCGGAGATTCCCTGCCGTAGCCACGTTTTTGTCGTGCGGACGTACGAACGTCGCCCGTTCAGTCCGACTCGGCCGCCGGCGGAGCTTCGCTGGCCCCGACCTGGATCAGGCCGATGTTTCGCGCGCGCTCTTCCCACTGTTTCCGGGCGAGGCGCTGCATGTCGGCCGTGTTGTCCTGTTCATCCAGGATCTCGAGGCCGAGGAGCGTTTCGATGACGTCTTCCATCGTGACGATGCCCGCTGTCCCGCCGAACTTGTCGACGACGATCGCCATATGCTCGCGCTTCGCGGTGAAGTGGTTGAAGAGCTCCGGAATCGGGCAATCACCCTGCACCGCGAGGGCCTGGCGCCGAATCGAAGTGAGCGCCTCGTCGCCGTTCCCTTCGACGATCTCCTTCAGCACGTGGTCTTTGAGGACGTAGCCGGTGATCTGGTCGGCGGACTCCTTGTAGACCGGAATGCGCGAAAACCGCAGGTCGGGATGACGGTCGTGAAACGCGCGGATCGTCCAGTCCTCGTCGGCGGCGATCATGACCGTGCGCGGCGTCATGACGTTCTCCGCCACGATGGTCTTGAAGCGCAGCAAGTTGCGCAGGATGTTCGCTTCCCCGTCGTCGAAGACGCCCTGCTGCGATCCGAGTTCCGTCATCGCGCCGAAGTCCGCGCGGCTCAGCACCGACGCGCTTTTGTTCTTCTTGAGGGCCTTGGTGATGATCTGGCTGATGAAGACCAGCGGTCCCAGCAGAAAGATGATGATCCGGAGGCTACGCACGGTGAAGCCGGCGAGCTCCTGCCAGTAGTTCGCGCCGATGGTCTTGGGAATGATCTCCGAGAGAATGAGGATCGCGAGCGTCATCGCGACCGGCACGACCACCGTTCCGATGATGGACGCACCCCAGAGCTGGGTGGCCTGCGCGCCGACGCCGATCGCGCCGACGGTATGCGCGATGGTGTTGAGGGTGAGGATCGCGGCGAGCGGCCGGTCGATGTTCTCCTTGAACGCCTGGAGCGCTTTTCCGAGCTCGCCGCCCTCCTGAATCTTCATCTGGGTGAACGAAGGCGTCGTGCTCAGGAGCACCGCCTCCCAGACGGAGCAGAGGAACGAAAAGACGATCGACACCAGTAGAAACGCGATCAGAGCGAACATCGAGACCTCTTATACCCTCAAACCGCGCGCCGCAGATCAAGCACCGAAGGCGATTTTTCGTGATCGACCAAGGAGCGCTTCAGAGGTACTCGTGCCGGTAGAGAAAGAGCCCGGTGAGGATCTTCGGGCTGAAGAAGGTGCTCTTCTCCGGCATCACGATGTCCGGGTTCTCGAGCCCCGCGTCGGCGACCGCCATGAGCTCGTCGATCGCGACAGGATGGAGCGCGATCGCAAGTTCGTACTTTCCGCTGTTGACCACGGCTTTCATGTCCTCAAGGGCGGACTCCGGGTAGTAGTCGAAGTGGGCGGGGTCGATGATGTGCTCGTGCTTGAGTCCGAGATGCGGGTAGAGCTCGCGCTCGAGGATGGCGCAGTCGAGGCGGCCGACCACGTCGGTTGGGACCTCCTTGGCCTTGAGGGTCCAGCAGCCTTCTTTGCTGTAGAGGCAAAAGCTGTTCTTCGGCGGCGTGGCAAAGCTCTCCGTGGGGACGAGGTCGAGCTTGTCTTTGATCTCCGCAAAGGAGGTGACGCCGTTGACGACGCGATCGTACGCGAGGATTTTTGCTTCCTCGGTCGCGTAGGCGAGCAGGTGGGTCTGGTTGCCCTTGAGCGCCGCGTGGTAGCGGTGATGACCGTCGGCGATGTAGAGCGGGTGCTCGCCGATAGCGGCCTGAATCGCTTGGCCCTCCACGCTTCCTTCAGCGACCCGCCAGATTTTGTTCTTCACGCCATCGAGGCGGGTACCCGGACCAAAGTCGCTGGTGAACTCGTAAAGGGGGGGCGCCTCTTTGACTTTGCCGAAGACCTCACCGAGGGACGCCCGTGTCAGTAGAAGAACCGGACCGATGGTGTGCTCGGTGCTCTTCGCAAGCGCGATGCGCCCTTTCACTTTTTCGTCGAAGGTTTTCTCGTGGCGGATGACCTGACGCTTCGCGTAGTCGCTGACTTCGACCGCGAGAAATACGCCCGTGCGCTGCTCGCTACCGAAGCGCTGCTCGTAGACGTAGTAGGCCGCCTCGTTGTCTTCGACGAGGATCCCTTCGGCGCGAAGCCGGGCAAGGGCGTCGACCGGGCTCTCGCCAAGGATGACGTGGTAGATGGAGTTGGTGTTGCCCTGAAGACGCGCTTCGAGGGGCGTTCCGGACTTGATCACGTCGTAGGGGGGCGAGGTGACGCTACCGACGTGGTCGGGATGGGGGCGGAGACCGACGAGACCAACAGTTGCAACCATGGGGAATTCCTCCGCGGCGGACCCTAGTACATGTCGCAACTTCGAGCATGCGCCGGGTGGCGTTTTGGGGTTTGACAGCCCGCCGCCGGCCTCCAATACTGCGCGACCCGCTGGCGATGTAGCTCAGGTGGCTAGAGCGGGCGTTTCATACGCGCTAGGTCGCTGGTTCGACTCCAGCCATCGCCACAAACGCCGTCCACCCGGACGGCGTTTTGCTTTTGGGCGGTTTGTTTTGTTTTGTCAGGGACACGCCGTTTCTTCGTTCTCCAGGTTACGCACCGTGTCGTTGTCGAGGCTGACCTCGTGAATCACGATGCGGTCGAGCTGGCTGAAGTCCGCGCGGGCCGCGATCTCCATCGTGTAGACGCCAGGCGCATCGATTTGAATCATGATGTCGTGAGCGTCGTTGTCGCTCGTGAAGGCAGACCATCGCCAGTCGCGGGCCCCCGATGAATAGACCTTGAAGTACCCCATGCCGGTGGACCCGTTCGGGCAGGTGGCTTCGGCGACGTTCGGCATCGCGCGAATCCCATCCATGAAGCCGTCGTCGTCGCAGACGGGGCGGGGGTAGACGCGATCCTCCGCGTCGCTCGGTCCGTCCAGGCCGTAGAAGTCGGCCGCATCGGCGAAACGCACCCAAACGTCATTGTGCTCGGTGGGATTGCTACCGCGGCCGATTCGCGTGTGCCACTGCAGCCGGTAGAGCCCGGCTTCCGCAAAGCGAAGTTCCGCCGAGATCGGCCCGTTGGTCTGGTCGTTGTTGAACGAGCGGTCGGTCCACTCGATGTAGCCCGTCCCGGTGAAGCCCGCGTTTTCGGTGCCGATCATCCACGCCTCGGAGAGCGTCAGGTTCTCGGCTTCGATGACGATCATTCCGGCGCGAGACTCGTAGTCACAGGGCGCGCCCGGATCGGCGTCACGGCCCGGACCGGCGTCCTCTTCACCGCCGTCCTCGCCGCCCGCGTCAACGCCAGGCCCGGCATCGCGTTCGCCGGCGTCGACTCCCGGCCCGCTGTCGCGACCGCCAGGCCCGGAATCGGTGCCATCGCCGCCGCCTCCGTCGTCGCAGGCAACGAGGGCGAGGGCGAGAAGAAGAGCAAGCTGCTTCATGGACCTAGCGTACCAGCCGCACGGCCGCCTCGAAGTTGAGCGACGACGTCGTAACACCGCTACGACGACGACGCCGACTGAACCGCGCGCTGCGCCAGCTCGCGAACTGCTCCGAGGTCGAAGGGCTTTTCGAGACAAAGGTTCGACACCTGATCGAGAAAGCGGCGTGCGCGTGGGGTGAACGCGCCGCCGGTCATGAACACAAAGCGCTCGGCCATCGACGGAGCGTCTCGCTGAACGGCGTCGAAGACGTCCATCCCGCTCACTTCCGGCATCATGAGATCGCAAAAGACGATGTCGATCGGGGGCGGTGGCTGCGCGCAGAGAAGACGAATTGCGTCGCGGCCCGTCGTGACCACCTGAACGTCGTGATGTCTCAGCGCGCGGCGAATGGAGCGGCCGACGAGTTCTTCGTCGTCGACCACGAGTACCTGCGCGACTCCGGGTTCCACGCGCAAGGGCGGTGCGACGTCCTCCGCGGGCGCCTGGCTCTTCCGAATTCGCGCGGACGGTACCCGAACCCGAAAAATCGAACCTTCTCCGACCACGCTCTCCACATCGATGCGTCCACCCGCGCGGGTCACGATGTTCTGGCAGATGCTCAGCCCGAGTCCGCTGCCTTCCTGCGCCGGTTTGGTCGTGAAGAAGGGATCGAAGATCCGGCTCATGTTCTCCGCAGGAATTCCGCGCCCCGTATCGCTCACGGTGATGACGACAAACTCGCCTTCGACGAAGGTCGATACCTCGATTCGATTTTCCGAGGCGTGTCCCTCATCCACCGATTGCGCCGCGTTGATCAGCAGGTTGAGGATCACCTGCCCCATGCGCGATTCGTCCACCCGCACAAGAGGAACGTCGCCGAGTTTCTTTTCGAGACGCGCCCGGTGCCGAATCTCGTTCCAGCACATGCTGATGCACGACGCGAGGACTTCGTTCACGTCGACGATCGGTTCGGCGACGTCATCGCCGCGCGCAAAGGTCTTCAGGTCGCGAAGAATGTCGCGCATGCGGCGCGCGCCATGACCCGCTTCGTCGAGCTGCATGCGAATCAGCTCGAGGCGTGCCGGGTCGAGTTCCCGGTCGAGCTCCTCACGGCTCAACTTGAGGTTGTTGAGTACGTACGCGAGCGGATTGTTCAGCTCGTGGGCAACGCCCGCGGCGAGGGTTCCGACGCTGGCCATCCGGTCCGCGAGAAGA
>JBCDAA010000448.1:0-7035 GCA_039186435.1 Myxococcota bacterium | reverse complement strand
TCTGTCCTTTGGCCACCAAGTGTTAATAGTACGACCGTTCGTTTCCGCAACCCCATACGCGCCAAAACCTCGATCCTGTTCGTCAGCGAACAGACCTCTGCAGACAATTAAGGGAGGCTAGTATTGTTACGACCCATGTTGGGCCGGGCATGTTGGGCGGCGCTCTTTCGCAGGGGGACCAACTTCCGTCCCCCTGCGAACGACATGCCGCCAAGTGTCACTAGAATCAGGTCGGCTGAGGCTATGCGTCGAGGATCGCGCCAAAGCCTCTGGCCACAGGCCTAGAACTCAGCCGAGGGCAGCGCGCTCGTCGCTAACGTAGAGGCCCTCGCGCGCGGACTCGACGACGAAACGGTAGCGACGCGCGCGGTACCCATCCTCTCGCTCGGGCCTCGCGTCCGAAACCTGTCGAGCAACCCCATAGACCGCGACTCGCGCGCCTTCGGTCAGCGCTCCTTCGTCGCATCGGTACGACCGAGCCGGCGCCTCTTGAAGCAGGTTGCCAAGGACCCCTCGAATCGACCGCCGCAGCTTGCGTGATGCGCGATAGCGAGCACTGGTCACAAGCTGCACCTGTGCGCCCTCATCCAGCCGAACGAAGACTTCGCCAGTGCCATCGTCGAGAAAGAACCCCACACGCTCTCTCGCTACACGCACCGGCCGCCAGCGCATCAGGCGCCGGCGCGCCACGCGTACTTCATAACCTGCACAAGGCTTTCCACTCACGGGCGCCTTTAGGGCATCGTCCGCGAGGCGAACGGTACCGACCAGCTTGACCTCCTCGCCGTCGTCGAGCTTTTCGATCGCGCGTGGCGGCTTGTGGAGAGGTCCCGTTCGGCGGTACGCGGAGACGTCCGCCAGCAGAATCGAGAGGCCCAACATGATCCAAAAGGACACGAAGAGCGCCGCAGCGGTGGCAGCCATAGCTTCAGCCTAGGTCCGGATTTCGTTCACGTCATATCCGCGGTATGACCTCGCATGCGAATCGTCGGAGTGGACGAAAACGGGTTAGGCCCTCGTCTCGGCCCGTTGATCGCGACTGCGCTCACGGTCGAGGTTCGCCGCTACGACGCGGATCGATTGCACGAGCTCGGCACCAAACTGAAGGTCGGTGACAGCAAACAAACGAGCGCCTTCGGAAAGATGGCGCACGCGGAAGGTCTCGCCCTTGCCCTCGCAGAGCGCACCCTCGGTCGGCTGCCTCGCTACGCAGACGAGCTCATCGAAGCCCTCAGCATCGATGGACTTCTCACCCTGCGCGGCCCCTGCCCGGATCCGACAACGGCGCAGCAGTGCTGGATGGATCCGCTTCCGCTTCCTGCCTTTGGCGGAGAGGCTGATTCAGGCCACGAGATCTTGGCTGCACTTCAAAAAGGCGGCGTGAAGATTCAACGGCTCCGCACCGGCATCGTGTGCGCCTCCCTTCTCAACACAGCATTGGCCGGCGGCCAGACCAAGCTCCAGGTGGACCTCGAACTCTTCGAGCGCCTTCTCCTCGACGCGCGCGCAGCCGGCAAAGACGACGTCCTCGGGATTTGCGGGATGGTTGGCGGCATTCGTCGCTACGGAAAGTACTTTCAACGGTTTCGACATGCGAAGGCCGTCACTGAGGAGAAGGGGCGGAGCACCTACCACGTCCCGAAACTCGGCGAGGTCACCTTCGAAGTAAAAGCGGACGACCGTCACCTCCCGGTCGGTCTCGCGTCGATGGTGGGCAAGTACGTTCGCGAACTCGGAATGGCCCGAATCGTCCTCTTCTACCAAGGGCATCTGCCGGACCTACCCGCCGCGAGCGGTTATCACGACAGCGTCACCAACCGCTTCGTGGACGCGACCGCGCCCGTTCGAACCCGGCTGCCGATCGCCCCGGAGTGTTTCGAGCGACGCGGTTGAGTTTGGACCTCGCGAAACCGCCACGACACTGTGCGATCCAACACACGACGAAAAAACGTGTGTTTCCGGAGGCGTAGCGCCGATTTTGATCGCGCTCAACCGCTTCGACAACGTCGCGAAGCTACGCCAAACACTTGAAACAAATACGCATTTCGGTTTCCGTCACGCACAATCCGTTATTTGTATATTTCTGCGGTATCACTTTCGGACCCCTAAAGTTCCGGCTAAGATCGGACGGTGCACGTGGGAGAAGCCCGCCACAGCCAAGTCGGTGGGGTCACGCCAGCGGCCGAAACGGTTCGCGAGGCAGTGGCCGCGGTCGCTGCGCCTGAGGTCGCAGCGCGCATTCTCCGTCGTGCGCTGCATCTCGCCCAGGAGTCCGAGGTCCCGCCGGGTGGCTCGCGCCTCCGCGTCTTCGTCGAACATCACCTTCGGGCCGCGACCACCTTCGTCATGGGCGAAGACGCCGCGACCGCGATTCGCGATCAGCTCGCACCACTGCTGGTTCGCATTCCGACCATCGCACCGGCCATCGCCCTCGATGAACCGCCGCTCCTCGAACTGGAAGCGGACACCCCGAGCATCCTTCCCGACCCGCTTCCGGAACCGGCGACCCTCCGTCGCGTACTCGTCGCAACCCTCGACGAGGATCGAAACGTTGCTCTCAGGCGCGCTCTTCGCGGAATCGCGGAAACGGAAGCCATCGAAGACGTGGTCGCCCTCCTCGACGCCATCGAAGGACGAAGCGACAACCTGCTTTTGATCATCGACTGCGAGGATCCTTCCGTCCAGCCGACAACCCTCGCCACCATCGCACCGGACTTGCCGGTGGAGAGTATCGTCGTGCTCTGGGGCGCGAGCGAAGAAGAGCTCGACGCCGCAACGGTCCTCGTGCCGGATTCATCGCGCTGGATCGCCTGCGACCAGACCGCAGAAGTAGACTCCGTCGCGTCGATGGTACGCGCGCTTCTCTAAGACGACGCTCGGCTACTCACGTTCGCCGGTCACCTCGACGATTGCCGTGCAGTCTCGGCTCTGCCCCTCCGCGCTTCCGACGCTTCGAACTTCGAGCTCGCCGCGCCAACCGTCCGCGTCGAGAAAGCCCGTCGCCCGACTGATGAAGCGCGCGCGGCCGCCGAGCTCGGTTTTGACACCGCCAATCTCAAAGGACCCGTCGTTAAAGATGCCTCCTTCGAGGCGGCTGATCGAAAGGTTGTCCTCAACGTCGACGCGCAGCACTCCGTCGGTCTGCGTCACGACCGCGACGTCGCTGTTCCGATCACCTACATCGCAAAGCGTCACGAAGAGGCCGAACGCATCGATCGGCGCGCACGAGCCTGAGCAGGCCACGGTGAGCGCATCGAGTTCGTAGGTGCCACTTAGATCCGTGCCGATGGCGTTGCCGGACGGAAGGTCTTCCACCTCTCCGGCGCTCAATCCGCCACCGCCGCACGCGAGCAAGATCCCCGAAAGCAAAGCCAATCGCATCGTGTCCTCCATCCCACGACGGCGTAGCACAAGCGGTGCCACCGCGTTCCAGCCCGGGTTTTCAATCGCGCTGTGACGGCCGGTTCACAAGCCGCCCGTGAACGTGCCTTTGTAGGGATCTGCGAAGGGGTTACTCGACGTCGCCGTCCACGATCGCGGCGACGAGCCCGAGATCGTTGTAGGGCGCGTAGCTATCGCGCTTTGCGGCGGCGTCCCGCCACCAGCTCCAAACCGGACCGCGATCGCTGCAGCCAATGGAGCGCTGAAGTGGACCGCAGGCCACGCGCACGTGAAAGTGATCGGCGTGAGGATTGCCCCGGGAGGGCTGATGAAGAAGCCACGCCGCTCGAAAGAGTGCTTCGGGATTGGGCTCATGCTCGACGGCGTAGCGGAGCAAGCGCGCCTTGAGTCCGCGGGAGACGAAGATCCATTGAACCTGTGCCTCTTCGTCCAGAAGTAGGTTTCGAACGAGCGCCCAGTTGCGGGCGTCGTCAAAGCGCAGGATCCGTCCGCCGCGATCCGCGGGTTCGACGCCAACGCCGTAGCGATCAAACGCAACCCAGCCCCGCCCACGAACGGACCGCCCCTCGAGATCGGTCGCGTAAAAGATGAGGTCCATGTCGCGACCGCTCCGGTGACTCCGGTGGCGTCGATGACGGCCGCCGTAGGGCGCACTCAAATCCCCGACGCGGAGCGGCGCGCCCCCAAAGCGCGCATCCACATCCAGTGTGGCGCGTGTGAGCGCCCCGACGAGACGTGGCGTTCCAAATCGAGTGCTTTCGCCGGGCCGCGCGCGCACAAACCCGGCGCCTTGGTCCGGAAGCGACACGCCCCCTTCAAGCCAACCGTTGGCGCTGTCGCCGTGCGAGACCGTCGTCCCCGGCGGAACCGGTGTCGAGCAGGCGATCGCCATCAGCAGGGGGCAAAACCAACGCACCGATCAAAGATACCGGCTCTCCCCCGTCGCCGCGAACTTGTGGGCACGAAGGCGCGACGAAACCTCAACGTTTCCAGCGCCTTCCCTTTTGCATGCCGCCCGTTGTCGCGAGGTCGTAACGACAACGTTGTCGGGCTCGGTCGGAAAGACCGAGCGCGCCCTTGACCCGCGGAGCCGAAGACGTAGGTTTCGCGGTCTTCCCGCCATGGCCTACGACGACACCGACCCTCTTTTCGCGCGCCTCGACCGGGCGTGGGATCTCATGGCCGAGGGCGACCTCGAAGCCGCGATGGAATCGGCCCGCGAGTCCCTCGAGTTCGACGACTCGTCGCCGGAAGCCCACAACCTGATCGGCTACATTCACGCGGCGAGCGGCAACCTTGAGGCCGCCCTCACCTGCTATCGCACCGCGATCGAAAACGACGAAAACTACCTCGACGCGATTCTCAACGCGGCCGAAGTTCTGCTGCAAATGGGCGACATCGACGGAGCCATCGCGCAAACAGACACCGCTGTCGAGGTTGCCGCGAACGACGACGAGCGCGCCGACGCGATGCTCCTTCAGGTCGACGCGCTGATGTTCGGCGACCGCGCCGAAGAAGCCGCGGAGGTCGTTCGGCAGCTTCCCCAAGGTCCCTTCGAGTCGAGCCACGTCGATTTTCTCGTGGGCCGTGCACTCTTCGAGGTGGGGGATATCGAAGAAGCCGCGATCGCCATCGAACACGCCGCTGCGGTCGGAGTGCTCGACGCGGAAGTCTTCTACTACCTCGGTCTGGTTCGCGAGGCGCAAAACGATCTGCGCGGTGCACTCGTTGCGTTCCTTCAGTCGCGGGACCTCGACCGGAACGCTCCCCGTCCTCCATGGGCCGAGAGCTCCGAGCGTTTTGAACGGCGCGTCGGCCAGGCTCTCAAACGTCTTCCTGGCGAGGTGTCCAAGGAGCTCGACGGCGCGCTCATCCTCGTCGATGAACTCCCGGGCGCCGAAGTCGTCAGCGAAGGCGTCGACCCGCGCCAGCCCGTTCTTCTCGACGAGGTGGATCTGGGAGACGAGCACGAGGGCCTACGGCGCGTGTTCGTATACCAGCGCAACATCGAGCGTCTCGTTCCTGCGCCCGAGTTTGTGGAAGAAGCGATCGCCGCGCTCATCGCGGATGAATTGCAGCGGATGCCGCAAGCGTAGTCGCATCTCCGCCGGCCCCTGTCCAGAGCGTATGAAAGTCCTTTGGGGGAACCGAAGTCACGTCGAGGGGCACCTCTCCGCCGATCATGAGCGCGGCGCAGTGAAGCATCACGCGGCGCGCGGAAAGCACACGACCATCCTTTTGGGTCACGCGACGAGCGCCGCCGTAGTGTCGGTCGCCGAGCAGCGGAACGCCGGCGGCCTGCGCGTGCACGCGTAGCTGATGAGTGCGTCCCGTCTCGGGTTCGAACGCGAGAAGGACGACCTGGCCAGCACGCGCGACAACCGACCAGCGGGTCGCCGCAGCCTTCGCTCCCTTGCCCTCTCCCACGAAGCGACGACGCGGATCCCTCGGGTCGATGGCGATGGTTCCTTCCCAGCGGCCCGCGTCACCCGGCAGCCCTTCCGCCAACGCGAGGGCGAGATAGAGCCGATGATAGCGGCCCTCTTCACGAGAGGCTTTGAGCGCGAGAGTCGCGCGCCGGGTTCGCGCAAAGGTGACCAGACCCGTTACCTCGGCGTCGAGACGGGAGGTCGGGTGAAGACGCGGCGCCTCCGGATCGAGCGCCTTGACCTTTGTCGCCAGCGAGTCGCCATCCTCCGGCGCGGTGGTTGCCAGACCGGAAGGTTTGTCGACGACGAGCAGCGACTCGTCGTGGTGCACGACACGAATCGACATCTACGGAGTGCGCTCGAGACCGACGGCCGCGTCCGCGCGTTGCACGATTCGGACGGTTCCTGCATCACCATCGATTTCGATCTCATCCCCCGTCTGAATCGAACGTGTTCCTGCTTTCACGTTGACGACGGCGGGTACCGCGTACTCACGAAGCACGATCGAGGCGTGACTCAGCGGCCCGCCGAGATCGGTGACCACGCCCGCAGCGACAAGAAAGAGCGGCGCCCAGCCCACATCCGCGCTCGGGGCGACAAGAATCTCACCGGCCACGAGTTGCGCGGCGTCCGCGGGTGAACGAACGACGCGCGCCTTGCCCCGGATTCGCCCCGAACTGGCGCCAAGGCCACGAAGCGCATCCGCGGCTTGCACCGGTTCATCGGCCGGGGGCGGATACCCAACGAAGGTGTCAGGCGGGTCCGGAAGCTGCCGGTCTCGCTCCACCTGACGTCGGCGCTGACGCACTCGAGAGGCGACGCGCAGTCCACTACGCCGGAGCACCTGATGAAGCTCGTCCAGCGTCAGGTAGAACGCGGCATCCTCGCCGGCAGAAGCTTCGCTGGCAGCGATGCGCCGGGACGCGTCGACCGCGACGATGCGCAGCAGCCCCAGGATCTCGGTGACGATTCCACGCAGGTGCTCGCGGAGGCGCGTAAAGCGCTGCACGAGATGAAGAAGGTGTCGGAATGCGGGGCGTACCAAGGGCACGAGCTTCGCTTCGACCTCGCGCTCCGCGACTTCGCGGGTTGCACGGAGTTTTCGCTCGACATCGATCGGTCGCGCGCCCGGCTTCTTCGGATGCAAGAGATGGTTCTGCAACGTGACGAAGAGGAGCGTCGGATCCTCCCGCCAGCGCGGCTC
>JBCDAA010000447.1:0-7047 GCA_039186435.1 Myxococcota bacterium | reverse complement strand
CCTCAAGCCGTCGTTCAGTGCACTCAAATGGGGTCTACCAGCATCCTCCACGACCCCTTCGATCCGAAACATTTCCTAGAGCCCCGCATATCAGCAACATGAACTCGCTTATTCGTCTGCTCGGTGCGTGCGTGACGGTGTTCCTTTTCGCCCCCACCGCGAGCGCCGGTCCGTGGGTTCCCCCCGAAGGGACCTCGTACCTTCAGGCCGGCGGCACGTTCCTCCGCGCCTCCGACCGCGACGAGTTCCGTCTCAACCTCTACGGCGAGTTTGGGATCGCCGATCGCTTGGCGGTCATCGCATCGGTCCCCTTCACCTACTCGAACACCACCGGACAAGCGCCCTCCGGCGACACCCTCGACGATTTTGTCGGTCTCGCCCCGAGCGCCGGGCTTCGCTACGGCCTGGTCCAAGGCCGCTTTGTTCTCGCGCTCCAGGGCGACCTCTCGCTCCCGGTCAACGGCGGAAGCGTAAACCTCACCGGACAGATCCTCGCCGGCGGATCCCTCGATCGCCGCGGCCGCAGCTTTGCGCAGGTCGGCGCGGGCGTCCGAGCTCGATCCGGAAGCGACGCGCACGAGTTCATCGGAAACGCGGACGTGGGCGTGTGGCTCGGGTCGCCCGTCCTCGTCATCGCCGAGTACCGCGCGCGTCGACAGTTCACCACCGAACGCGAAGCGACCGTCGAGGAAAATGAACACATGGTCGGCGGCCAGCTGATCTTCAAGCTCACCGACAAGGTCCTCCTCGGAACGGAGGTCCTCTACACCATCCCGAACAACTCCGTCGCCGAAGCGGTCACGAGCACCCTCTACATCGCGGTCAACCGCAACTGACGCCGTCAAAGCAAACGAAGCTGGTCTTCCGCGCGAAACGCAGCAGCAAACGCCGCTTCCTCGTCGACTTCGCCCGCCAGCGGCGCCAGACGCTCCCGCGCCGTGAGGAGGCCCGCATCCGCGATATCGCAGCCCCAAAACGAGCGCCCGTGACGAAGCGCTGCCTCGCCCGCCGAGCCGCTTCCCATGAAGGGGTCGATCACGATCTCCCCGGCCACGCTCGACTGCTGCACAAAAACCTCGGAGATCGAGACCGGCTTTTCAGTCGGATAGCCGCCGCTGATCCGCGGCGCCTCAAGCACGTCCGGAATCGATAGGTCGGCAAGCTTTCGCTTTCCCTTTTCGAAGAAGAGGATCATCTCGTAGCGCGCGCGGTAGTGGTACCCCATGCCGATCTTCTTCTTGTCCCAGATGATCGGTTTCCAGAACGTAAAGCCGGCTTCTTCGCCCGCCGGCTTCGCCACGAACGCCGTCGTCGGATCGCAGAAGAGATAGAGGTGGCTGTTCGCGCGCAGGACGCGAAAGAGCTGCTGGAAGAGCTCCCCAAAGCGCGCGTTCGGAAAGATCGGAAACCACTCGTTGCTCGACGCCTTGCTGTGCGTCAGCCGCGTGGTTGTCCCCACCGAGCGGTGTTTTTCCAGGCTCTCGTAGGGGGGATCGGTCACCACGAGATCCACCGACTCGTCCGGAAGCGACTCGAGCCAGCGAACCGCGTCCAGGCGCGTGAGCCAGTAGTGCATGTCCAAGGGCTACCTCGCGCCTGTGACAGCTACTCGGATTCGTCCGCCGCAAGGCGACGGGCGTCGCGCTCGTCGTAGGCGCGCACGATCTTCTGCACGAGCGGGTGACGCACGACGTCCGCGTCGGTGAAGTAGTTGAAGTGAATGCCGTCGATGGGGCTGAGCAGTCGCTCGGCATCCCGAAGACCGCTGCGGCGCCCGTCCGGAAGGTCGACCTGGGTGATGTCGCCGGTGATGACCGCGCGGGAACGAAACCCGAGGCGCGTCAGAAACATCTTCATCTGCTCGGTCGTCGTGTTCTGCGCCTCGTCGAGAATCACAAACGCATCGTTGAGGGTACGTCCGCGCATGAACGCGAGGGGCGCAACCTCGATCGCGCCGGTGTCCATGAGCTGCTGCACGCGCGTAACGTCCATCATGTCGTGGAGCGCGTCGTAGAGCGGGCGCAGGTAGGGGTTCACCTTGTCGGCGAGGTCCCCGGGAAGAAAACCGAGCTTTTCCCCCGCCTCAACCGCCGGGCGCGTGAGGATGATGCGCTTTACGCGACTTTCCTGAAGCGCGGACACGGCCATCGCCATCGCGAGGTAGGTCTTGCCCGTTCCCGCCGGACCAATGCCAAAGACGATGTCGTTGTCGCGAATCGCGTTGACGTAGAGCTGCTGCGCCACGCCCTTCGGGACCACCGCACCGCGCGACGAGGTTTTCACGACCACATCGTCGAAAAGATCCTTCAGCCGCACATCCGGATGGGCCGCAAGGGTTCGCGCCGCGCGGCTGATCTCGGACGAGGAAAGCTGACGCGTGCGGAGGACCCCAAGGAGCTCCGCGAGTACCCGCTCGACGAGCGCGACATCCTCCGCGAGCCCGCGCACGTGGATCGTGTCGCCGCGAAGCCCCATCTCGACGCCAAACTCGGCGCCGAGCGCGCGCAGCTGCGTGCTCCCGGGCCCTGTCAGACGCAGGAGAAGATCCGTGTCGGCAACCTCGACTTCGGTGGTAATGGCTTCGCGACCCATGCGATTTCGTTCCCTCTCGGCCGGCCTCGAGCGAGCCCTTAAGACGAGCGCTTCAAGTAATGCTCGCTCTCGCTCTTGGCAAGGCTACTCGGGCGCGAAGGTTTCTCGCCGGACCGCGCCTGCGACCACGTCCGCGACGTGAAAGCGAAGGGGCACGGTGTCGTTGCCAAGCCAAAGTCCCGCCTGGTCGGCGAAATGATCAGACTCGCGGCGGCCGGACTGACCGCCCGGGAGCACGTTCACCCCCGAGATGTTGTCGGTCTCGAGCCGAATTACCATGCGCATCACCGGACCGTTGCCGTACCAGAAGTTCGAACCTCCGTAGCCCCAGTGCGCGGCGTCGACGTTGAAGAGATCACCCGGTCGCGGGAACCAGGGAAGCGACGCCCGGGGATCCTCGTCCGGGAGACCTTCCTCGAGGGGAAGCACGGACGTGGTGATCGAAAAGCCGTTGGCCAGAATCGCGAAGGCCGGATCGTTGCCGATGAAGCTCGAGACGATGGACTCGAAGCGCACGAGGTGTCGCATGCCCCAGCGCCAATCGTCCATGTCGGTGCTGCCGAAGCCGCCCACGCCGGGCGTTTCCGGATCAGGCGCGCTGCGAAGATCCTCAAGGGTTCGCACCAGTGCCGCGAGCACGATCTCGTTGCTGGTCTCGACGTCTTCCGTACCGAGCCGATCAAAGAAGACGGACTCCTCGGTCGACGGGTCCCAGGACGCGAGGTCGGCGGGGTTGTCCGCGCCGCGCCCTTCGAGCATTTCGACGAGGGTTCGTGTGATCAGCGTCGACCGGTCGGCGCCAAACGCAAAGTCGACATCCTCGTCGTCGAAGACCTCGCCCTCGAAGGTCCGCCACCACTGGTTGAAGATCATCGTCGCGACCGAGTCCGCCTCCTGGTCGGCACTCGGGTTGTCGTAGAAGGTCGACACGCCGCTTTCGGCGGTCGCACCTCGGTCGCGCCAGGCCGTGATTCGCGTTTCCACCTCGTCGATGGCGGCTTGTTCGCTGGTGTAGATCGCACCCAGCCGCGCAACGTCGGGAGGAGGCGAGCTCGCCATGGAAGCCGCGCGCGCGGCCTCGATCGCCTCGAGCAGAAAGCCGCCGACGTCGTTTCCAATCACCGAGGTGTGGTCGCCCTGCAGCGCACTCATGTCGGCGACGGTCGCATTCCGTGACGACGCCAGCTCCGCCAAACGCGCCTGAATCGTGCGTCCGCGAAAGCCGTTGTTCCAGGGCCCGCCGAGGTAGAACTCGTCGTTGAAGAAGTTGTTGTCGGTCGTGATGTTGCCGATGTCGTTGTTCGCCGTGAGCACAAAACCGCGCTCGGGATTGATCGCCGCCGGCCAGCGGTCGAAAGGCACCAGGCACTGGTTCGGGTTCGACGCGCACGCGGTCTCGTCCGGAAGTCCTTCGTCGTTGAGCGGAACCTCAAATCCCGCGTGCTGCGTCCCATCGATCAGCGAGCGCGGATCCGCACCGGGAAGCCAACGACCGTCTTCGTCGCGCGGCAAATACTCGCGGGTCGGCAGCGCGTTGTAGCTGCCGTAGTAGATTCCGCCGTTCGTGTCCGCCGCGACGAGGTTCTGCGCGTAGGTCACGAGCTCGCGAGTCGCGTTGCGAAAATCGTCCACCGTGTCGCTGTCGTTGAAGCCCTGGAGCGCCCGGAGCAGGTTCGACGCGTCGAAGCCGGTGTAGTCGAAGCTCGCCGCACTCACGACGCCATCGCCGTCGACGTCCGCCGGAATCACGAACTCGCCCTGCACGTTCACGAGCGTTTCGCCGGCGCCAGGCGTGGTATCCGCCATCGCCGGTCGGCCTTCGATCATCGCGATGGGGCGACCGTCGAAGGTCTCCCAGCGAGTCCAGGTTTCCTCGCGGCCCACCGACCCGAGCGCCGGCACATCCGCGATGGTGTAGGTCTCGTCGACGGCCAGGAGATCGCGCTCGCCGCCCTGAAAGACCGTCGCCCGAGGCGCGCCTTCATCGTCGAGAAGCAGCTCTTCTGCGTACCAGTCGGTCACGTCCCCGCGAAGAAAGGTCTGGGACCAGGCGACGCGGCCGTTGGTGCCCACCGCCATCGGCGCAATGCCCGCGAAGAAGAGTCCCATCAGCTCGGTGTCGCCACCGTCGCCAAACACGGTCGTGTCGAGACCCATCTGATAAAAGAGCGGCGAGATGGTCAGCGGCAGGTGGCCATCACCAGCGAGGATCGCCGCGCCGCCTTCCGATCGGTCGCCCGCGATCGCCCACGCGTTGGAACCAAAGTCCTCGCCTCGTTCACCCGCGACGAGACGCTGAAAGCGCTCACTCCGACTTCGCAGACGCGCGAAGGCGTCACGCTCGACGGGAAGCGCCCGCGGTACGAAAAGCGGCGGCGAGGCGTCGCGCGGACGAATCTCTGGAAGGAGCGTATCGATAGGGCTCTCGAGCCCGAAGCCGATCGCGGAAACCACATCGTTGAGCGGCTCCACCCGTCCAAAGATGTCCTGAAGCACCCCTTCGCGCCGCCGCGCCGCTTCGCGCTCGGAACCGGTGAACACGTCCTCGAGCAAACCTTCGATTTCGGCGAAGCGAAGATCCTTTTCCTCGAAGCCGAGCTGAAAGATCGCGACCACCGAAAACGAGATCAGGTCGTCGCGGGTGATCGGCTCCATGAGATCACCGGCCGAACGGGCGCCAACCACGGGCGCCGCCACCGCCAGCACACTCGGCGCGGGGAGGACGCGATCCTTGACGCCTTGAATGTACGCGTTCACACCCTCCGCGTACGCGTCGAGTTCGTCCTCTTGCTCCGCCGTGAGCTGCGAGGACAAGCGCGCGGCCACGCGCGGCATGCCTTGTCCGCGCGAGAGCTGGTCGGCGGCGAGCGCGGCGTCCCCGAGAAGCTCCGAAAGACTGCCCTGGGCAAGACGACGCCCGGCCTCGATTTGAAAGTAGCGATCACGGGCGATGACAAAACCTTGCGCTACGCGAAGGTCGCGATCGTTCTCGGCGTAAATATGCGGTACGTCCGCTTCCGTTCGGAGGACGTAAACCTCGCCTTCAAGTGTCGGGAGAACGAAGCGATCGGACTCCATCACACGGAGGACATCGCCGCGCGGCCCAGGCGGGAGCACGACGTCGACGCCGGCGTCCCCTGCGTCCGGTGCGTCGGTCCCCGCGTCGCCTCCACCGTCGTCGTCCCCACAGCCAATTCCGATTAAGAGCGCAATTCCAAATGCTAAGGAGCGGAGCATCGAGAGAGCCTAGCAGGTGAGCTAAGTCGGGGGAGAGGCGATCCGAGAGGGCAGTTCACTCGTAGAGTTGAGTGAAGGAGATGGTACGCTGCCTACGAATGGCCGATGACGCCCAAGTCGACCAAGGACTGGTACGCGCAGTCGCGGCTGGTGACCGAAAAGCCCTCGGACAACTCTACGACAGGCATGCGTCCCTCCTAACTGGAGTTGGAATGCGCATTCTTCGTGGCCGAGAAGAGGCAGAGGACGTACTTCACGACGTATTCCTTGAGGTGTGGACCAAGGCGCATACCTACGACGCAAAGCGCGCGTCGGTCCGCAGCTGGCTCCTTCTCCGAATGCGCTCACGCTGTCTCGACCGCATTAAATCGGCGGCGGTCTCCCGGCGTCGGCCCCTCGACGCAGCCCCGGAAACCGCCGACCCGAGCGATATGGTCGGCAAAGTCGACGCCGCGCGGGTTGAAGGATGGCTTTCGGGCCTCTCGGAAGACCAGCGCCGGGTCATTCTCCTCGGCTATTTCGACGGGATGTCGTGCAGTGAAATGGCGACGCATCTCTCGATTCCGATCGGCACCGTAAAGTCGCGGCTGGCCGCCGCCATGCGAAAACTCCGCGCGGAACTCGGCTCGGAGGCGTCGCCATGACTGAGCCGAAGGATCCCTTCCTGGACGAACTTCTCGAGGGCGACCTCGACGCGCTCGAGCAGGCCCTCAGCAAGCTCGCGGAAGACGCGCCCTCAAGCAGCCGGCGCGATGCGCTTCTTCAGGCAACCACCACGACCAATCGCTTTCCGGAACTCGTGGAAGCGCTCGCGAAAGCGACCGACCTCAACGAAGACGCCGCGCAGGATTTGCTCATTGCGGTGGACGACGCGTCTCGCTGGGTCGACGGTCCGGCGCCGTGGATTCACCTGCTCCACTTCGAGGGTGGTCCGGCGACCGCGCGCTCGATCACGGGCTTCGTCAAAGTCGACCCAGGCCAGGCGTTCCCGGAGCACGGCCATCTCGGCGACGAGATCGTGATCGTGCTCCAAGGCGAAGCGAAGGATTCCTTGAGCGGCAAGGTCTACCGCCGCGGTGACACCGTGACCGCGGACCCGAGCATCGAACACGCGGTGATCGTCGTCTCCGACATCCCGCTGATCTACCTGGCGGTGGTCGCCGAAGGGATTCGTCTCGGCGGCGAAGACATCCCCTTCGACGACCCGCGGGCGTAGTT
>JBCDAA010000446.1:0-7048 GCA_039186435.1 Myxococcota bacterium | reverse complement strand
TGTCGTGGCCACGCGAACCGGCCGGCACACGAGCGCTTGCTTTTCCGCTGACGGAACGCGGCACGCTTCGGCCTGGCACAAAACCGTCATCGAAGTCCGCGACGCCACCGCGGGAACGCTTCTCGCGACCTTTGATCCCGCGCCGACCAAGAAGCGCAAGCCTGAGGTTCGTGCTCTCGTGTTGAGTGAGGACGGACGGTGGGCTGCCGGCGCCACAGGGCCCACGCAGGTTACGCTTTGGGACGCGGTCACGGGCGAAGTTCGGGCGCAATTCAGCAAGCTGGAACCTCCAATTCAGGCCATCGCGTTTTCGCAAGATGCAGCTGAGCTTTTCGTCGGAACCGGCCTCGCGAGCGAAGCGCGCTGCGTCTCGGTCTTTCCCGCCGGACGTTAGCGTCAAACCGGAAGCGCCCTAAAGAAGGCAGCGTCCGGTCGCGTCTTCGCTTTCGTTGTTGTCCCCGCGGCACTCCTGAAAGACCGGCCGGTCCGGGTCGACGAGAATGCGCGCGAAGAAGGTCGCCATCGGGTCGGTGTCGGTCGTCTGCTCGACGTTTGCGACCTGCCCTGGGAAAAGGCGCGTGGTCGTAGTGCCCATGCCGAGCATTCGCTCGCCGCCGCCTTCGCGAACGAAGAAGCCCACGGTCACGCCCTCCGGCAGCACGGCTGCGCCGAGGTTTCGAACCGCGGCCACGAGGCGCGTCGGCGTTTCGCAAACGACGCGCAGACTGACCACCGCGTCGGGCGCGTCGAAGATGCCTTCGCCCTGGATGTTCTGACGAAAGTTATTCAGGAAGTCGACGGACCAGTTGTCGACCTGGTTGACAGGAATGTCGCCGTAGGTGCTCGGCGGCGAGCAGGCGTCGCCGCGGTCGCCGCAGATGTTGCTGACGCTATAGGCGTGCTGGTTCCAGAGAGAGCGCGTGCCGACCCAGGAGTTGTCCCGCGCGCGAAAGACCGTCAGTCCGCGATAGGCGGCGCCTCCGGCCGCAACCCCGTCCGAGCCCACCCAGCCGGGGCGTCCTTCGTCCGGTGCCCCCGGAGCGGCAGGCTGGGTCCAATCCGTTCCGTTGAAGAGTCCGTCGCAGTCCCAGCCGGGTCCCACGGCCGGGTTCGCGCCGTTGCTGACCATCACGATCTCTGCGGAGCCGTCGCCGTCGACGTCCGCGACCAGCGACGCTTCCGTAGCGGTGAAGGACGTTGTCGGCGTCGCGAAGCGAACGCGCCCCGTCGCGCCGTCGTAGACCCAGAGAAAGCACTCATCGTTGTAGATGACTTCCGCTGCCCCATCGCCCTCGAAGTCGAAGACGGTGGAACCGGTGACCGAGGAACTGAAATCGTGGTTCGGTGTGGCCCACACGGACTCGAGGGCGTCGCCCGCGGCGTTGAGCTGAAAGACCTCGTAGTTGTTTCGCCAGGCGACGCCGATCTCGGGGGATCCATCTCCGTCGAAGTCGGCGATGGTGGGCGGTCCGCCGTTGCCCGCGTCACTGCCCGTCGCCGCGATCGCCGGAACGACGAGGGAACCGTCCGCGGCGCTGAGGAGATACACGCTTCCGTTGGCGACGTGCACGACCTCGGCTTCCGGGTCCGCGTCGAAGTTGGCAGGCGCGCTGAAGCCCGTCGGCACGTCGGTGTTCTGCCATTTGATCGTGCCGTTCGGCTCGTAGGCGGTGCGTCCGGCGAGAACCTCGAGGTCGGCATCGTCGTCGAGCTGGACAAAGACCGAGATCGCCTGCGTCAGCGCGCGTCCCCAGCTTCCGGTGCCTTCCCAGAGCCGCGTGATGGTCGTTCCATCGGTCGTGAAGACGCTGCGGCCGTACGCGATCTCCGGGTTGCCGTCGTGGTCCATGTCCGCGATCGAGAGCCCGCCGCCCCAGCCGGTGACATTGTTGCCGGTGAACCCGGTGATCGGCTGGTCGCTGGTCGCGACGACTGCGCCGGTGTGATCGACGAGCACGATTTGCCCTTCGCCGTCGACCGCGGCGATCTCCATGTCTCCGTCGTGGTCGACGTCGCCGAGGGCGACGGAGAGTCCGCTAAATCCGAGGGAACCGTCGCGGGGGCGTCGAAGGGACCAAACGTCCTCGCCCGTCACGCCGTCCACGACGCGGAGCACGCCGGTTTTGCACGTCGTCTCGTTGCCGGCGCCGCAGCTGCAGCAGGTGCCTTGCGCGTTGCCGCTCACGAAGATGACGTTGGGGGGATCGAACTCGTCGACCACCCCGTCGCAGTTCGTATCGGTGACGCGCGCGACGGCGGGCGTGGCCCAGACGTCGATGCGCCCGGCGTTGGTCTCGACGTCGGGGCCCCACACCCACTGCGGGACCGCGTCGAGGTTTTCGACGGGCGGACGAAACTCGCAGTCGGTAATGCACACTTCGCCGGGCTCGGGTTCTTCGCCCGCGCATCGGGGAGGAAGGTCAAGGCATCGGCCCGCGGAAGGCGCGGCCCCAAGGCACACCATGCCTCCTGCGTCGGGGACGCCGGCGTCCATGTCGCTCGGGCCATCGCCCAGCGAGGGCTCACAATATTGCCCCTCGTCGCAATCTTCCGCGCTCCGGCAGGTCGTGCCAGGAACGACGCAGGCGTTCGCAAAACACACTTCGGCGCCGCTGCAGCAAGACTCGCCGCAGACGCGCTCTTCGCTTTCGCAGCACTCGCCGGAAACGCAGACTCCTTCGCCGCATTGTTCGTCGGTCACGCAAGGTGGCTCGCCCGCGTCACGCAACGCCGCATCTCGCGCGGCGTCCACGCCTGCGTCCATCGTTGGCGGCGAGTCGACACAGACGTTGTCTCGGCAGATGAAGCCTTCGCTGCATTCCGAGGTGGTCTCGCACGGGCGGAGCGGTCCGTCGTCGTCACCACCACACGCGATCAACACAAAGGAGAGAAGGAGGAGCCGGCGCATGCGGCAGTCTACCGCAAGTCCTGCTCTTCGGGCGCTGACGCGAAGTTAGCGCGGACAGACGCCCGCTTGAAGGCGCGCGCCGAGCGTGGTGAGGAACCCGTCGACAGCAGGACGCAGGTCCGCGTTGCAGATCGAATGCGCAGAAGCAGAGCCGCCAGCGGCGTCGAGGTTTCGGCCGAGTTCCACGAAGCGTCGCGGCGGAAAGGCGAGCCCTCGCGGAGAGCTGCAGGAGGGGCGAAGGCGAGTTGGCATCGCCGGGTCGACAGTTTCCGCCATGTCAGGGTCGGCGAGGATCGCCGCCCACGACTGTCCTTCAAGACCGGGCGGAATGCCCGCGATCGCCGCGTAGACGACGCGATCCGCAGCTCCCTTCACTTCGATGAGGCCGTTCACATAGCGGCTCACCGGGTGGACCGCTTCTGGGAACTGAAAGCAGCGAAGGTTGAGGTCGCCAACGTAGACGGAGCTGCTCGCGTTGTAGAGGTCGGTGTCGCTGGCCGAGCAATCTTCTTCGTCCGTGAGCGCGATGATGGCCAAGAGAGCGTCGCGACGAACAAAGCCCGTGTTGGCTCCGTCCGCGTGGCCGCTCGTCCCGTCGAAGGTCGTTGCGCTCGAGCTTGGGGTGACGGACTTCAAAATGGCGTCGAGCTGTCGTTCGAACCCGCAACCATCGGTGCCTGTCGTCGCGAGGCAGCCGACATCGGCGGCGAACGCGCCGGGGTCGCCATCCTGGAACAGGAGAAAGTCTGGAAACGTGCGTCCGCATCCCTCGGTTTGAAGGATTCCGTCGTCGCCCCGGGGGCCAGCGTCGCAGGTCGGAACACTCGCCGCACCGGTGCCCAGGTCTGAGGTGATCACCCCGACCTGAATGCTTGCTGCACCCGGAAACTCCGGTGTGCCGTCCTCGTCGATGTCACCGCTTTGAAGAGCGCGAATGAGGTGGGGCAGTGTTGCAGCGAACGCAGCCTGTTCCTCCATCATCGAAGCGGAGTTGTCGATCATGAGGAGTAGGTCGACGTCGCGCGCCACGATCCGCTCGTCGTCTTCGCAAATGGGCGCGCCAGAATCTGTGCCGGCGTCACGATCTCCACCTGCGTCGTCGGCTCCTGCATCGACCCTCGGGCCCTCGACGCAGGCGGTCGCAGCCATCGCGCTCGCGTCGGTGCACGAGGGCATCCCGTCCGCCTCGCAGCGAAACACGTCGCCCCCAGGGACCACCCGAAACTCGCAAAAGCGGTCTCCGCACCACGTTTCCACGGCGCGGCCGGTGTCACCGCACGAGGCGGAACCTTGAAAGCGAAGGTTCGAGGAACCCCCGCAGCTCATCAGTGCGACTGCGACGAGGCCGGCGGCCATCTCGCGACGAATCTTCCCCATGTCTCTCTCCCTCCCCTGGTGGGTGCTCGGAGACTGGCTTCGTGTCGAATTAAATTCCGGCGTTACGGACAAAAGTGTCGCTTCTGAGGCCTCACTAGCTCCAGATCCTGCTGCTAAAGGGTGAGTTCTTCGACGAGCACCGGACCGAGGTCGAAGCGCGCCTGGAAATCCCAAGGCGCGCCGGCGCCCCCGCGATAGCCGCCGTGTCGGCTCGTCTGCACGGGCTCGACGTAGCCTGCGATCCGTACTTCTTGACCGGTGTGGAGGCCGCGCTCGTCGTAGCAGAGCTCTCCTTTGAGCTTCTCCAGTTCCGGGTGTGCTGCAGCCACTTCCTCGGGAAGCAGGTTGGGGAGGTACGAGGGGTCCCAGCCGCCGCGAAACGCGATTCCAACACGCGCTTCGAGCGCGACCACGAGCACGGATCCCTCGACCTCGATCTCAAGCGCATCGCCGACGAAACCGCGCCCGAGAAGTCGGTCCCGAAACATGTCCTGGTAGGAGGGGCGACCCATTTCGAGCGGCGACGAGTAGGTGGTGCGATCCCAAAAGCGGTACTCGATGGCGCAGCCCCGACGTCCGGTGACACGACTCTTTGCGCTGTCCGAACCTACCAAGGTTCCGACGACGCGCACGCGAGTGGGTTGGGTGATCCCCTTGAGCGAACGTCGCGCGCGAAAACGATCGAAGAAACCCACGACGCGTAGTGTACGCATCTTGACGGAATCGGCAGCGTGCTTAGCGTGCGGTCGATGCTCCTCCGGCACCCACAGCACTTCTAGGTCGCCCGGGCGTTTTGCCCCGGGCCGTTGAGTGTTGTTGCACCGCACGACGCGTGCGGGCTGGGGATTGTTGTGTCGACAAAGAGGTTGGTTCGCACCGTCATCGAAGGCGGTCGCGGATCGTGGAATAAGTGGGAGCGCCGCTACTCGCACCGGCAGTATCGTGCGCGCGAGCGGGCGTATCTCGACGAGCTTCGGATGGATCCGTCGCGCGCGGACGACGTCTTTCCGCCCAAGCGTCGCAAGGTTTACAAGGACTTTCGCGACAAGCTGGGCCCGGCCGAGCGCTGGCTCGAAACGCGTGTTGGGCGCCCTTGGAAGGAGGTCGAAGGAGAGATCCTCGCGACCTTTGACACGCGGAGTCTCGCGGGGCGGCACATCGTCTTCGACCACTTGATGCCGAGCGAGAACCCACGTCACGGCTGGCGCGTTCGGTGGGGGTTCTTCTTCTTCGCGGACGATGAAGGCATCCTGCGGATGTCTCGGGAAGCGCCGCCGGGCCATCGGTACCACTGGTTTCGACGCCGGCATTCAGTCGAGCCCTTTCTTTCGCGACGCGCGATCGCGTTCGTGGGCGATCGCCGAATCGGGATGCGCGGTCACCGCGTGTATTGGCTCGAACCGACCGACCCGTCGGCGGAGGTGACGCGCCGTCGGCAAGGCCGCGAGCTGACGCCCAAGGAGCGCGAGCGCTACGATGCCCTTTTGGGTTCGGAACGGCTCGCGATTACCGTGGTGCTCGACTGAGCGGTCGCGACACGTCGGGAGCGTTTTTGCTCTCCCTTCGGACGCCGTTGCGACGCGGTCCCGCCTCGGCGATCATCACCGCATGCGATGGCTTTGTGTGGTGTTGGTCTTTGCGGCGTGCGGCGATGACGATGGGGGGAGCGACGCTTCTGCGGGACGAGACGCCGCCGGGCGGGATAGCGCGACGGGCGAACGCGACACCGGTCCTCGCGACGCCAACGCCCGTCTCGACGTACCGGTGATTCCGGACGACCTTCCCGCGGCCGGCAATCCTGAAGGCGGCTGCGACGTGCCCGCCGAAGCTCGCGCGGAGGACACCTCAAGCCCGGACGTCGTGATCGGCGACGGAACGCCCGAGAGCTGCACGAGCGCGGAGGTTGTGTCCGCGGTCGCGATGGGCGGCGTGATCACCTTCGACTGCGGACCCGACCCGGTGACGATCGTGATGGAAGAGACCGCCAAGGTCTTCAACAACACCGGGCCGCGGATCGTGATCGACGGCGGTGGGCTGGTGACGCTGAGCGGAAATCGCGAGCGGCGAATCCTGTACATGAACACCTGCGATCCGGACCAGGTCTTCACGACGCCAATGTGCCAGAACCAGGATCATCCGCAGCTCACGGTGCAGAACCTGACCTTCGTGGACGGGAACTCGCGCGGGGAGGAGTTCGACGGCGGCGGTGGTGGCGCGATCTTCGTGCGCGGCGGTCAGTTCAAGGTCGTGAACTCGCGCTTCTTCCGCAACGAGTGCGAGGACGTGGGCCCGGACATCGGCGGCGCGGGACTGCGCGTCCTCAGTCAGTTTGAAGGACGACCGGTGTACGTCGTGAGCAGCACCTTTGGCGGCCGCGACGGTCTCGGCGGCGTCTGCTCGAACGGCGGCGCGATCAGCAGCATTGGGGTTTCCTACACCGTGCTCAACAGCGTGATGAGCTTCAACCGCGCAATCGGAAACGGCGCCAACCCCGCGCAGCCTGGAACCCCGGGCGGCGGAAGCGGCGGCGCGATCTACAACGACGGCAACACCTTTACCCTGCGCGTGTGCGGCTCGATCATCACCGACAACACCGCGAACGAAGGCGGCGGCGCGATCTTCTTCGTGAGCAACGACCGCTCCGGCAACCTCATCATCGAAGACTCGACGCTTCAGCGGAACCCGAGCGGTGAGTTCGAGACCGACCCCGGCATCTTCGTGCTCGCCGCGGACACGGAGTACACGAACAGCACGATCGAGTAG
>JBCDAA010000445.1:0-7099 GCA_039186435.1 Myxococcota bacterium | reverse complement strand
GGGGGGGCGTGGGCCGAGCGCCTCGACGCGCCAGAGCCGACCGAATTGATCGAGGGGGACGAAGGATGAAGTCTGCGCTGAAAGTCATTCTCCCGGTCGTGGTCACGGCGATGGGCATTGGCGTCCTGATGTTCATGGTGAAGACCAAGCCGCCGCCCCCTCGCGTGGACCGCGCCCAGAGTGGGCTCCTCGTAACGACGGAGACGCTGCGGTCCGGGGAACACGCGGTCACGGTGCGCGCACAGGGCCAAGTCGTTGCCGCTCGGCAGGTCATCGTGGCGCCGGAGGTCACCGGACGGATTCGCTGGCAGAGCGAGAATCTGGTCCCCGGCGGCCGTCTCGCGCGCGGCGACAGCATCGTCCGCATCGACGCGCGCGACTACCAGCTCCAGGTCGAATCGCGAAGCGCAGACGTCAACCGCGCGCAGCTCGAACTCCAGCTTGAGCGCGGTCGTCAGCGGGTCGCGGAACGTGAGTGGCAGGCGTTCGGCGACGGTGAGGACCAAGAGGGGCAGCGTCTCGCCCTGCGGCAGCCTCAGGTCGAGACCGCGGAGGTGTCGGTACGCTCGGCACGAAGCGCGGTCCAGCAGGCTCGCCTCAATCTTTCGAAGACCAACATTCGCGCGCCCTTCAACGCGATGGTGATCCAGGAGAGCGCGGAGCTCGGTCAGCTCGTGGGACCGAGCGCTTCCCTCGCAACGCTGGTCGGCACCGATGAGTTCTTTGTTCGCGTGAGCGTCCCGGTCGAAAATCTCGCGTCGATTCGGATTCCGGATCGCGACGGCGAAGGATCCCCCGCCCGCGTTTGGCAGGAGATCGGCGGACGCCACGTCGAACGCCAGGGACATGTGGTGCGGCTCCTTCCGGACGTGGACCCGATCGGCGCCATGGCGCGGGTTCTTGTCTCCATCGAGGATCCGATGGCGTTTACGGAGGCAAACGCCGACTCCCTTCCGATCCTGCTGAGCTCTTTTGTCACCGTCGACATCGAGGTCGCGGCGATCGCCGATGCGATTTCGGTTCCTCGCCTGGCCGTCCGCGACGGAGACCGCACGTTCGTGATGAACGACGACGGAACGCTCTCGATTCGCGATCTCACAGTGGTGTGGCGGACGGAGGATGCGCTCCTGGTGCGCAGTGGTGTCCGCGCGGGTGAGCGGCTGATCACCAGCCGTATCGCCACGCCGGTGGAAGGCATGGCCCTCCGGGTCGCGGACACGGCACCGGAAGCACACGCGGAAGCGCCGGCGGCCGAGTCGGAAGAAGCGACGCAATGAGCGACCTCCGCACGCCTTCCTCCGACGGCCCCTACCGCGAGGGCCCCGAAGCGGAAGCGATTCCGGAAGACTCCGGCGTCCTCGCCTGGTTTACCCGCAACCGGGTGGCGGCGAACGTCATCATGGTGGTCTTGCTCCTCGGCGGCTTCCTGATGCTTGCGACGCAGGTGAAGCAGGAGGTCTTCCCCGAAGTCGAAATCGAGACGGTGATCATCCACGTCGCCTACCCCGGGGCCTCGCCGGAAGAGGTCGAACAGGGCGTCGTCCTCGCCGTCGAGGAAGCCGTTCGCGGGCTCGACGGGGTCAAAGAAGTTCGCGGCACGGCGAGTGAGGGGACCGGGGTCATCGCTATCGAACTCCTTGTCGGCACCGACAAGGACCGCGCTCTCAACGACGTCAAAAGCGCGGTCGACCGAATCACGATCCTTCCCGAAGACGCCGAGCGTCCGGTGATCTCCCTCGCAACGAACCGCCGGCAGGTCATCAGCCTGGTTCTCTACGGCGACGTGACCGAACAGGTTCTCCACAATCTGGCGGAGGACGTTCGCTTCGACCTCCTCGAAGACGAAGACGTGACCTACGTCGACATCAGCGGAACGCGCCCTCTCGAGATCAGCATCGAGGTTCCGCAGGAAGAACTTCGGGAGCACGACCTGACCCTTGGCAGCATCGCGCAGTCCGTGCGGCGTGCGTCCGTCGAAATCCCCGGGGGCGGCGTCAAGACCCAAGCGGGCGAGGTGCTCCTGCGCACGACCGAACGGCGCGACCGCGGCGACGAGTTCCACGACGTGGTCCTCCGAAGTCGCGCGGATGGTAGCGCGCTCCGTCTCGGCGACATCGCGAGCATCGAAGACGGTTTTCGAGAGCTCGATCAGGAAGCCTTCTTCAACGGCGAGCGCGCCGTCATGGTCAACGTGTATCGCGTCGGGGATCAGACGCCGATCGAAGTCGCCGCCGTGGTGCACGAGTACGTCGAGAACCTGGACCTCCCACCGGGCGTAAGCGCGGCCACCTGGAACGACAGCTCGGAGACCTACGCCGGCCGTATCGATCTGCTGGTTCGGAACGCCAAGCTCGGGTTGATGCTCGTCTTGCTCATCCTCGGGCTATTCCTCGAGCCGAAGCTTGCGTTCTGGGTGACCCTCGGCATTCCGATCAGTTTCGCCGGCTCGCTGCTCTTTCTTCCAACGGCCGATGTCTCCATCAACATGATCTCCCTTTTTGCGTTCATCGTGACGCTCGGGATGGTGGTGGATGACGCAATTGTCGTGGGGGAGTCGATCTATCAAAAACGCTCGGAGGGCATGGGGCACCTCCGGGCCGCGATCGTGGGCGTCAAAGAGGTCGCAACGCCGGTGGTCTTCTCCATCGTCACGACCTGCGTCGCCTTCTCGCCGATGCTCTTCGTGCCCGGCGTGTCCGGAAAGTTCTTTCGGAACATTCCCATCGTCGTCATCGCGGTCTTGATCGTCTCGCTTATCGAGTCCCTCCTCGTTCTTCCGGCGCATCTCTCGCACAAGATGCCGAACTGGCTTCAGGCCGCGGTCCTCGTCGTTCTCACAGCGCTTGCCGGGTTGTTCCTGCCCCCCCTTCTCGCAGTTGGCGTCCTCATCCTGTTCGTCCTCGGCGCGTTCGTGCAAGAGCGGGTTCGCGCGAAGGTGGACCAAGGTCTCCGCTGGTTCATTCGCCGCGTGTATCAGCGCGTCCTCGAGTCCGCGATGCGTTGGCGCTACCTCACCATCGCCATCGCGCTCGCCACCGCGCTTGCTACCTGCGGTCTGCCGGCGGGAGGGAGGATGCAGTTCACCTTCCTACCGAAGATTGAGGGCGACGTCGTCTCGGCGCAGCTACGCATGCCCGTCGGGACACCGGTGGAGCAGACCCGCGCGATCGAGGAGCGCATGGTCGACGCTGCGCAGGAGCTCATCGACGAGAACGGCGGCGACGAGATTCTTCGCGGCATGTACTCGATGGTCGGCACCGCGCAGGGATTCGGGGGCGGTCCGATTCAGTCCGGCGGCTCGCAGGGCAGCCATCTCGCAAGCGTGCAGGTCTTCATGGTGCAGTCGGACGAACGCGACGTGGAGACGGCGGACTTTGCCGAAGCCTGGCGCGAGCGCATCGGCGAGGTCGCCGGCGCGGAAACCCTCACGTTTAGCTACTCCATCGGCGCGAACGCGGGCTCACCGATCGACGTGCAGCTCAGCCATCCAGACGCGGAGGTTCTAGAGAGCGCCGCCGAACGACTGGCCGCGGAGATGGGGTCCTACCCAGGGCTTCGCGACATCGACAGCGGCGTGAGCCCGGGCAAGGAACAGTTCGACCTTCGGCTCACGCCGGAAGGGCGCGCGCGTGGCCTTACCGAGTCTGATCTCGCGCGGCAGATCCGCGACGCGTTCTTTGGCGCGGAGGCCGTCCGTCAACAGCGAGGCCGCGAGGAGTTGCGCGTCTACGTGAGACGGCCGCTGGAGGAACGGGTGTCGCTTCACGACGTCGAGCGCCTCGTGGTTCAGACGCCGGACGGCGGAGAGATTCCGCTTGCGCAGGCGGCTGAGATCCGACGTGGACGGGCATACACCACCATCGAACGGGTCGACGGCCGCCGAAAGGTGAGCGTCACCGCAGACATCGTCGACGGAGTTGGAAACGCAAACCAAATCGCCGCGTCGCTCCAGACAGCGGAGCTCCCCACCCTCCTCGAGGACGTGCCTGGACTGAGCTTTGTCATGGGCGGCGAGCAGAAGGAGCAGGCGCAGTCGATCGGAAGCCTGGCGATGGGAGCGCTCTTCGCGCTCTTCGTGATGTACGGCCTGCTCGCGATCGTGTTCCGCAGCTACATTCAACCCGTGATCGTACTTTATGGCGCCATCCCCTTCGGGGTGACGGGCGCACTCTGGGGCCACGCCATCATGGGCTACGGGCTCTCCATGATCAGCATCATGGGCATCGTTGCGCTCTCTGGTGTTGTCGTGAACGACTCGCTGATCTTGATCGACGCGATCAACCGCTACCGCGCGGACCCGAAGACGAGCGTTTGGGACGCGGTCGTCAAAGGTGGAACCCGCCGCTTCCGGCCGATCTTGCTCACGTCCCTGACGACCTTTTTTGGTCTCTCGCCCATGATCGTCGAGCCCAGCGTGCAAGCGCGTTTCCTGATCCCAATGGCGATCGCGCTTGGCTTTGGTGTTCTCTTCGCGACGGTCGTATTGCTGGTGCTGGTGCCCGCCACATACCTGGTGGTGGAAGACATCAAGGGCTTCGGGTCGTCGTTTGCGAACCGCCTCGGACGCGCAGCGGTCGAACCTGCACCGGAACCCATCGGACCGATTGGCGGCGAGTAGGCCTACTCCTACACGCGAAGCAGCCGTTTGAGGTTGATCCGAAGGCTGGCTGGGTCGACGGGATCGGGCAACACCGCGCGAACACCGAGCGCGGCGAGGTGCTGCACGTCCACGTCGCCTCGGGCAACGACGACGAAGGGTGGTGGCGACGCGAACTCTCGGTAGAGGTCTGCCGCCATGGGAACGGGATCCGCGAGTCCGACCAGGAATACAACATCCACCCCTTCCGGGATTCGTGATTCCTCGGCAATGGAAACGACCGCCGACGGGAGCTGGTCCTCCAGCTCTCCCACCAGCAGCTCCCGCGCATCGCTCGCAGGACCCACCACGAAGACTCGCCCCGCTTCGTCGCGCAGCAGACGTGCGGCGGCGGCAAGATCATGACGGAGCTTTCGACAGCTCGAGCGAGCTGCGGGATCTTCGTCGAGGGCGGCGAGTACTGCGTCGTCAAACACCGCGAGTTCCGCCCGAATTGAACTCGGCCGCACGGGAACCTCGTCGGCGCTCGGTTGAACGCCGGTTAATAGTTCGTGCGCCATCACCGCGAGCGCGTACGCATCCACTTTCGGGGCGAGTGTTGGATCCACCTGACCCGCGCGACACTCGGGCGCGAGATAGCCGGGAGTTCCTCCGGGCGCGGGCGCCGACGCCCACTCCGCTGCGCCACGACTGAGACCAAAATCGGCGACCGCCACTCGAAACGCCGGTCCGATCAACACGTTCGAGGGCTTGACGTCCCCGTGGGTAAGACCGGCGCGATGGACCGCATCGATGCCAGCTGCGGTTTGGTCGAGAATGCAGAGCGCATCCCCAAGGGGGAGCAGGCCGTTGCGAATCGCGTCCTCGACACTGCGACCGGGAACGTGCTCCATCACGAGGTAGGGAGTGTCGTCATGGTGACCGAACGCGAAGACCTGCACGACGTTCGGATGCTGAATCCTCGCCATCGCCCGCGCTTCGTCGACAAAACGCTCCCGGCGGCGATCGGAAAGGGAATGGAGGAGCTTCACCGCGACCCGTCGATCCAGCGTTAGGTCGTCCGCGAGGAGCACCGTTCCCATCCCACCGGATCCGAGGGCGCCGACGACGCGGTACCCGTCGATCTTCGCGCCCACAGGAGGCATCGCGATGGAGGTACCGGTGTCGGGTGTGGTCGTTGCGCGAGCGCGCACACGCTGAAGCGACAAGCGAAAGGCTCGCGCTGTCGAGAAGCGGTCCTTCGCCATCTTGGCGAGACCGCGACGAAAGAGGTCGTCGAGCGCCGGCGGGATCTCCGATCGAACCTTGCTCGGGGGCGGCGGGGTCTCGCTCATGATCCGGGTGACGACATCCGCCACGTTTCTGGCGTCGGAGAGGTCCACCGGCGGCTGTCCGGTGAGCGCGTGATAGCCCACGGATGCCACCCCAAAGACATCGGAACGCGGATCGATTCGATCTTCCAAGAAGAGTTCCGGTGGCGCGTACGCCGGAACGTCGGCCGCCGTTGCGACGTCGCTGAACGTGCCGGTCTCACCGGCGGCGCGCACGCGACCAAAGCCGAGGAGCTTGACCTGCTCCTTTGCGTCGAGGTTCGAAAACCAGACGTGACTCGGGCAGATGTCGCGGTGGACAAACCCGAGGGCGTGCGCGACCTCGACGGTTTCCAGGAGCGTCTCGATGAGGTCGAGCGCCGCCGATACGGGTAGACGCCCGTGTTCCTGAAGCCGCTCTTCCAGTGACTGCCCCTGAAGCGGCGCCATCACCATGTAGGGAGGCTCAGCGTCGATGTTCACATCGTAGAGAGGAACGAGGCCGGGTGCGTTGAGACTCCCAAGAATTCGAGCCTCACGAACGAAGCGCGCCCAGCGCGGGGAGCCCGCGGGAGATCCCTCGAAAACCTTGATCGTGACCGGACGGTTCAGTCGCTCATCGCGTCCGCGCCAGAGCGTGCCGCTCGCATCGTCGACGAGGCGCTTCTCGGTCTGATAGCGGCCGTCGACCAGCATGGGGCGGCACTATACTATGCAGCCGGTGCAAATCATGGGTCTTCATCGCGCCGCGCGAACCGCGTGATGAAGGGCTTCGGCCGCATCGAGCATCCCCCAGCCTGGATCGTTGAGCACGCGCCCCTCGATGCCGATCACCTGATCGGCGACGCACGCCTGCAGCACGTCAAAGCCGGGGCGCGCACAGAACCCTTCCGCGTGCTCGGCGGGAGTGACGATCCACGACGGGTCGAGGGTGAGCACCGTTTCCGCCCCGTAGACCGGCCACCCCTCGTACCCCGCATCAGCGGCGGCGTCGCGCAACCCCGCCGCGATGAGAACGTCGTGATAGTTCGTTCCGCGCGTTCCACCGTAGAGCTGGCCACCGACGGGCCCCACGTAGAGCGCATCGTCCCCGAGACGGGTCGGCGCGATGCTCTCGAGGCGACGTTCAAAACGCGCCGCCATCTCGGCGCCGCGCGCGGGAACACCGAGGAGAGCCGAGAGCTCACGAATG
>JBCDAA010000444.1:0-7105 GCA_039186435.1 Myxococcota bacterium | reverse complement strand
GCGGCCTTCTTCTTTCGGGCGTGCTGCTGTCCCGTCTCGATGAAGTGTTTGATCTCTTCGAGGTTGGTTCGGAGCACCTTGCCCATTCCCATCGCCATCATCGGGCTCATCAGCGCCCCGACAAAGCCTCCGGTCTCCATGTTCACCGTCATCGTCAGCTGACTGCGCGCGCCATCGATCGGCGTGACCTGCCACGTGTTCGTCGCGCGCTTCACGAAGCCCGGCATCGCGTCGCCGGTGATCTCGTAGGTGAAGGTGTGGCTGTTCGCATCGAATGCCACGATCTTCTCGACCGTCTCGCCCTGTTTGGTGGCGCAAACGCGCCCGGCGTATCCAAGCTCGCTCGCGGGACTTGCCCCGTCGAGTGGGAGCGCTTTCGAGTGCGACACCATGCTTGCCCAAACACCGATTTCGTCGAACTGGTTGGCGGCGACGGACCACACCTTGTCGATGGGCGCCTGAATTTCAATCGCTTCGCTTCGCTGCATCGCTCTCTCCTTATCCAACAAACTCATCGGGAGGGCCCCACGGCTGAAACGCGATCGCCGAGACACCGAAGGTCCGAGCGATGACGTCCATCTGTCCGAGATGGAACGAGTGGTGCGCGAGGACTCCCCAACAAAACGCGAGCGTCGTGAACCGACGCCCGGCAAAACGAACTCGTTCGTGAAGGCGCGTCTCAGAAAGACCGACGAGCGTGTCCGTCGCCTCTTCGAGGAGTGCCTCGTACGTGGTGATCAGTGCGTTTCGCGTCCGCGCTTTCGCGGCGGGCGGTGCGCTCATCTCGCCGCACGCGGGATCGCCAGCCTGCGCAAACCAAAAGCGCTCAGCCGTCACCAGGTGGTTGGCGAGCTGTCCAACGGTGGCCTGCGATCCGTATACCGCGGCCCAACAGTCGTCCGGCACGTCCCGCAAAAACGCGAGGGTGTGATCAACCTTCGAACGGTAGAGCCGGACGAAGCGTTCTCTTTCGTCCATGATTCCTCCGGGCAACGCCCGAATGCGTCTCTAGGTCGGGAGAAGTTCGTCGGAAGTCGAACTTCGGCGACGGTCACTCGCGTCAATGCAGGTTGCGAGTAGGTTCGCTGCAGATTCTCGAGGCACGGACGAACGCGGGCCCTAGAGTACGAGGATGGAACTCGATTCCTGGGATGATCTTCGTTTCGTGCTCGCCGTTTCGAAGCACGGAACGCTGACCGGTGCCGCCAAGGCACTCGGCGTCGATCAGACGACGGTGACCCGGCGTCTTCGCGCGCTCGAGGAACGTCTCGAGACCAAACTCTTTGAGCAGCTTCGCGGCGGGGCCCGTCTGACGCCCGCCGGCAAAGCCTTCGCGGAGGCTGCGGCGGAGGTCGACGAGAGGCTTCATGCCCTCGGCCGAACCGTCGTGGCCAAAGCAACCGAACTCGAAGGCCCCATTCGGCTCACCCTCTCGTCGATCCTCGCGGCGTGCTGGATCGATGACCTTCACGCATTCGCGCGTCGCCACCCAAGGCTGGAGCTTCAGCTGGTGGTCGGCGATGACTTTCGAAACCTCTCGCGGCGCGAAGCCGACGTGGCGTTGCGGCGAACGTCGTCGCCGCCGGAGCACCTCGTGGGACGAAAGCTCTCGCCGCTTGCGGACGCGATCTACGGGGCGCCTTCGCTTCGGGACGTGCCGAAGAGCGAGCTTCCGTGGATGGGCTGGGCGCCCGATCTGCCCGAGAGCATTCTCGAGAAAGCACGCGCGCGGTGCTCTCCCGACCGATCCTTTTCGATGTACGTCGACTCGATGCTGGTCCTCCTGGAGGCAGCGCGCCGCGGTCATACCGCGCTGATGCTCGGCTGCGTGGTGGGCGATGCGCAGCACGGGCTGGTGCGGCTTTCCGAACCCATCGCCAGCGACCAACACCTCTGGGCGCTCACCCACCCCGACATTCAGCAAAGCCCTCGCGTTCGTGCGCTGATGGATTTTCTCGCAGAATTCGTGACCGCTCACCGGGATGCCCTGATGGGGGGCTGAAGTCCTTGTCGCTTTTTTGTGGCGCCGATCGAGGTGCGATACCTGAGGGAGGTGCGCTTTGTCGCAGTACTTCTCCTCTTCCTGATGCCCACCTGGGGCGCGTACGCCGACCGCCGGATCTGGCGCGTTCGCTCCGGCGACGCCCTCAGCGTGCTGGCCGAGCGCTTCGACGTCACCGTCGATCAGCTGCGCGAGTGGAACGACCTCGAAGGCGACACGATTCAAATCGGACAGGAGCTCGTCGTTGCACCGGCTCCGCGCCGGCGACGCGAAGCGGGACCCGGACCCCGCTACCGAATTGCGCCGGGCGATACCCTTAGCCACATTGCGAATCGACAGGGGACGACCGTCGAGGCTCTTCTGCGCCTCAATCCTGGCCTTCGTCCCGATCGAATTCGCACCGGTCAGGAGATTCGGGTCGCCGAGCCCGACGGTCGCAACCGGATCGAGTACGTGATTCGCCGCGGCGACAACCTCTCGCGGATCGCGGAGCGTCATCGCGTCGAGCTGCGAGACATTCTTCGCTGGAACCGACGCCTTCGGCGCGACCGCATTCGCGCCGGGCAGCGCCTCGTGCTCTGGACCGCGATTCCCGAAAGTGTGTCCGAGTCGATCGGTGCCCCGAACCGCGGTCGTCTCGAGCGTGGCGAGCGACTTCCGAGTCACCCTGGCTACTGGATTCGCAATCGGGACCGCGCATTTGGAACCTTGGAAACAACGCTTTGGATCCAGGACGCGTTCGATGCCCTGCGCGCGCGCCATCCCGGGGCGCCCAAGGTTCGCGTTCACGACATCAGCCTTCGTCGCGGCGGTCCGATGACCGGCCACCGCAGCCATCAGAGCGGTCGCGACGTGGACCTCAGCTACTTTCAGCGGCGCTGTGGCGGTCAGCCGTGCCCGATGCGTCGTCTTCAGCCCGAGCAGCTCGATGCGGAGCGTCAGTGGACCCTCTTTGAACACTGGCTCAAGAACGACCGCGTCGACGCGATCTTCATGGACTACAGCCTCCAGCGACCGCTTTTCGAGGCAGCACGCCGCGCTGGCTACTCGCGCGCCCAGCTGAGTCGATGGATTCAATACCCGCGTGGACCTGGATTTCCGTTGGGGATCGTCCGCCACTTTCGAAGCCATCGCGACCACGCCCACGTGCGCTTTACCTGCCCGGAAACCGACGAGAGCTGCCGCCGCTAACCCCGTCCCTTTTGGATGAAAGGGCGACTCATCTGATACGATGGGTGCGTGAATCGTAGCTTTGGTCTTTTCGCTCTCGTTCTTTTGATTGCCTGCGGTGACGACGACACCACCCCGCCCGTGATGGATGGCGGCAGCGAGTGCGCCGTCGAATGCGACGACGGTCTCTTCTGCACGGGCGCCGAGTTTTGCGATCCCTCCGACCCGGTGGCGGACGAAAACGGATGCGTGACGCAGCCGCCTCCCTGCCGGCGACGCGCAGAGGTTTGTTCCGAACTCCGCGACGAGTGCATTACCTGCGACTCCGCAAACCCGAGCACCGGCTGGGACGTGGACGGCGACGGCTCGATTTCGATGGATTGCGGCGGGCCGGACTGCAACGACGACAACCCGAACCAGGCGCCGGGACTCATGGAGGTCTGCGACGCGGAGGGCATCGACGAGGACTGCGACCCGACCACGGTGGGTACGCCCGCAAATGACCGGGATGGCGACGGTGAGGTGTCCTCGGTGTGCTGCAACCTCGACGCGGAGGGCGCGCTCAGCTGCGGCCTCGACTGCAACGACCTCGACGGGGATGTGAACTCGAGCGGCGAGGAGGTCTGCAACGGCCTCGACGACGACTGCGACGGAATGGTCGATGAAACCGTGCTCGTGGAGGGCTACGCGGACACCGACGGTGACCTCCACGGCGACCCCGACGCGGCGATGATGGGCTGCGAGGGCACGTCCGGATTCTCGCTTCTCGACGACGACTGTGACGACGACGATCGGCTGCGTCACGGCGACATGCCGGAGGTCTGCGACGAGGTCGACAACGACTGCGACGACGAAGTCGACGAGGCGCGCGTGATCATCACCTGGTACCGCGACGAGGACAATGACGGCTTCGGTACCGCGACGACCACCATGCTCGCCTGCGAGCCACCGGAGGGCTTTTCGCCGCTCTGGACGGACTGCAACGACTCCAACCCGGACGTGCATCCGCTCGCGGAGGAGATCTGTGACGGCCTCGACAACAACTGCAACGGACTCGCCGATTTCACGACGCCGGAGGGCGGCCTCGAGGACAACGACCGCGACGGAGTGCCGGACTGCGATGGCGAGATGCCGAGCGACTGCGACGACCTCAACTGGGACGTGCACGGCGCGTTCGACGGTCGCATCGAAGCCGCCACCGAGTACTGCGATGAAATCGACAACGATTGCGACGGTGAGTTGGACGAGGGCGCCGATGAAGTTGAGGAGACGTTCTTCCGCGACATGGACGGTGACACCTGGGGTACGGCCGACAGTCCCTCGGAGGTGATGTGTGCGCCGGAAGCAGGCTTCGTGACCCGCATCGGGGACTGCGACGACGAAAACCCGGACGTTCACCCCACGCGCGTCGACGTCTGCGATGGCGAGAATCAGGACTGCGATTTCTCGATCGATGAGAACGCACCGAATCGCGCGTACTACAACGACGTCGACGGGGACGGTGCGCGCGGCGGCATGCAGCTTCTTGCCTGCGAGCAGCCCGAGGAAGGCGGCTTCACGCCGGACGCCTCCGACTGCAACGATGACGACGGGGGCATCCCGGCCGACGCGGAGACCTGCGGCAACGGGGAGGACGAGGACTGCGACGGCCTGAGCGACGAGGGCTGCCCCTAGGGTGATCCAGAGCGTCGCTGGCCCCGCCGCCTGCGTGACCACATAACTGCACCGAATGGTCCATCCCGTCCGGATTCGCACGCTGACCGAAGCGCAGGTTCGCAAGGGTCGTTACGTCCTCTACTGGATGACGGCCTTTCGGCGTCCGCACTACAACTTCGCTCTCGACCGCGCGCTCGAGCACGCCGACCGTGAAGGGCGACCGCTCCTCGTGTTCGAAGCGCTCCGGGTCGGGTACCGGTGGGCGAGCGACCGGATGCACGCCTTCGTCCTCGACGGCATGCACGACAACCGGGCGGCGTTCGAGTCCGCCGGGGTTGCCTACTACCCCTACGTTGAAAAGAACGCGGGTGAAGGGAGCGGACTGCTCGAGGCGCTCGCGAAAGATGCCTGCGTGGTCGTCACCGACGACTTTCCCTGCTTCTTCTTGCCGCGAATGCTGGAGGCCGCTGCGGACAAGCTGCAGGCCGACGACGTCCTTCTTGAAGCGGTCGACGGGAATGGCCTCTATCCGATCTACGACACCGACCGGATTTTTACGCGCGCGCATTCGTTTCGACGTCATCTTCAAAAGCGACTGCCCGCGTTCCTGGCGGAGAAACCCAGCGCCTCGCCCTTTCGAAAGGAGCGCCCCAAGGCTTCGGTGGCGGCGGCGATTCGAAAGCGCTGGCCACCGGCGCGCAAAGCGCTGCTCTCACCCGGGCGCGATCTCTCCTCCTTTCCCATCGACCACGACGTTTCTGTGGCATCGGAGCGAGGAGGGTTCGATGCGGGTCGCGCGCGCCTCGACGCGTTCCTCAAGAAGCGCTTCTCTCGCTACGCCGACGATCGCAACCACCCGGATGACGACGCGTCCAGCGGGCTGAGCCCCTACCTCCACTTCGGGTTCGTCTCCGCCCACGAGATCTTTGCGCGCATCGTTCGCAAGGAGCGCTGGTCGATCGCCAAGCTCCCACCGAAGGCGAGCGGAAGTCGTGAAGGCTGGTGGCGGATGAGTCCGGCCGCGGAGTCGTTTCTCGACGAACTGATCACCTGGCGCGAGGTGGGGTTCAATCAGTGCGCGCACGATCCAGCGTACGATCAGTGGTCGAGTCTTCCCGCGTGGGCGCGGCAGACGCTCAGCGAGCACAAAGGCGACAAGCGTCCGCACCTGTACACCCTCATGCAGTTTGAAGGCGCGCAGACCCACGACGAGATCTGGAACGCGGCGCAGCGGCAGCTCGTGCAGACCGGCCGCATGCACAACTACCTGCGGATGCTCTGGGGGAAGAAGATTCTCGAGTGGAGCAAGACCCCGGAGGATGCGCTCGCGACGATGATCGAGCTGAACAACAAATATGCCCTCGACGGTCGCAATCCAAACTCCTATAGCGGCATCTTCTGGGTGCTCGGTCGGTACGACCGCGCCTGGGGACCTGAGCGCCCCATCTTTGGAAAGATCCGCTTCATGAGCAGCGACAGCACGCGGCGAAAGCTCCACCTCAAGAACTACCTCGCGACCTTCGGTGCGAGCTCCCAGACAAAGCTCGCGTTCTGATGATGACGCCGGTGGAGATTCGGGCGCCCCGGGGCGCGCGCCTCCTTGAGGTGGTGTGGGAAGACGGCACCTCGTCGCTGATTTCCCATCAGGTGCTGCGCGGCTACTGCCCGTGCGCGGTCTGCCAGGGGCACTCCGGATCCATTCGCTGGGTCGAAGGCACCGAGACCCTGCCCGACGGGACCTTTGAGCTCGTCGAACTTCGGCCGAGCGGTCAGTACGCCCTGCAGATGACCTGGGGCGACGGACACTCAACAGGCATCTACACGTTCTCGTTTTTGAATGAGCTCGGTGGGCTCTTTGATCTCTCCGCCGAGGAGAGCCGCGAGAAGACCTTCGGTCGCTGACCAGAGCGCATCTCAAAAATTCCGTCAGTCGATCCGTGGCTCGGGGGTGTGAGGCAGTCCGTCTACGAGCCGAGGAATGCCGAGCGTTTTTGAGCGTGAGAAGAGGGGGTTGAATCGCGTGTTCGTGCTGCGAAGCGGCGACGGTATTTTTTGAGATGGGCTCTAGCGCGGAACGGGCGCGGCGCTATGCTGCGACCGAAATGAAGGTTACCGAGCATCTCGATCGCGCGACGCGCCCACTGATCAGCTTCGAGCTCAGTCCTCCGAAGCGAGGTGGCAACGTCCGTGACCTGATGGGCGTGATCGACGAGCTCGTGAAGCACTCGCCGCCCTTTATCGACATCACCAGCCATCCGGCCGAAGTGGTGTACGAGG
>JBCDAA010000443.1:0-7114 GCA_039186435.1 Myxococcota bacterium | reverse complement strand
TGGAGACTCGAGATCGGAGGCGCAGCCGCAGCTTTCGACGTCGCAGAAGGCGCTCACGCGTTCATCGATTTGGGCGTCGTATTCGACCTCGCCCCATGGGGGGAGGTACCCGAGGTTGAGCTCGATGTCGCAGGTCGGCGCTGTGCGCCATCCGGGCGAGCACTCTGGCGGGGCGTCGGTGCCGGCGTCCGGTACGGGGTCGATGGCCGCGTCCGGGTCTGGGAGATCGGCGTCGCGGTCGGCGCGGGGGTCAGCGGTGGAGGACATTCCGCAGCCCACGGCGGCAAGAAAGCAAAGAAGTGAGATTCGCATGCGGTGGACCTGAGCAAGCGGCGTTCCACCTCGAATGTCCTCAGATCGAAGGGCTGTGCTGTTCCAAGGTGTTCCACCGAGTGCCGCGTAGGTTGACACAAGGGGACGCTCCTCTTGGACCTCGTTCGAGCTATCTCAACGTGGTCCGCGCTAACGAATCGACGCGGCGTTGTCCCGGCGGAGGGGATCGGCGAGCCATACGTCCGGGTCGAGGACGACTTCGGCGGCGCCGCTGAGACGGGGCAGCGACAGGGTGTGGGTTCCTGGCTCCACGGTTTCGGTGCCTGTCGCGAGGGTCGTCCCCGCGTCGTCGCGGATCGCCCAGTCGAGGAGCAGCGGCGGTCGCGTGAGCTCCGCGGAAACACCCGACGAGCGGTAGGTCACGATCGCCTCGATGCCTTCCCCCGCCGAAGCTGCGTTCACCAGTCGCACGTCCTCCACCGCGTAGGGCGCAAACACGCGCGTGAGAAGCGGACCGGGGAGCGCTGCTGCGAGGTCCCCATAGAGGTCGCGAGCGGTAACGTAGGGCGGCCCGCTGCCGTCGTACCGGCGCAAAAAAGAACGGAGGGCGCGTCCGAAACCTTCCGGGTCGTTCTCGCGGAGCCTCATCATGCGAAGGGGAAGCAACGAGCGTGCGCCCGTGGAGTCGCGAAAGACCTCGAGGGGCGTCGCGTTCGGTTCCACCGCCTGCGCCCGCGTTTCGATCCACTCCTCGACGAGCTGCTCCCGGCGTCGGCGTCCGGCGTCAGGGTCTTGGTCGAGCTCGCTCGCGCACCACTCGGCGACGATCGCGACCATGCCGCGGTGCATCGTCTTGGCACCCGCGACGTCGGCGGGGGTGATGCGATCGCGAATCCAGGTGCGCGAGACGATGTAGCGCACGAAGTCGTCGATGTGCGCCTCGCCCGTGCGCGGGTCGATCTTCCAGACGTAGATCTCCGACGCCGCCGCCGAACCGCCGAGGGCGCCCCAGTTCCCCTGATGAAAGGACGTCTCAGCGAGGCGGATCGGCGGTCCCGCGCCAAAGGTTTCCGTGTGCCAGGCAATGACCTCCGCGAGACGTTCGGAGATCGCCGGCACGTTCCAGAGGTGCGCGGGATGGGCGTAGAGCTCGGCCCCCGGCGACGCGTGGCGCACGTAGTTTCCGCTGAGGAGGTAGGACCAGCCGGGCGCGTCCTCGAGGACATAGCGCGCGTAGCGCCGGCCCCCTTCTTCCCAGCGTTCGAGTTCCGTGCCCGCCGCAAGGACGCGCTGCGGCGCTTCGGTGCCGATCACCGCGGTCCAGCGGCCCCGCCCGAGCTGACTTGCGGCGTGGCCCGTGTGGCGCGCGATGGGATCGTTCACGTCCGGCACCTCGCCACCGTCGTCCGCGAGCCCAAAGCGGCTTCGCGCCCACGCCGCGCCGTGCTCGTATTTGCGCAGGTAGCCGAGCGTCGGAACGAAGCGGAGGTTGAGGATGCTGGTGCCGTTCGGAAGCGGCCGAACCTCCGAGTGCCAGGTTTGGGGCGCGCGTCGATCGACGTCGTAAAAGCCTCGCTGCGGAGGCGTGGCGGCGTTCCAGGAGAGGGTGAAGCTGCCGCCCGGCGGGAGCGGCTCGGCGAGGTGAACCACCGCGTGCTGGGTGTCGTCGAAGCGCTCGATCTCCCCGGGGGCGGAGACCTCAAGGCGGGCGACGCGGAGGTGCGGATGCCAGCCCACGTGCACGTCGGGAATTGACTCCTGGTGAAGGTTGCGAACCGTGAAGGTACCCTCGACCTCGCTTCGACCCTCGCTCGGGTAGAAGTCGACGCGGTAGTCGCCGCCTGCGTAGACCGGCTGCGCGAGGTCGGCGACGTGACCCCAGGCGCGTTCGTAGCGCGCCATCCGCTCGTCGAGGGTCGGTGGATCGAAGTCGTTCCAGAGGGCGGTGTTGGTGAGGATCCACGCGTGCGAGAGCGCGAAGAGCGCGGCGCCTGCGAGGAGGACACGTGCCGACGGCGCGGGGGGATGAAGCGTCCACACCGACCATCGCCGAAGCGCGAGCGCGACGAGGAGTCCCGCGCCGATGGTCCAGTGCAGGGTGTAGCTGAGATGCCCCGAGAGCAGCCCGTTCCAGCCCGCCATGAAGCTGTAGTCGAGGTCGAGGGTCATGCCCGGACGGAGGAGATCGCTGTGGATCCCCGCAAGAAGCGCCGCCTGGTCGAGAACACCGGGCGCGATCGCGGCGACGAGGACAACCCAGATCCGGCGTGTGGCGAGCGCGGCCGCAATCACAAACGCGCCGCGTTGCAGCGTTCCGGGGAGCTGAAATCCGAGGAGCTCCACGGGGTAGAGCCAGGGCGTGTCGACGTGAAATGGGGTCCCGGCGGTGGTGAGGGACTGAAAGGTGACAAGGGCGAGGCCGCTGACGACGTGGAGCAAGGTTGCGGCGGCGAAGATCGCAAGCAGCTCGCGGAGGGCGCTTCGCACCGGCGATCCGTGGGCCGTGCGAACCCAGCTTTCAGTGCGGAGGGTGTCGTGCAGACAGAACACGCGAACCGTCGCGATCACGATCCACGCGAGGGTCACAAGCCGGAGCAGCCCTTCCATGTCGTGAACGAGAACATCGGTCGTGGGGTAGGTGTCGCTGAAGCGCCGAACGCTCCGCACCGTCGAGCCCGAGGCGACGACCAACACGATCGCGCCGACGCGCCAGGTCCAGCTTCCGACGTGACGGCGCAGCGCGGGAAACCTGCCAAGGAGCGAACGCCGTGGCGCGTTGGATGCGGGTCGACGCGAGCGACGCGGGCCCCACCACCAGGCGAGGGTCCCGAGCGCGACCCAGAAGAGCCGGTTGGCGAGGAGGAGCGGACTGAGCGGCACCCGCGTGGTGTTCAGTTCCTCAGGGGTCCAAAGGGCGGTGTCGCCTGCGTCGGCGATCGTGCCAAAGGGCTCGAGGATCGAAACGACCGCATGAGCCAGCGAGCCGGGATCCGCGAGGGGCACCAGGGTCTTCATGAGCAGCCAGAGCCCCACGAAGAGCACCGCCACGCCGTAGAGCGACGAGGGCGTCCGCACGCGTTCGGCGAGTCCGAGAAGGAGCCCGGCGTAGGCGACAATGGGAAGAAGCGCGAAGACGACAAAGGACTGAAGCACGCTCCAGGGCACGAAAGGGCCGTAGGCGTGCGGATCGGGATCGAGAAGCGGCGGAAGGAAACGCATCGTGAGGACGCCGCTCGCTGCGACGATGCAGGCGGCGAGGACGATCGCGATCCAGCGAGCGAGGCGAAGGGTTCGCGGACGGTGCACGCCCTGGTCGACCCAGCCGCGAGTTCCCGAAAATCGTTCGCCCGCGACGCGTCCCGCGAGCCACGGCAGCACCACGATCACGATCACGTAGAGCATCAGGAGCGTGACGAGGTTCAGGTTGGTCGGCGCGTTGTGGAGCACCGGCCCGTAGGGCACGTGCACCATCTGGCTGACTTCCCAGACTTTGAACGCGACGGTGCAGGCGACGAAGATCCAGAACACCGGGCGGCGCAGGATCCGCCGAAGCTCCCACCCGGCGACGTTGACGAGGTAGGTCACGAGGGAGGGTTCGCGTCCTGGCTGGCGATGAGATCGCCGAAGGTGGCCCGGAGGCTTGGCGGCGCGGCGCTCCACTCGTCCCCGGGTGCTTCTGCGGACACGCGCCACTCCACCGGGACGCCAGCCTGAAGCATGACGCGAAGCGGGCGCGCGCCTTCCTCGGGAAGCGGCCTCGTCCAGAGCTGTCCCGCGAGAGCGTCCGCAAGCTCAGGCGTTGTTCCGGTGCGCGCGAGGGCGCCGCCGATGAGGATCGCCGCGTGGGTGCAGCACTCGCTTACGTCTTCGACGATGTGCGTCGAGAGCAGCACGGTCGCGTTGCGGCCATAGTCGTAAAGAACCCGAAGAACACGCTCGCGCTCGATCGGATCGAGGCCGGCGGTGGGCTCGTCAACGAGGAGCAGCTGCGGGCGCATCATCAGCGCCATGGCGAGGCCAACCTTTTGGCGCTGGCCGCCCGAGAGCCGGTCGCCGCGCAGCCGAAGCAGAGGTCCAAGCTCCAAGAGGGCGGTGAGTTCGTCGATGCGCGGTGTCGCGTCGCTTCGCGAAAGCCCGTGAAGGGTGGAGAGGTAACGGAGGCATCCGTCGACGTCGAGACCGGCGAAGAGACCGAAGTCCTGCGGCATGAGCGCGATGCGGCGGCGTACCTCGAGGGCGCCCGGCTCGATCGCGTCGTCACCCAGACGAAGGCTGCCCTTCTGTGGGGTGAGGAGACCCGCAAGGAGCTTCATGAGTGTCGTCTTGCCGGCGCCGTTGGGACCGAGAAGTCCGAAGACACCGGGCCCGAAGTGCGCCTCGTCGATGGCGAGGGAGAAGCCCGCTGCGGCGTAGCGAAACTGGAGGCGGTCGATCGAGACGGTAGGCCCAGGCATGTGCAGTGCGTTTAGCGAAGGCGGTGGAGCGCCTGGATGTCGCCGGTGACCGAAACGCTTTCGACCACGTTGGCGCCGTCGAGACGATAGAGCGTGGAGCCGCCTTCGGCGCGATCAAAGGACTGAATGTAGAATTCGTCGTCGACGGGGAAGGGATCGAAGGACCAGACGCCAAGGGGCGCGCCCTCGATGAGGGTGGTTTCCTGCGTTTCGAGATCGAAGCGGGCGAAGCGCCACACCGGAAGGGAAAAGAACCCGAAGAGGTCGTCGAGGGTGCCGGGGTCGATGTCGGAATCGTAGACGCGGAGGAGCATCTCCCCGGGAGCGCCGGCGGCGAAGGAGGTCACGTGGGGGCGCCCGGTCGCGTCGCGGAGGTCGATGTAGAAGTCGTCCTCGAACTCGGTTGCGTCGGGGCCGAAGCGGAGCAGGCACGGCGGCGCGACGGGCTCCGGACCGGGGCCGAAGATGTCGAAGACGGCCGTGGCCCAGTCGCCCCCGACGTAGAGGTGGTCGCCGTCGACGAAGGCGCCGCCCGCGAGACCACAGCGATCGTCGTTGAAGGTCCGAAGCACACCGTCTTCGGTTGGGGAGAGGACGACGACGTTGAGTTCTGGCACCGCCTCGAGGGTGAAGACGCTGCCGAAGATCAGCGAAACGTAGATCTCGTCACCGAACTGGCGAAGGATGGCGCCGGTGGTGTCGATGTCGGCGCGGCCGAGTTCGGGGGCGGCAAAGTCGCCGGTGATCTCCATGGCGGCGGGGTCGAAGACGATCACGCGATCTTCGTCGAGGTCGAGGTAGTAGGCGCGCGTTTCGTTGATGAAGAAGAACGTGTTGTAGAAGAGCGCGAGGCCAAAGCGGCCGAAGCTGACGCGCCCGGTTTCGACCAGCGACGAACCACCTTCGTCGAGCTCGTAGCGAATGCCCTCGAAGGATTCGCCGCTGAAGACGTAGACCTTGCCGTCCACGACCTCGACGCGATTGACGCCGGAGGTTTCGATGGCGAGGCCGCGGTCGAGTTCTCGCGGCGCCAGGTTTTCGAGGACGTGAAGGAGCACGAAGCGGCCTTCAGGACTCATCACGCGATTGACGAGGAGGTACGACGCATCGAAGGGGCCCGCGTCGCCTGCGTCGATCCCGCGGTCAACGGAGCTGTCGGGGGAGGCGTCGGTCGCAGCGTCGCTCGAGCCGCACGTTGCGATCAGGAGGATCCACGCGAAGACACGCATCGACCCTACGATACGCGTGTTCCAGCTGGGATCGGCGGGGGGTGACGCAAAACAGGTGGATCCACCTGCGCTCTTGGCGGAACCGAGAGCCTCATCGTGCAGGCTGCTGGCGGAACCGTACTCAGCGGCCGAGGCAGTCGGCGAGTTCGTCCGGGAGCGCGCCGCGTTCGTAGTCGGAGGCGAGCGCGTTTCCGTAGGCGATCGTGGTCACACTGTGGGCGGGTCTTGCAACCTCGACCGCGCCGCTGCAGTCCGCGCTTTCCGTGCGGAAGATCCGCGCGTTGTCGTTCCAGCCCTGTCCGTACATGCACAGACCGCGGCCGCGCCACTGCCGTTGGCCATCGACCTCACCGACGAAGTCGCTGCCGTTCCAGATCACGGTGCTTCCGGCGCCCTCGCGGTCAAGGGTCCAGGCGATTCCGTCCGTGCTGGTCCACCAGGTGTCGTCGTCGAGGCCCACGACGAAACGTCCATCGCCAAACGCCACGGAGCGAATGTGGAGGCAGCTGTCGACGAAGCGTTCCTGCTGGGTCCAGCTTCGGCCATCCGGGGAGGTCGCAATTTGTCCGCAGCCGCCGGCGGCGACCCAGGTGTCGTTGCCGAAGGCGACGCCGCCGTACCACTGACGCGTGGGGTTTTCGGGAAGTTCGCCTTCGAAGTTGGTTCGGTGAAGCGCTTCCCAGGTGTAGCCGTCGGCGGACACAATGATCGCGCCGCGGTTGTTCTGCCCGGCGTGGGCGCCGACGAAAAGACCGTTCGCAAAGGTGCCCCCGCGAAAGAGGTCGTCGTGGTCGTCGACCATCAAGCCGGTTTCGCACCAGGTTTGGCCTTCGTCGATGGAGACCATGCGAACGCCCTGCCAGCCGTAGGCGACGACGACCGGGATGCGATCTTCGCCCGCGTCAAAGCCGGCGTCGGAACCCGTGTCGAAACCCGTGTCGAAACCCGTGTCGTCGCCGGTGCCCGCGTCGGTTTCGGCGCTCGCGTCGGGCGCGCCACTGTCGGTGCGCGCGGCGTCTCGTTCAGTGGCGGCGTCGGCTTCGGTGCTGGCGCTATCGCCGCAGGCGCCGCTGATGCCGCCGACGAAGGCAAGAGAGAGAAAAAGTCGCATCGTAGGTAGGTGTGTGAACGCTGAAAAGTGGCTCAACTCGAGCGAGG
>JBCDAA010000442.1:0-7137 GCA_039186435.1 Myxococcota bacterium | reverse complement strand
GGCTGGGAGCGCGATGACGATGCGCGAAACGATGCGGGCGCGCACGATGCGGCGTCGACCGCAGATGACCGAAGCCGCCTCTGCGGGAGAAGGTCGCGTCAACGTGATCGTGCGAGGCGGCTACGCGGACGTTTGGGTTGCCGGTCGCAATCACGGATCGACACCTCGTTCGCTGGTGCTTCCGGCGGGATCGCACACGGTCGAACTACGCTTCTTTGGCGAGTCCCCCGGAGAGCGGCGCCGCGTGGACGTGCGCGACGGGGAAACTGCGCGCCTTGCCGTGACGGCTCCGTCTCGCGAGTGAACCCTCATCGGCGCGCGGCTTCCGGAAGAAGGCGACCCCACTCGCTCGCGGGAAGATCGCGCCACTGCGCGACGAGACCGGTCGTTCGCCCGTACCCTTCGCCCTGCCAGCGATGCTCCTCGTACGCCGGTCCGATCCCGGACAAGCCGGACGCGAGAAGTTCGGCGAGGGCGCCCATGTAGAGCTCGGCATCTTCGGTTCGGCGGGAGTCGTCGAAGGGGTCTGCTTCGCTCGCGAGAAGATACGCAGCGACGGCGAGGGAATCGGCGGCGGTGACATGGGTGCGGCTCATCGGACACTCCTCCGGCGTGCATCCAACCTCTGCGTAGTAGCCAAAGTTCGCCCCGATCATGGCGTCGATAAGGCCGGGTTTGCCCTCGCGACCCGCACCGCCCATGAGGACCGCCCAGCCGGTGCGATAGATGGCGTGCTCTCGCGGCACGAGCATCATCGCGTTGAGGACGCCGTTCATCAGGTACCCGTCCTGAAAGGAGATCGCCTCCGGGTCGTCGAGGGCGTTGATGATCGCGCCCTGATCCGACTGGCGACGGGCGATGAGGTGGACCATGCGCGTCATCGCGTCGAGAAGGTCGTCCTCCCCCGTGTCCGCGTAGGCATCGGAGAGCGCGATGAGGGAATGGCCGAGCGCGCGATTGGCCACCTGTGGCCAGTGGGCGCTCATGCTCTCAAAGCCCATCGGTTGGACTCCGTCGCGTTCGCGGGCGATGCGCGCCTCGAGCTGTAGCACGTAGCCCACCAGGTACTGCGCATAGCGGCGCCGAAAATGCAGCGTGATCGGGTTGTCGGTCGGAACGTCGTAGAGCCGCTGAATCCAGAGGTGCGGGTTGTCCCGAGGCGACGCGGTCGACCCCACCTCGTAGTCGCCGACGAGCGTCTTGCCGGGGATGTACTTTGCGTTGCGGCCATTGCCCTGAAAGGCGCGAATCGCGTGGGGGGTGCAGTAGCCACTCGTGCTGAACTCGGCGGCGGTGTGACCCGTGACCTGCGCAGCGGTGGCGATGTCCGGGCCCATGCCCATGGAGGAGAAGGGTGTGACCTCCGAAACGCCGCTCCAATAGCTCGGGACGTATTGCTTGCGGCGAATTTCGTCGAGAACGAAGAGCTCGTCCTCGTTGAGGTTCGGCGGACGCTGCACGAGATGCCCCATCGCCGCGGTGGCGATGCCGCCAGTTTCGCATGACGTATAGCGTTCGCGAACGCCCCAATTCTGCATGTGCTCGGGCCCGCGGATCGCAAGCGTCGGCGTGTGCTCCGTCTCCGCGACGTCCGAGAGAATGCCGAAGAGGTCCGTCGTGGCCGCCGTTTCTCGATATACCTCGGGCGTGGTGACGGCAACCGGCCGAAGGCGTCGCCTCAAGAACGCATCACGCCGCGCTTCGGGCGTGAAGGACTCCGAGTGAAAGACAAGGTCGACGATCGTTTCGCTCGCTGCCATGTCCCCGAGCAGGTAGAGGCCGCTCGTGCTCGGGGTTGTGGGGTCGACCATGCCGGCGCAGCCTTCGCACCCGTCGGGCGCATTCAGAATCGTGAACGTCGAGCCCTCCGCCGCGAATCCGTTCGGGTAGGTCTCCCGGCAGTAGGGATCGACGACCAGGAAACCGAGCCCGTCCTGGGACACGTCCGCATAGGAACACGCGCGTTCCTCTGACGCCGGCCGGACGAAACGTTCCGCGCTTTCTTGAATGGCGCGAAAGGGCGCGCGCGCGATCTCCTCGGAGGTGTCGCCGCCGAGAATTACGTCCGGGCTCGTGAGGACGTGGCGCAGCTGAACGCCGCTCTCTTCGTAGTAGAGAGGCCAGCCGTGAAGACCGTCTCCGGGGCGCCCCTCCCGAAAGGCGGTGATGCCGTTGTTGAGTTCGAGCCGGTGGATCCGAACCCGCGGGTCGCCCGCGTAGACGTCGAACCACACCGCGAAGCCTGGGACGGGATCGCCGGCTTCCGGGAAGAGCGCAAAGCAAGGGTCTTCGGTGTCGCGAACGATATGCGCCGGACGCTCGACGCGAACGCGAACGTGCACCGGGCCTTCCTTTTCGACTTCCAGCACGGTGGGGGAGAGCGCGGTGCATCCCTCGGCGTCTTCGAGGCGCTCGCCAAATCGATTGATGAGATAGCCGCCATCGTTGTCCTCGGCGTCGAGGACGACTTCCCCGTCGATGCGAACCGAGTCGAGAAAGTTGAACGCCTTGGCAATCCGAACGTCGAGGCGACCGTTTTCGATGCGAACGTCGTCGCCGTCTCGCTCCAGGCGCACCGGGCTTTCGGGCTCCGGGTTGATGCCGGGTCGGAGTAAGAGCCGGACGTTTTCGTTTGCTTCGAGGGCAATCTGAAAGTCGATACCGACTTCACGAATCGAGTCGTCGATCGCGGACCAGCGCCGCACGACTTCGAATTGCGCGGGGACCGGCGTTCCATCTTCGCGGGTGAGGGCGAACCCATCGAGGTGAAAGAAGATGCCTCGTCGAAGCGGGACGACGGCGTAGCTCGGGTCGCTTCCGGCAGCGCCCGCGACCTCGAAGACGTCGACGGGAATCGGATCGAAGGTGGGTGGCTCGCGACCGGCGTCGAAGCCAGTGTCCGCGCGCGCTCCGTCGGGCAGCGCCACCGTGTCGATGGCAGCGTCCGCGGGGACGCTGGTGGCGGCCCCTTCGCATCCGACGAGAAGTGCGGCCGTGACAACGGTTCGGGTGAGGTTCATGCCGGGATCTCACAGCAAGACACGTGCCCTTGAAATTCCGGTGCTTTCCACCCCGAGTGTGCACGGACAGAGGACACACCGGGCAGCTCTGCCCAAGCGGCCAAGGAGGGACGAAATGGCGCACCTGTCGACGCGCGGAGCACAGGTTCACCTCGGATCGCCCGCGCAGAGACCGGAACGGAACTTGTATCCGCGGTCCGCATGCTTCGATCGTGGATCGCGCTCTGCCTTCTTGGTGCCTGTTCCGAACCGATGGCGCGAGCGCTGATGGACGGAGGCCGCCCTGACGCGGTTCTGGACAGCACGCCCGATGGCGACGTCCTCGTCGACAGCGGCCTGAACAGCGGACTGGACGGCGGACGGGACGGCGGACTCGACAGCGGCACGCACAGCGACGCGGACAGTGGGACCGACGCCTGTGACTCCCGCTGCGACGGAGAGTGCGTCGACCTTGCGAGGGACGCGTTTCACTGCGGCGGCTGCGACGTCCAGTGCGCCGCCAACGAGCTGTGCGCGGGCGGGCGCTGCGTGGCCGAGGAGCGCTGCGAGCCCGTGCTTGGCGTTCGCTGCGACGAGATTCCCCTGACGACGCTCGCGTCGAGATATCCGGCGATCCACAACCAGCTGGGCGCGGTGGATGTCGACGGATCGACGGTCGTCGTCGGCATGCGAAACGGGAGCAGCGACGGATCGGGCGAAAGCAACAACGCCTCCACCTTCGCTGGCGAAGTGCTGGTCTTCGAGACCGACGAAGGGAGCTGGCGACAAACGGGGTGGATCCCGAGTCCCTACGGCGCGGGGCAGAACTTTGGTTCGGGGCTCGCCCTAGAGGCCAATGAGCTCTGCATTGGTGCGCCGGCGTACTACGTCGCGAACATCGCGGAGTCTGAAACGGAAGAAGCCCTCGCGGAGGCCGCCGAGCTGCGCCGCATGACGCTCGACCGAGTCTTTGCCGACCTCGATACGGACGGCGATGGGGGAATCGAGCGGACCGAGTGGGATGCAAGAGGCGGGGACATCGACTTCTTCCGCTCCCTCGACGCCGATGACGACGAGCGAATCACCCGTGACGAGTTCAACCTCATGCGTCCCGAGGAGGCTCGATCCGCACGCACGCTCTCGCCGTCCCCCGGTCGCGTCGTTTGCTACCTCCGCACGGACGATTCCTGGGCCGAAGACGAAGTGCTGGTGGGCGAGCGCGAGCACGATCGATTCGGTCATCAGATGCTTCGCGCGGAATCGACCCTCGCCGTGCTTTCCGCAGGCCCTAACACGTGGAGTTTCTTCCGGCGTCGCGGCGGCGCATGGGAGCGAACGCCCCTTCCGGTTGACCCCGTTCGCGTTTCGGTCTCCCAGGATGGGGAGCGCATCGCCTACGTTGCGGACGGAGTTCACGTCGCCCGGTGGACCGGCGACGCGTGGGCGACCGAGGCGACACTGCCCATCGAAGACGTCTTTGGCCTCGCCCTCGACGGCGACACGCTCGCGGTTGGCCGGGCGCGCGTCTTCGGGTTCGCTGGCGAGGTCGACGTCTACCGAGAGACTTCGGCGGGTTGGACCCTCGACGAACAACTTCGCGCGCCGAACCAGGCGCCGGGCGACGCGTTCGGCTACACGCTGCGCCTCGCGGGCGACCTACTGGTGGTGCTGGCGCCCGGGGAAGACGAGTTGGTGGACGACGACGGTACCTACCCCCACGCGCACCCGCCCTCCCTGCGGACGCTTCGCGGGGACTCCCTCAATCCCGTGGGGGCGGTTTACGTCTATCGGCGGCTCGGTGCAGACCGCACGCGATGGCGACTCGGCACGTACCTGAAACCCCTGCGCGGTCAGATCTCGTCCGAGTTCGCCCGGGACCACGTCGCGCTGGCGGGTCCTTACCTTGCGGTGAGCGCGCCGCTGGTCGGGGTCTTTCCTCGAAACCCGGACGACGAGCTCGTGCCTCTTCCGCACGGCGCTCACGAACGAGGGCTCGACACGCCGCTCGCCCACCACGCGGGGGAGGTCTACGTCTACCAGGTCGGGCAGTGAGGCGCGCTCTGACGCTCTCGCTGCTTGTGGCTTGTCAGGGGCAGATCGGCGACACGCGGCCTCCCGACCTGTTCGAGCCTCGGCCACGAGGCCCGGTGACCTGTGAACCGCGAGCTGTCGGTGCGCCGGTGCCGATGCGTCGCCTCACCGCAGCGCAGCTCGAAGCGACCGTTCGCGATGTGCTGGGCGTGTCGGTGGAGTTTCCGATCTCCGACGACGAGCTTCTGGGCTACCGGTCGAATACCTCGAGCAGTCTCGACACAACGTCCGCCCGGACGCTGATGAGCTCCGCCGAGGAGACGACCGATGCGCTGACTGTCTCCTGCGAGGGCGACTGCCGCCGCTATCTGGTGGAGGAGGTTGCGCCGGGGCTCTTTCGACGCCCGATCGAGGCGGACGTTCGCCTTCGCTACGAGACGCTCTACGACCGCGCTCTCGCGGAAGAAGGGCCCGAAGCCGCCTTTGTCTGGACGCTGCAGGCGATGTTGCAGAGTCCGCGCTTTCTCTATCTCATCGAGGAAACGGATGAGGAGGGGTTTCTCGACGACTTCTCTCTCGCGTCGCGCCTCTCCTACGTGCTCTGGGGGTCTGCGCCGGACGCTGCCCTTCGCGAGGCCGCCGCGCGGGGCGAGCTGCAGACGGAGGAGGGACTTCGCGCGCAGGCGGAACGAATGATCGACGACCCGAAGTTCGACGAGGGTCTCACCGAGTTCGTGGTGCAGTGGCTCGAACTCGAAAACCTCGACGATGTGACCGAGCGACCGGACTTTCACGAGCTTCCCCTGGACACCCAAGAAGCGCTGCTCCGAGAGCCGGTGCGCTTTCTGGCGGGGGCGATTCGCAATGCCGGAACGGTGAGCGATCTCTTGACGGGGACCGAGACCGAGGACGAGCCCGCACTGGCGGACCTCTACGGGGATCACGTGGTCGCGCGGGAAGGCGGGAAGGCGCAACTCGACCCGCGTCAACGCGCGGGGATTCTGACGTTGCCCGGCGTTCAAGCCGCGCTTTCGCATGCGCGGGCGAGCTCTCCTTCGGTGCGCGGCCGTGCGATCTTGGCGAACCTTCTTTGTACGCCGCCGCCTGCGCCGCCGCCGGGGGTCGTGCCGAGTCTTCCGCCGGCGATGGGCGAAGAAACGACGCGCGAGCGCCTCGAGCGCCACTTCACCGATCCGACCTGCGCGACCTGTCACGCAAAGATGGACGGCATTGGGTTTACGTTTGAGGGCTACGACTGGCTCGGTCGGGGACGCACCGAGGAACGCGGCCGCGCGATCGACACCAGCGGTCAGTTCTTTCTCGGCGACGAGGAAATCGTTGTGAACGACGCGGTGGAGCTGACGAGCGCGCTTGCGGACAACTGGGACGTCGCGGTGTGCATCGCGTCGCACTGGACCCGCTACGCGACGGGAGTTCGCGAAACGCGCGAGAGCGAGTGCCTCCTCTTGCACATGGCGGAGGACGCGCGGGAGGAAGGGCTGCGCAGCATGATCATGGCCTACGTCACCTCGGACTGGTTTCGCCGCGGAGGCGTCCAATGATGAGCCGTCGTCGCTTCTTGCGTTCGGGGATGGCGGCCGGTGCCGCGTCCGCGCTCTTTCCGTGGCTTGGTCGCGCCCAGGCGGGTCGCACGCCGCGGCTGATCCTCTTCTACACCCCGCACGGAACGGTGTGGGATCGATGGCGCCCGGGGGCGAGCCCGACCGATTCCATGATCCTCGAGCCCCTCGCGCGTCACGAGCACAAGCTCTGCGTCCTCGACGGACTGCGGATTTGGGACGCCTACGACCACCGCGTGCCGCACACCTACGACCTTCCTGCGCTTTGGACCGGTTCCCCCATCGACACCGAAGCGAGCGACTACACCCGCGTCGATCACGGCGTCAGCTTTGGCTGGAACCTCGGTCGTTCGGTGGATCAGGAGATCGCAACGCGTCTTGCAGTCACGCATCCCTTTCGAACCCTGGAGCTCGGCGTCGGAACGACCGGCGCGCATCCAGCCACGCGGATGATCTACACCGGCGCTGGCATGCCGCGGCATCCTCTGTCGCATCCCGGGCGCGCGTACGACCAGGTGTTCATGGGC
>JBCDAA010000441.1:0-7153 GCA_039186435.1 Myxococcota bacterium | reverse complement strand
GCGTTCTGATCTTCCTTCAGGCGGTGCTGGGTTTCGACAACCTCCTCTATCTTTCGATCGAGTCGAAGCGCGCCCCGGAGGGAACGCAATCGAAGGTGCGCCGCGTCGGCATCATCATGGCGATCGCCCTGCGCATCGGGCTGCTCTTCGCCGTCCTCGGTTTGCTCGAGGCCTTTGAGGAGCCTTTCTTTGAATCGACGGGGTTCATCGAAGGGCAGTTCAACTTTGCGACCGTCGTATTCCTTCTGGGCGGCGTCTTCATCATCTACACCGCCGTGAAAGAGATTCGTCACATGATCTCGATCGACGATCTAGAGGCGGGCGAAGAGAAGTCCAAGAAGACCGTCGTGCAAGTGGTCACGATGATCGTTCTGATGAACCTCGTCTTTAGTTTCGATTCCATTCTCAGTGCGATCGCCATCACCCCGGTGGTCCCGGTGCTCGCCATCGCGATCGTCATCTCCGGCCTTGGAATGCTCCTCTTGGCGGACCGCGTTGCGGACTTTCTCCAGCGCAACCGAAAGTACGAGGTCCTCGGCCTCTTCATTCTTCTGATCGTTGGCGTCGTGCTGCTTGGCGAAGGCGGACACGTCGCGCATCTCAAGATTGCCGGTTTCGCGGTCGAGCCGATGAGCAAGATGACCTTCTACTTCTCGATCGCCGTGCTCGTCATCGTCGACGTCCTCCAGTCGGGGTATCAGAAGAAGCTCGCCAAACAGCGCGAGCTCGAACGCGCGGCATGACATTCCCGGTGCCGTCTCGGCCCGGCGAACGCGGCGACCTGTGCCATCCTGTGACGTAGACGCCGAAAACCCTTTGGCAGGACCCTTGCAAAACCGACGGGCGTGGAGGTGAGAGCGTGAAGCGTTGCCCGAAGTGTCGGTCCTTTGTTCCCAAATCGGTGTGCCCGGAGTGCGGGACGATCCTCACGCCGCGCTGGATTGCGAGGCTCGCGAACGTTGCGGCGAGCGGCGCGACGGCCGTCACGCTCGCGGCCTGCTACGGGTTGCCCATCGAGGACTTCGACGGCGGCACCGGCTTTTGCCCCGACCCAACCCTGGACCTCGACTCCGACGGCTACTGCGGCGAGTTCGACTGCGACGAAGGAAATAGCGCGCGCCATGCGTTCCGTCCGGACGTTGAAGGCGACGGCATCGACCAAAACTGCGACGGCGTCGACGGAATGCTTGGCGACGGCGGGCCGGTTCCCGACGCGGGGCCGTGAGCGTTCGCCGGCTGCCGCTCGCCACCGCGTTCCGACCCGTGTACGTGGTGTGGGAGCTAACCCTCGCTTGCGATCACGCGTGTCGGCACTGTGGGTCGCGAGCGGGTCAGGCGCGGGCGACGGAGCTTTCGACGGAGCAGGCGCTCGACGTGGTCGCGCAGCTTGCGGCGATGGGCGCCGGCGAAGTGGTGCTGATCGGCGGCGAGGCGTACCTCCACGACGGGTTTCTCACGATTGTGCGAGCGCTTCGCGCAGCGGGCATTCGCGCGACGATGACGACGGGTGGACTCGGCATTACGGCGGAGCGCGCCCGGGCGATGGCAGACGCCGGAATTCAGCTGGTGAGCGTGAGCGTGGACGGGCTGGAGGAGAGCCACGATCGCATTCGCTCTCGCACGGGAAGCTGGGCGTCGGCGATGCGCGCGCTGGATCATCTTCGCGAGGCGGGCATTCCGACCGCGTCGAATATCAACGTGAACCGCATCAACCGCGGCGATCTCGAGGCCCTCTATGAGGTTCTTCGCGAACGCGGCGTGCGCGCGTGGCAGGTGCAGATCACCTCGCCCCTCGGGCGCGCCGCCGACCGTCCAGAGATGCTTCTTCAGCCCTGGGATCTTCTCGAGCTGGTGCCGCGCATCACCGCCCTCAAACGCCGCGCGCACGCCGAGGGCATTCGTGTGTTGCCCGGGAACAACCTTGGCTACTTCGGTCCCGACGAAGCGGCGCTGCGTTCGCCGACCCCAGACGGCGAGGATCACTGGCAGGGCTGTCAGGCGGGTCGCTTTGTGATGGGCATCGAATCGGACGGCGCGGTCAAAGGCTGCCCGTCGCTCCAGACCGCGAGCTACGTCGGCGGGACCCTTCGAAGCTCGTCCCTGAAGGAGCTGTGGGACACGCCGGAGGTTGGCTTTACGCGCACGCGCACGGTGAACGATCTCTGGGGCTATTGCCGAAGCTGCGACTACGCGGAGACCTGCATGGGTGGTTGTTCGTTTACCGCGCACGCGATGTTTGGGCGGCCGGGGAACAATCCTTTTTGTGTGCATCGCGCACGAGTGATGCGGCGACGGGGGCAGCGCGAGCGCCTGGTTCCCACGACGGCAGCGGACGGGCGTCCCTTCGACCACGGCCGCTTTGAGATTCAGCTCGAAGAGTTTGGCGCCGAAGACGAGGTCGCTGCGCCGGAAACACTGGTCCGCATCGGCCGTAAGCCGCGGCGTCCCGAACGCGCGTGGCGGGACGAAGGCAACACGAACTAACGCCCTCCGGTGTATGCTCCGGCCGTGGAAACGGATCGCTACGACCTGGTGGTGATCGGCTCAGGGCCGGCGGGCGAAAAGGCGGCTGCGCAGGCGGCGTATTTTGGCAAGCGCGTGGCCGTGATCGAGCGAGCGCCCGAGCCGGGGGGTGCTGCGGTGCACACGGGAACGCTTCCGAGCAAGACGCTCCGTGAGTCCGCGATCTTTCTCTCGGGCCATCGCTCGCGTGCGCTCTATGGCGTGGCCGTGAGCCTTGAGAAAAACGTCACCCTTCAGACGCTCATGGCCCGCAAGCGCGCGATCGCGATCGCGGAATCGCGGCGCATTCGAGACAACCTACGGCGCCACGGCATCGATCTCATCGAGGGTCACGCGCGCTTCGTCGATCCGCACCATCTCGAGGTCGCCGGTCGCCGTATCGGCGCCGACTACGTTCTTGTGTCCACCGGGTCGCGACCTCGGCGTCCGGACGGGATCGCCTTTGAGTCGCCCCGCATTCACGACAGCGACGAAGTGCTCGAAATCGAAACGATGCCCTCCTCGATCACGATCCTCGGCGCAGGGGTGATCGGCTGCGAGTATGCGTGCATGTTTGCGGCGCTCGGCACCCGAGTCGATCTGGTCGACGGTCGCTCGGAGATCCTTCCCTTCATCGATGAAGAGATTCGCCACCGTCTCGAAGACGAGATGCGCGCGCTCGGCGTCCACTTTCACAAAGAAGAGCGCTGGGGGGCGATCGAAGATCACGACACCGAGGTGAGCGTGGTGTTGAAAGACGCGACGCTGCGGGCCGAAAACCTGCTCTTTGCGGCCGGGCGCTCCGGCAACACGCACGATCTCGGCCTGTCTCACGCGGGCCTCGAAGCGAACAAGCGGGGCTACCTCGAAGTCGACGAGTGCTACCGAACCGCGGTTCCGCACATCCTGGCGGCGGGCGACGTGATCGGGTTTCCGGCGCTTGCGTCCGCGTCGATGGAACAGGGCCGCGTCGCGGTCTGTCGCGCCTTCGGGTTCCACTACAAACAAGAGATGAGCGGCATGATCCCCTACGGGATCTACACCATTCCCGAGGTCAGCGCGGTGGGTCTCACCGAGCAAGAATGCCGCGAGCAGGAGCGTCCCCACGTTGTCGGGCGTGCACGCTTTCACGACAACGCCCGCGGCCAGATTCAGGGCGACCTCGGCGGCATGACCAAGCTGGTCGTCTGCGCAGAGACTCGAACCCTCTTGGGCGTGCACGTTATTGGTGAGCGCGCGAGCGAGATGGTGCACCTCGGTCAGATCGCGTTGCTCACGGGGGCCACCGTCGACCTCTTCATCGAGATGGTCTTCAACTATCCAACCCTCTCCGAGACATACAAATACGCAGCCTACGAGTGTCTCGGGGCGCTCGCCGATCGCAAGGTTGACCCGTGACGCGCCCCTGGGGTCAGCGCCCCCGCCGCACGAACAAAGAGGCGCGCGTCTATCGCGTTGCGGAAGTGAACCGCGCGGCGCGCGACCACATCGAAGCGAAGTTCAGTTCGTTTTGGGTGGAGGGCGAGATCTCCCAGGCGACGAAGTCGGCGGCGGGCCACGTCTACTTCACGCTCAGCGATGAACGCGAACAGGCGCGCATCGACGGAGTGGTGTACGCGACGGACCTTCGCCGGGTGCGCGCGGATCTCGAAGCCGGGGCGCGCGTGCGGGTGCTCGGCAATCTCACCATCTGGGAAAAGACCGGGCGCTATCAGATTCGCGCGCGGCAGATTCTTCCGGCGGGCGAAGGCGATCTTCGTGCGCAGTTCGAGAACATTCGAAAGCGCCTCGCCGCGGAAGGGCTTCTCGACGAAGAGCGCAAACGGCCCCTTCCGCGTGTCCCGCGCGTGGTGGGGGTGGTGACGAGCGTGGGCAGCGCCGCTCTTCGAGACGTGGTGCGAGTCGCGCAGGAGCGCTCTCCGACGCGCCTTCTCGTGGCGGACTGCCGAGTCTCCGGTCAGGAAGCCGAGCGCTCGATCGTCGCTGCCCTCACACAGATTCAGCGTGTTCCCGACGTGGACGTGATCATCCTCGGACGCGGCGGCGGTTCCGCTGAGGAGCTCTGGGCCTTCAACAGCGAGCGAGTCGCGCGCGCGGTGGCGGCGAGCCGGATTCCAGTGGTCTGCGGCGTCGGCCACGAAACCGACATCACGATCGCGGAGCTCGTCGCCGATCGGCGCGCGTCGACGCCTTCGAACGCGGCCGAGCAGGCCGTGCCGGAGCGCGCGGTGCTACTCGCGGAACTCGACGGCTTTCTTCATCGCCTTCAGCGCGCGATGGTGGGGCGCTTCGACCAAGAGCATCTTCGTCTCCAGCGCGTGGAGCGACGTCTTGCGGATCCGCGCCTCGTACTTGCGGGCGCGCGGCGGCGTTTTGCCGAGCTCGAACAAGCCGCCGCACTGCAGGTGCGCGCGCAGCTTCGTGCCCGCAAAAGCCAGGTTCAGGTTCTCGAAACGCGACTTCGTCAGCGGGATCCTCGTTCGCAGCTCGCGGCGGATCGCGCGCGGGTCGCGGACTTGAACCGCCGCCTTGAGCGCGCGATCAAGGCCCGTCTCGCGGAGTCTCGAAAACGCCTCCTCCGGGTGACCACCGAACATCACGCCCACGGTCGTCCGATCGCGCGCTCGCGCCGCAGCACCCTTCAAGCGCTCGGTGGCCGCTTGGATGCGCTTTCGCCGCTGCGCGTCCTCGAGCGTGGCTACGCGATCGCCTTTGGCCCGGATGGAAACGCCCTTCGCGCCGCCAAGGAGGTTTCCCCCGGGGACTCCCTCCGCGTTCGTTTGCACGACGGCGAGGTCGAAGCCGAGGTCACCGCGACTCGAGACGAAGAATGACGCTGCGCTATGGAGTCCTCGGATGGCCGGTCGAGCACTCGCGCTCGCCCGCGATGCATCAGGCCGCGTTTCAGGCGCTCGGTCTTGACGCGGAGTACGAGCGCGTGCCGGTTGAGCCGGGAGCGCTGCCGGAGGCGATTCACGAGCTTCGCGAGAGCTTTGCGGGCGCCAACGTGACCGTTCCGCACAAGGAAACGGTTCGCCTTCTTCTCGATGAGGTCGAGCCCGCGGCGGCGGCGATCGGCGCGGTGAACACGATTGTTCGAGTGGGGCCGCTGCTTCTCGGCGCCAACACGGACGCGATGGGGCTCGTGCGTTCTCTCGAAGAGGAAGAGGTTCCGCTGGAGGGCATCAAGGCGGTGATCCTCGGCGCGGGAGGAGCGGCGCGCGCTGCCGCGTACGGACTTCAGGCCCAGGGCGCGAACGTCGTTGTCGGGGCGCGCCGCATCGCTCAGGCCGAGGCGCTCACCCAGGATCTTGGCGGGACCCCTTGCGACCTCGGTGACGTCGGTGACGCCTTCGCGGACGCCGCCCTCGTGGTTCAGGCGACGAGCGCGACTCTCGGCGCGAGCGCGGAGGCCTTCGCGGACGCGCTGCCCCTCGATGCGCTTCCGTCGGACGCCTCGGTCGTCGACCTCGTCTACATTCCCCGTGAGACGACGGTCCTCCGCAAGGCGCGGGCGCGAGGGCTTCGAACGGTCGACGGAACGGGAATGCTGATCCACCAGGGGGCGCTCGCCTTCGAACGCTGGACCCAGCGCGCCGCTCCCGTGGACGTCATGCGCGCCGCGCTCTTCCGAAGCCTCGACGACTCGCACTAAAAAATCGCGGATCGGTGAGACGGACCGGCCGGTTGGGGGCACTTCCTCTCGAACGCTTTGCTTTGGACTTCGGGTGAAGTCGCTTGCGCGAGGAGGCGATGTGAGAGCCAGCTTGCTTGGATTGGTGTGTGCAGGACTTCTTTTCGGCTGTGGGGATGACGATGGAGTGCCGGATGGGGGAGGCGTCGATTCGGGGGCCGACGCCAGCGTAGGCGCTGATGGGGGAGAGGTGGATGCGGGCGCGGATACCGGAGCGCCGATCGATGCGGGGGCGGATGCGCGTAGGGCCGACAGCGGCGCCGATAGCGGGGCCGACAGCGGAGTCGATGCTTCCGTGCCTAGCAGCTGTCCCGCGTCCGCATCCGCGCCCACGCTCTGCGCGGAAGAGGTCAGTGGACGGCCCGGGGATGTCGTTCGGCTCGGCGTCTTCGCCTACAACGACCCATCCTGCGGCGGCGTTGACGCCTTCAGCGGCGACCTCACCGTTGGTGATGAGTTTGTGCTTCGCAACCCGGTCAGCAACGAGGACGCGCTCGCAGGAATGAACCGCTGCACGCGACAAACGCCCTTTCGCGGTGACGTCGACCTCTTCACCTGGGGTGCGCGAAGCGAAAACAACGACGATTGCCCCGGCCCCTTTCCGGCGGGGCGCTGGCTGACGCTCGAGTTCGAGATCGCTGCTGGGACCGAGCCGGGGGACTACCCGATCACCTGGGGCGACCGCGGATTCATGTTCGGCCCGGACGGTTCCGCGTCGTCGTGCAGCGACCTCGCGCAAACCGGCTCCCTGGTCACGATCGACGGGACCATTACCGTTCTCTAGGAATTCTCTCGGTTGCGGAATGCGCGCTGTCAGGGCTTCGGTTCCTGCGTAGTGCGTATTCCGCCATTTCTCTTCGCCACGCTTTGGGCGTGTACGTCGGCTGCGTCGCCGAGGGCGAGTGCGCCCGCGGAGCGAGCCGAAGGGTCGGAGTCCGAGCAGGAGACGCCATCAAG
>JBCDAA010000440.1:0-7200 GCA_039186435.1 Myxococcota bacterium | reverse complement strand
GTCGGGTCGCGGACGGGCCACCTTTGTCGGTCCGACGCGCGCGGTGGTGACCACCGAGGGCGGGACGTCGCTCTACGATCTGGCGAACGCAGAAGAGCGCAATCGTGGGCTCGCGGCTCACGCGGGGGCGGGGTTGCGAAGCGCGGTAGCGTCGGTGAGTACGCGCGCGCTTATTGTGGGTGGCGATGTCGCGGGCGAGCCCGTGGACGGAATCACGTGGCTCCTCGAAGACGGCGCGGTCGCTCCGACGGACATGTCGCTCGAGACGCCGCGGCGGGATGCGGCCGCTGCGTTTCTTGGACAGCTCGCGATCGTTGCGGGCGGTTCCCAAGATGGCCCGGTTGCCGAACTACTCAACCTCAACACGGAAACCAGCACGCCAATCCCCTTCGACGACGGCGTTCGGGAAGGCGCGGTCCTCGCGCGTGACGGGGAGGCTCTGCTCCTCCTCGGGGGAACGAACGAAAGCGGTGAGCTTCGGACCGACACGGTGTCCATTCTCGGCTGTCCAAGCGCGTGCCGCGCCGAAGCAGGGCCGGCCTGGGACACGGCGCGAGATGGAGCCGTCTTCGAAAGTGGATTTCTTGCGGGCGGCGACCTCGTGGAGCGCGTCTCGCTTCAGGCCGGCGTCTGGACTTTCGAGCCGGCGTTCGAACTCGTTCGTTCGCGACAGAGCCCCCTCTTGATTCGCCTCGAGTCGGGCATCCTCGTGGTCGCAGCTGGCGTGGGGGAAACACCGCGCAGCGATGTCGAAGTGTGTTGGCCCGAAACGCTTGAGCCCCTATAGCCCTCGTAGGGAGGGTTCATGAGTTTAGCGATCGTCCACCAGGCGCTTTCGTCGGTTCCGTCGACGCACGTCGTGCTGCGGCCGGGGATCCGCGGCCTTGACGCTGCGACCCGAGTTCAGGGAACGGTGATCGCAGGCGGGGCGTTGTCGCCGCTTTTTCTTCGCCGCGAGCCCAATGCGCCGACGAGCTTTCGCGTGCCCTTCACGCACTACCTTTCCCAAGCGCGGGCGGTGGTGATGCCGTTTAGCTCGCTACCATTTTCTCACTGGGTGCCCTTCATGGAGCAGCTCGCAGCCCATCACGAAGGGCTCCTCGTGCTCTGCGACGACATGGACGACACGTTGCTGCAGACGCTTCTGGTCAACGAGGAGCGACAGGCCCTTCGCTCGTGTGTCGGCCGCGTGGTCGATCTCGCGAACGCGGCGCAGCAGCTTGGCACGTCGGTGCTCAACCCTGGGACCGTGCCGGCCAGTCGGGACCACTTCCCGCTTTTGGAGGAAGTGGTCGTCCGCGCTGACGCCGTGCAGATTCCCGTGCAGATTCCCGTGCAGATTCCCGGGCAGATTCCCGGTCAGATTCCCGGGCAGGGAAGCGAGGAAATGATTCGCGTTGAGATCGGCGGGCGACATCGCGAGGAGATGAACGAACGCCTTGCCGCCGCGGTTGCGCTGCTGACTTCTTGAGGCGACCTCAGAATCGCCCTCAGAATCGCCCGCGCACGAGGACGCTGCCGAGGCCGGCCTGAACTTCGACTCTGGCGCGCCGACGATCGACGATGCCCCACGCGAGGCCGGTGATCGCAACCGCGCCGCCGATCGCGAAGAGGGCGTTCGCGGCTCGGGCGCGACGGTCCGCGCGTTCGGCGGGGGCCTCGGCGGCTTCTTGCGAGGGCGCGTTGCGGGCGTCGTCTTCGGCGCGGTTGGAAAGCACGCCCGCGACGACGCCACCGCCGAGGATCGCGACGCCCGTGCCGAGGAGGATCCACGGACCCGCGCGGACTTCGGCTTCCGGCTCGGGCTCGGGCTCGGGTTCGGGGTCGGGTTCGGGTTCGGGCTCTGGCTCCGGGCGCAGCTGCGCTTCAAGGATCGCGATGCGTGCTTCGACCCGCGGGCGCTCCGGCGTGTCCGGTTCCATCGCGAGAAAGCGCCGGTACTCGCTCAGCGCGTCTTCTTGGCGTCCCAGCTCCTGGTACGAGCGACCGAGGTTGTAGTGAAGCGGCGCGACGTCGTGGAGCGAAATGGCCTCCTCGAGAAGGAGTGCGGAGCGTTCAAAGGCGCCGTTACGAAATGCTTCGCGCGCGCGATCAAAGAGCACGAGGGCCTGCGATTCCGCGTCCGCCTGGGCCTTCGCAAACGAGGGCAAAAGCAAGGCAACGAGCAGAAGCGCGTGCATGCCTGAGAGTAGCGTCCTAACCATCAAAGAGCTCAAACCCGGTCATCTCGGTGGGGGGTGTGGGACGCATCGCCGGCCGCGTTTTGTTCGTGCGTCGACGTCGGCGAGGACGGTCCGCTTGCATGGGTGTCTCCGCGGCGTGGGCGACGGGCACAAGGCGCACGTGCACGCGCCCATCCTGGTCGGGGACGATGGTTTCGCGGTGCGTTTGATAGCCCTCGGCTTCGAAGCGGAGCTCGAGCGACGTGACGCCTTCGGGAATGGTCATCTCGCCAGGCGTCCGCAGGGGCGCGATGCGCGTGTCGTTGGCGATGACGACGGCGTGGTCGGGCGTCGACGTTAGGTGAAGGCGAATTTCCGTCGCGACGGGATCGCTCGGCGCTTCCTCAACCTCCTGCGCCGGTCGCGCGAGAGCCCACGCGCCGCCCGCAACAAGAAGAACGACGGCCGCGCCCAGGATCCACGGCCATGGACGGCGCGTCGCTTCCCGCCGCGGCGCCGCTTCAAGCGCGCGCTGCACCTGATCGCGGCGCTTTGCCCGCGGCTCGGAAAACGCCATCGAGAGGTAGTTCGCGAGGTCGAGGGAGCCTTCCTCGGTGGCGAGATCGACGGCGCAAACCTCCAGCGCCTCCGCTACCAGGCGCGCGCTCGGCGGACGCAGCGCCGGGTCTTTGGCAAGGAGTTGAAGAAGCAGCGCCTGGAGCTCCGGCGGAACATCCACGCGTTCGTCGCCGATGTCGGGCGGCGCTTCGTGCACGATTCGGCGCGCGCGCTCCGCGTCGTCGCGACCGCCGTAGAGGCGCGAGAGCGTGAGGAGCTCGTAGAGCACCACCCCGAGGGAGAAGAGGTCCGTCTGCGCCGTCGGCTCGCGGAACTGAAGCATCTCGGGCGCCATGTAGCCGAGCTTCCCCTTGAGGATGCCCGTGCTCGTTCGATGGTCGCGACCTGCGGCCCGCGCGATGCCGAAGTCCGCGAGGCGCGTCACCCCGTCGAAGCCGAGGAGGATGTTGTGCGGGGACACGTCGCGATGGACGAGGCGGAGGGGCGTCCCATCGTGGGCGGTGAGTTCGTGAGCGGCGGCGAGGCCCTGCGCGACCTGCGCGCCGATGCGGCAGATGAGACTGACCGCGAGGGGAATCCCGGTCTTGCGCGCATGGCCGATCAGGTCGCGCGCGCTAATGCTCTCGACGTAGTCCATGACCAGATAGGGACCGTCCGCATCTTCTCCGACGTCCGTGACCCCGACCACGTTGGGGTGATGGAGGAGCCCCGCAAGACGCCCCTCCTCAAGAAACATCGCCTTAGCGGTGTCGTCGTCGCGGAGCGCCGGAAGCAGGTGCTTGATCGCATAGAGACGCAAAAAGCGCCCGTCTCGGCGGACAGCGATGGCGACGCTGCCCATTCCACCCGCGGACAAGTCGAGAAGATGCTCGTACTTGGCGGTCATTCCCGACGAAGAATCTACCATGGTCCGCGGGAGCTCGCCGATCACTCGGGAAGCGGCACGGAGAGCCAGCCAGCCCGCACGCGAACACGCTCTCGAAGGGCGTCGTCGGCGGCTTCGAGGTCGTAGGCGTAGGGGGGTTCGCCCCGGGGAAACTCCGCAAGGACGGTCGATTCGCCGGCGGTCTCGCAGCTCGCTTCCCCGCGAATGATGTTGCCCGACGCCCGGATCGCGCCGCCTTCGCCGCCGAAAAAGTCGCAGTCGCGGCCGATGCAGTCCGTCCAGCAGGCCCGGCGGTTGTCGCCGGCGTCGAAGAGGTTGTTCTCGACCAGGATCTGCGCCCGCGTACTCGCGCCGACCGCGTAGCCCGACCAGCGAAGGTTGAGGTTGTTGAAGTGGTGCACTTTGGCGAAACGCGCCCGCGGCATGCGCTCCTGAACGCCTTCGAAGTAGTTGTGGTGGTGCGTGACGTAGAGGTTTTCGTCGACGAAGCCGGCGGATGGATCCGAGGTCGCGCTGATCAGCATCGCCTTGGACCCGCCGAGAATTCGGTTCCAGGAGACGGTGACGTTGGTGCGCTGGCCTTCGACGCCGTTGGTGATGTCGATGGCTCCGTCGCCCCAGTTTTCGAAGGTGCAATGGTCGACCCAGATTTGGTCTGCACCGTTGCGGATCTGGACGGCGTCGTCGCTCGCTCCGTCGAAACGGAGGTTGTGGATCACGATGTTGCGCGCCTCGCGGCCGACGATGCGAAGGCCCACCGCGAGGGTGATCGACGCGCCGCGACCGTCCAGGGTGACGTCCGCGGGAACGGAAAGGTCGTCGCCGGGATCGATCGTTCCGTCGAGGCCTTCCTCAAACGAAATCCAGCGCGGGCCTCCGCCGCGAAGGGCGTCGCGAAGACTTCCCGGTCCGTCGCTGGCCAGGGTGGTGACGAACACCCGCGGACCTTCGCGGCCTCCCGTCGGCGTTGCAAAACCGACAGCGTCGTCGACCAGCGAACGATAGTCCGACGTGCACTCGCCGCAGTCCGCCGCGCAGCTTCCGCAGGACTCGCCGGCGTTGCAGACTCCGTCGCCGCATTCGCGCACGCCACAAACGCAGTAGTCCGAGCCGTGCCCCGAGGGCGTGTCGCAGGAGAGCGCCGGGCGTGCGAGGTCGGGCGCGCAGGCGTCGGTCACGTCCTCGTAGACCGCGGCGCACGGAAGGCCGACCGCCGCGCAGACGGAGTCGCACCCTGCTCCGTCCGTGAAGACCGCTGCGCAGGAGGTTGGGGTCTCTTCGCAGAGGCTCCAGCCGCTTTCCTCGATCGCGCTGCAGTCGGTCGCAGCGGCGTCCGCGGCAGCGTCGGCGTCCGCGTTCTCGCCGGCGTCCGCGCGTGCACTGTCGGTCGCGGCGTCCAAGACGTTCCCGCCATCCGTTCCTGCGGAGGCGTCGTCCCCGCAGCCGACGAGCAGGATAAAGCCGAGAAGCAGGCGCGTTCGGTTCGTCGAGTTCATCGCACGTAACACCGCAACGGGCTCGCGGACGTTTGCAGGAGGTCACGCACCATCTCGGCCACGCGAAACGCTTTGTCCGGAGGGAAATGGGTTCGGTCCGGTTCCTCCGCGAAGAGGCGCAGCGTTTCGTCTTCGCCAAGCGAGGAAAAGACCTCGTGGCTGTGTTGCTCGAGATCGAGCAGGACCACGCCGCGATCCTCGGCGAGACGACGCATCGCCGCCGGGTAGTCGCCGTGCGTCCGGCGATGCTCGTCCCCGCTAAAGACCATCCGGCTCACCGAGGTGATCAAGATCGGGGTCGCACCGGCGGCCTCGGCGGCGTCCAGATAGCGGGTGAGGTACGCGCGATAGGAGTCGTCGTACCCCGGAGCATCGCCGGGCTCGGTGCGCCGGTAGGCTTCCGGTTTGCTGTCGTTGTGGCCGAACTGAATCAGCAGGTAGTCGCCGGGGCCGAGAGCATCGCGCGCGTCGTCGAAATGACCCGCGTCCCAAAACGACTTGCTGCTCGCGCCGCCAACGCCCTCGTTGGTGACGGTGGCGCGTCCGTTGAGAAGCGCTTCGAGGTCGTCGCCCCAGCCGCTGTTCGGCGCGACGGTGGAGTCGCCCACGAGGTAGACGTCGATCGGGGTGTCGCAGCTGCCGGCGTCCACCGCGCTGTCCGTCCCCGCGTCGCCAACGCCGGCGTCGCTCGTTGCGCCGCACACGCAGTAGTCGGAGACATGGTCGGTCGGACCGCACCCGAGGGCTGGAAGCGACCGCATCGGCGCGCAGCGATCGTCTTCGTTGTCGTAGGCTTCGACGCAGGGCAAACCGAGCGCTTCGCAGACCGCTGCGCAGCCGGTGCTGTCCTCGAAGACCACGGTGCATTGTTCGGAGGTCGCACTGCAGAGATCCCAGCCCCGTGCGGAGGTCGTGGCTTCGCAGTTGAGGGGAGCGCTGTCGGTCGGTGCGTCGAAAGCGGCGTCGACGGAGGCGTCGATCGGGAGGCTTACGTCGCGTCCTGCATCGGGCGCCACGTCCACTTGTGCATCCGTTCCCGCGGCGTCCGCTCCGGCGTTCGTGTCCCCGCAACCGAGCGCCAGGATCGTGAGCGCTCCACTCACTCGGAGCAGTCGTATCATCGAAGGTCGTCGTTGAAGGGTTGGTTCAGCGGATGCTGGTAGCTCCGCCAGCTCAGCGGGTCGACGACGCTCGGATCGAGGTCGCCCTTCGCGATGCGAATCTCGTCGAAGTACACCCGCGCTTCTTCCTGGCGAGGCTCGCCGTAGCAATCGAAGACGATGGTCTCGTAGTTGTTGGCGGGATCCGCGTAGGTGTATCCGAGAGGTCGATCGTCGACGCGGAAGTGCAGCTCGAGGGGCTCGTCGCCCACCGCGGACCAGACTTCGATGAGACCGTTCTCGCCGGAATCGAAGTTGTTGAAGCGCGTCTTGAAGACCCAGCGCACCCACTGCCCCGCGCGAACGCCGCCGGGGATCTCGTGGGTGGTGTTGAGGCGCTCGCCGCCGGGGCGGTTGTCTCGCGCGATCACCATGAGGTCGTCGTTGTTGCGGCGAAGCAGACTGAGCGCCGGGTTGTTGGTGATGCCGTAGCCCGCTTTCGGCGCCGCGGTGTTGTGATACTGGTGCATCAGCTGGAACCCGCCGCCGGGCCAGGTGGCGTGCTCGATGCGCATCGCAAAGCCGACGAGGTGTGTTTCGCCCTGCGGAAAGAAGCGCGAGACGGCGGGATCGCCGGTGACATTGCCAACCATTTCGAGGTCGGTGCGGGACGCGCTACGTCCGGACCAGGGTTTCATCGTGAACATCGCCGAACGGCTGCCGCGGTAGGCGACGTCGGAAATGTCCGGGATGTTGATGCCGCCAGCGGCGCGAACCATCGGGTCGGGTACTCGATCGCGCCCGGTGCCGCTCAGGAAGTCCGTCCACTTGAAGAACACGTCCTCCGGACTGCTCCAGCCGTTTGTTCCGGGCACCTGCTCGAAGGTGAGTTCGCGGACCAGGGTGACGTCCGGGTTGGTGACGACGCCGCTGTCGACCCCGACGTCGGGTAGGGCCCCGTCGAGAGGAGGGATCGC
>JBCDAA010000439.1:0-7210 GCA_039186435.1 Myxococcota bacterium | reverse complement strand
TTTGCCTTCAACGTCGATCCCGGTCACATTGGACAGCACCACCTGACAGTCGGACCGCTCCCCCAGCGCCGATCGAATCGGTGCACTGATGCTCGCCGGCGACAGCGAGGCGGTTGCAACCTGGTAGAGCAGCGGCTGGAACACATGGTGGTTCTTCCGATCCAGAAGAACGACCTCAGCATCGGAGCCTCGAAGCCCCTTGGCAGTTTCAAGCCCGGCGAAGCCACCGCCAACAATCATCACCCGACGCCGCCGCAGGACATTATCACCTTGTACCATTGTTCGTTACCCTTGCTGGTGGACATTTCTTGCAGTACTCCTGGCAACTACCGACAGGCTATCCGGCTGGATAGCTCGCTGGTCGCCATGAGTAGTGAGCAGTCGCGTCGGAAAGGTCTTGGACGACGGTCAATGCTTTCACCGACCGCCTCAATGAGATCGCAGCGATTGCGCTTGTCCCTGTTCCTGTACCAACTGCGGGCCTAGGGAATCTTCTCCACCCTGCCAACCGAGCAGCAACCTCTTCTTCGAAGCGTCGCCGCCGGGTTGGTCACAATGAGAGTTTCAACCCACCGTGCGTGACGAACTCGAGCGTGTCTTCAGCAGAAGCGGCATCCACAGTCGTCACGGTGGAGGTAACGCCAACGCGTCGTTGGCTCACGGCGGCGTCTCATACAAGGAACCTAGCGGCGAGTTGGCGTCGTGCGAAAAAGGCGAGCCCTCCCTCGGCACATTCGACCCGAGCCCCGCTCACGGCAAGTGCAATGATCTGTGTGGCGGGTCGTCACCCCGTCCGCGATCAGCGGCTCGCCGCCTGCAGCTTGACAGGGATTGTGACCGTCTCGCCGTCACGGAGCACGGTGACATCCACGATGTCACCGGGTTCGTGCGCGGACATGAGCTCCATCCATCCGGAAATCGACATGATCGGCTTGCCGTTCCACTCCATCAGCCGATCACCTGCTAAGATGCCCGCTGCCTCCGCCGACGCGCCGGAGCTCACACGCTGCACGTCGATGCCCTGGTTTGTGTCGTTGTAGTTGCCGGGCATGATGCCAAAGCGGATCTTCATGCTGCCCGCTGAAGGTGACGGGCCGCGGTCGTAGCCCTCGACTTCCGCAAACACAAAGTCATCGAAGCGCTGTGCGGCGCTCGCCGCGACGTCGGAAGCGAGGCTCGCGATGAGTGCTCCGCCCTTCTTGTTGAGTTTCCACGACTCGTCCTCGGGTGTGTGATAGTCCGAATGGAATGGGGTGATGGTGAAGAACAGGACCGGAATCTCTGCGTCGTAGAAAGCGGCGTGGTCAGAGCGTGCGGTGAGCCCGTCCGGCCGCTCCACGTTCAGCGGGGTACGCGTCGAGGCTTCATCGATCAGGCCACCCAGCACGGGCGATGTGCCCGCTCCGGTCACGGAGACGCGGTTGCCCGTCACGCGCCCGATCATGTCGAAGTTGATCATCAGATCCATCTGATCGATCGCCCTCGGCGGGTTGTCCACGAAGAACCGTGAACCGTTGAGGCCGACTTCCTCGGCGGAGAAGGTCGTGAAGATGATCGACCGTGCGTCCGCGCTGGGTGGTAGGTCGGCGTACAGATTTGTCAGGAGCTCTGCGGCGAGCAAGACGCCCGCCGTTCCCGAGGCGTTGTCGTCAGCGCCCTCGTGCAGCTGACCCGAACCGTTATCCGCAAGTGAGCCGTGCTCACCGTACCCGAGGTGGTCGTGGTGGGCCCCGATGACGACGAAGCGCGACGCGAGCTCACCGCGTCCCTTGAGGATCGCCCCGATGTTGCGTGCCTGGATTGTCTCCCCTTGCTCATCCGCTTCATCGCCGCGAGTGCGGAGCGTGAAGTCGAATGATTGGAAAAAAGAGGCCGACGGGCCGCGCCCGAAGGCGGGTCCGAGGCCAAGCGACTCGAACCGGTCGACGATGTACGCCTCCGCGCGCTCGATGCCGACGGTGCCGGGGAAGCGTCCCTGCATGAACGGGCTTGCGAGGATCGTCGCGTGCTCGCCGAATGAGCGCGTCTCGGGAGAAGCCGAGGCGAGCGCATCCGCGAGCGGGGCGTCGGATTCGGACACTCTCGAAGCGACGGGGGTTCTCAGCACGAGCCCCGCTGGTATCGCCGTCGCGGCGCGAGCGATGTAGAGCTGCGACGAACGCCGACCCGTCGCGTCGGGCGTGTCCCGCTGACCCGTCCACATGACAAACTCGCCCGCGTGGCAGAAGACGGGGAGCCCGTCGAAGCCTGGCGCCTCGGTCACGCGGACGGGGTTGGGCATCCGCCCGTCGGGCGTGAGGTCGGACGCAATCGCGAAGACTTCGTAGTTGCGATGGGAGATGTTGGAGGTCGCGTATAGAAGATAGTTGCCCGTCGGGTAGTGGAAGAAGGGCGCCCAGTTCACATGCCCGTCGTCGGTGAGGCGCGTCTCCTTCGCGACGCCCGTCGGCGATCCGTCGGGGCCGAAGGCGAGGTCGGAGACGTAGAGCTGAAGCAAGTCGTTGAGGTCTCGGTCGGAGCGGTAGCAGATGCGCGTCCCATCTGGTGAGAAGAACGGGCCACCGTCATAGCCCGGTTCCGTAATCAGCGGCGTGTGGTTGTCCTTCGCGATGTCGTACATCCACAGGTCGCCGTCCTCATCGCCTGGATCGACGTGCGTGTAGAGGATGAAGCGCCCGCATGGCGACCACGAGCCCTCGGCGTCGTAGCCGTCTCGCGAGAAGAGAGGGATCGGGGTGTCGACGTCCGCCCGCGCGAGGAGCTCATCCCGAAGCACCGGATTGGCCACCTCGCGCTCGACGATCTCGCTGACCGTCTGTGTGACGATCTGCATCTCACGCGGGAACTCCCACGAGTAGCGCGAGTTCTCCCGCTGGAATGTCGCGGTGTCCTTGCTCTCCGGTGTGGTGATCGTGGATCCGTAAAGCACAACGCCAGGGAGCGTCGGATGGAACCAGCCGCAGGTGTTCGCGGAGCCCTTCGCGGACATCCGGATCGGCGGCTCGATCCCGCTCGGGTTGCCGTCCGCGTCGTACTCAAGAGCGGCGACGTACATCGCGTACACCGGCGAGGCGCCCGTTTCCTCTTCCACGGGAACCGCCTGGAAGACGATCCACTTCCGATCTGGCGAGAAGTACGCCTCGCCCGCGCGTGAGAACTGGTCCGGCGACGTCAGCCGAATGGGCTCGCTCTCGAAGAACGGCTCACTCCCACGTTGCTGCGCCTCCTCGATCGCGGCACAGGATTCGCAAGCTTCCGCGAGCGACATGCAGAAGCAAGCGCCCTTGGCTTTGTCCTCCTCCGCGGCAGCGAAGAGTTCATAGGACATGGCCGCGGAGACAAGCGTGAACGCGGCGACAATCGTGAGCATCTGAGAGCGGAACAGCATGGCGCCTCCCGGGTGAGTGACCAGACTCGCGGTGATGGCAAAGCGGCCGCAAGACCTACTGGTGGGCTGCGAGACTCGTCAAACCAGGTCGCCTTGCCAGGCATCCGTGCCGCGGATAGTGTAGCCTCTTATTGAGACCGAGTCTCAATTACAATGCTCACCCGGAGGCCCACATGCTCGAAAAGCTCGCCGTTCTCATCGCCCTGTGCGTCATCTGGACACCGTTCGGGTTCGCGGCCGCGACGTCCGATCCGGGCGTCGTCAACATCTACTCCGCTCGCCACTATGACTCCGACGACGAGCTCTTCCGGCGGTTTACCGAGGAAACGGGCATTCAAGTCAACGTCATCGAGGGCAAATCCGACGAGCTGCTCGTCCGCATTCGCCAGGAGGGCGAGCTCAGCCCGGCCGACGTCTTCATCACCGTCGACGCCGGGCGCCTCTACCGCGGGGAAGAGATGGGCCTCTTCTCGAAGGTTGAGTCGAAGACGCTGAATGCGCGTGTCCCCGAGACCCTCCGCCACCCCGACGGCCGGTGGTTCGGGCTTACCAAGCGTGCGCGTGTGATCGCCGTTTCACGCGAGCGTGTCGATGAGACTATCGATGCACTCGACTACGCGGATCTCGTCGATTCTGAGTGGAGAAACCGCGTGCTCATACGGAGCTCGTCCAACATCTACAACCAGTCGCTGATCGCGTCGATGATCGAGACCGAAGGCGAGTCCGCAACGGAAGCGTGGTGCCGCGGCATCGTCGAGAACTTCGCGCGCCGGCCTCAGGGCGGAGACCGCGACCAGATCCGGGCGATCGCAGCGGGGGAGGGCGATATCGCAGTCGTCAACCACTACTATTTCGCGCAGATGCTCGCTGGGTCCGAGGCGGACGGGGAAGCCGCCTCCAAGGTCAGGGTCATCTTCCCGGATCAGGACGGTCGCGGCACGCACGTCAACGTTTCCGGCGCTGCGGTGCTGAAGAACGCTCCGAACGGCGAGAACGCGATCCGACTGATCGAGTTCCTTGTAGACGACTACGCCCAAGAAATGCTGACCCGCGAGACGCAGGAGTACCCGGTCGTACAAGGCGTGCGCCCGACAACGATCGTCGAGTCGCTCGGTGAGTTTATGTCGGACTCGGTGAACGCCGCGAAGCTCGGGTCCAACAACGCTGCCGCGGTCCGCATCATGGACCGCGTGGGGTGGCGTTGATGCCGCTCCACTGAGTACCAGAGGATGGTGGGTCGGCTCACACGCGTGTGGCTCCTCGTTCCGTTCGCGATCGCGATGATTGTCGTAGTCCCGTTGGGTGTGGTCTTCACGATCGCCGTGGGTGACGCCTCCGAGGCGTGGGACCACCTCGTCGAAACACGCTTGCTCGACTACGCGCTGAGTACGCTGGGGCTCGCCGTGCTCGTCGGGATTCTCGCGCTCGCGTTCGGCGTACCGACCGCGTGGCTCGTGCAGACGCACCGCTTTCCGGGGCGAAGCATGCTCTCGTGGGCGCTCATGCTGCCCCTCGCGGTGCCCGCGTATGTCGCCGCGTACGCGCTCACCGACCTGTTCCAGTTCAGCGGGCCCGTTCAGGGATGGATGCGTGAGCACACCGGTTGGTCACGCGCGGACTACTGGTTCCCGGATCTCCGTACCCTCCCAGGCGCCGCGCTGATACTTGCGTCGACGCTCTATCCGTACGTCTACCTCTCCGCACGCGTCGCGTTCGCGAGCCTGCCACGCTCCGCGATGGAGGCGAGCCGGACCCTCGGCTCCGGGCCGATCCGCACCTTCTTCTGCGTGGCCCTGCCGCTCTCGAGGCCCGCGATCGTCGCGGGCCTCGCGTTGGTGATCATGGAGACGCTCGCCGACTTCGGCGCAGTGCAGCACTGCGCAGTCGACACGTTCGCGACGGGCATCTACCGCGCGTGGTACGGCATGGACTCGCAGGCCGCTGCCGCCCGACTCTCCGTGCTGCTGGTACTCGGCATCGCAACGATTCTGGTCACCGAATGGGCCCTGCGCACACGGCGAGCCCACCACCACAACACGCACCGCAGCGCGTCGATGACGCCGCGAACACTCCGAGGGATCGGAGGCTGGATTACCTGCGCGGCGTGCTGCATCCCACTGTTCGTTGGCTTCGTCCTCCCGGGCGCTCGCCTCCTCTACCTCGCGATCGATCGCGGTGATCGCAAACTTGCGTCCGTTTTCGACTATGGGTTGAACTCGCTCATGCTCGGAGCGGGGTCCGCCGTGATCGCTGTCGTCCTCGCGACATGCATGGTCGCAACGCACCGAGCATCCGCCGGGCACTCCATGGGTGTGTTCAAGGCGATCACGCGTTACGGGTACGCGCTACCCGGCCCTGTTGTCGCGATCGGCGTGATCACGGCGCTCGGGTGGGGCGACCGCACGCTGAACGACCTTTGGGCCTCGATCCCGGGCGAGCGTGCGCGACTCGGCCTCGTGCTCTCCGGTTCCATCATGGCGCTGCTTGTTGGGTACCAGACACGGTTCCTTGGCGTCGCAATTCCCCTCATCGACGCGGCATATGGGCGCATCAACCACCGCTTGGACGACGCCGCGCGAACGCTCGGCGCGAATCCCGCAGGCGTGTTCGCACACGTCCACCTTCCCAATCTCAGGGCGCCCATATTTGCGACGGGCCTCTTTGTCTTCGTCGATGTTGCCAAAGAACTGCCCGCAACGCTCATGCTGCGACCCTTCAACTACGACACGCTCGCGGTACGCGTATACCAACTCGCCAGCGAGGAGCGGCTCGACGAGGCCGCCACGGGCGCGCTCTTCATCGTCGCTATCGGGATGCTGCCCGCGCTGGTGCTCGCGCGTCGACTCTCTTCCGAACATCGCACCCTCGGGGTGGTACTACATAACGAGGAGGTGTCGGCGTGATCTCCGATGCGTGTTCACAAGGCCTCCGAATCTCTCGCTTGACGTTCGGTTATGGACGCAGCACACCGATCATTGAAGACCTCAATATCGAGGTCGCTCCCGGCACACTGCACACAGTCGTCGGTCCCTCCGGCTGCGGCAAGACCACGCTCCTCCGCCTGATCGCAGGCCTCGAACGTGCCCGGCAAGGCAAGATCTACGTCAACGGCCGGCAAGTTGTGGGCGAACAACTGCATCTGCAGCCCGAGAGAAGGAACGTGGGCTTTGTCTTTCAGGACTGTGCCCTCTTCCCGCACCTGACCGCCGAGCGCAATGTCTCGTTCGGCATCCGCGGCAGGCGTCGACGCGATCGCCGCATGATCGCGAGCCGTCTCCTCGATAGGTTCGGACTTACTGATCACACCGATGCGATGCCGCACACACTCAGCGGCGGGCAGTTGCAGCGTGTCGCGATCGCGCGGTCGCTCGCCAGAAACCCCACCGTGATGCTCTTCGACGAACCCTTCTGCAACCTCGAGGTCTCGCAGCGCGCCGCGATTCGCCGAGACATCTTCGAGGCTCTCAAGGCCGACAGCATCGCGACGGTCCTCGTGACCCACGATCCTGACGAAGTAACCGAGTACGAGGACGACCGCACCGATCTTTCATAGCACGAGCAGCGCGATGACATCTGGCCGCACAAGTAAACGGACCACGAGATCAGCACAACGCCAATCAACACGCCCAGAGTTGACAGACCGCGTACTGAACAGATGGTCGAACTAAAGACGCTGTCGCCCCTCGACGCACTCCTGACGCGCCGCTCCCCGAAGCTGTCCGATCTGCAGCAACCTGCCCCGAACGATCGGGAACTCGAGATACTGCTCACCGCCGCATCGCGCGTTCCCGACCACGGCAGACTCGTTCCGTGGCGGTTCGT
>JBCDAA010000438.1:0-7220 GCA_039186435.1 Myxococcota bacterium | reverse complement strand
GTGACGGTGCATCGCCCGGCCAGTGACCAACCCCCGTTTCGGTGATCCAAGCCAAGAATCGGAAACGGAACACAAGACCTGAAGGGAGGGAGCGGGGCGAGGGGTGACCGACTGTCTGGCCAGCGTCGCGACGAGCAAAGCTCGTGCGCGTCGCGCAGCCGAAGCGAAGCGGAGGCTCCAGTAGGAGGGAACCCCTCGCCCCGCTCCCGACCGGCCGCTCAAGATCCCGAATCGAATCGAATCGAATCGACCCTGAATCGAATCGACCCCGAATCGAATCGACCCCGAATCGAATCGACCCCGAAGAATTTACCGAAGCTCGTGCGGCATCCGATCCCGCGGACTCTGAAAGTAGTGCAGCGGCGAGTAGTGCAGCAGGTTCGACACCCGTGACGTATAGAGCCCCGCGTACACCTCCACCTGGTGCCCAAAGCTCGACGTTTCCGGACCCGCCTTAAAGAGCGAACCCCAAAAGGGGTGAAAGCGATGCCCCACCCCTAGCTCGAGGTGGTCGTATTCCCGGTCACACGCGCGAATCCGCGCCTTCAGACGATCCACCGCTCGCCGCCGACGCACCCGTTCCGCGTCTTCCGCAGGCGTGAGCGTCTCGCCGGCGTCCTTTGCACGCTGAAGCCCCTTGAGCGCACGCTGCATATCCCGAAGCTCATCGGTCAGCCGAAAACGCAGCTCCTCAAGCCCATCGAGGCGTCCTAACGAATGCTCGAGGGACTGATGCGCCGCGAGCTCCTCATCCATCTCCTGCACGATCATCATCGTGCGCCACGCGGTTTGCTTCTTCGCCCGAAGCACATCGCCATAGATATGGTCCCCGACGTAGAGCACGCGGTCAGGCGTCGTTCCGAGCATCCGCTGCAGTATTTCGAGGTGCCCTCCCGCGTAGGTGCGCCCGCGTTCGAGTTTGGCCACCGTGCGCTCGCTTCCGTCGTCTCGAATCTCGCGAAAGGGCTCGCTCTTCGTAAAGAAGATCGGTTTGCGCGCTGCGGTGACCACCACGTCGAAGTAGCTCCGCCAGGACGGGTACTCCGGATGCGCGTCGTCGAGGAGATAGCGCATCATCGTGTCCGTATAGGGCGCGTGCGAGTTCGTCAGGACGAAGAGTTTCTTTCCGGCGGACCGAAGCTGATGGAGCGTTTCCCCGAGCCGAGGATCCCGCCAGACGTAGCGCGGCAGGTCCGCCAGGATGTGGTCGAGAATGCTCCCGTCCTGATGGGACTGATCGATGCAGTCGCGAACGTCCGAAAAGAGGCAGTCGTAGTCGCACTCGCCGACCACCTGCTCGAGGTGCTCGACGGCTGCCGCGAAGACGGTCACTTCGGGGAGCGCGTAAAGCGTGTCCACCCAGTGGTAGCGGTCGCTTGCCGGATCCTGACGATGGGTGTTGTACGCCTGCTTGCGTTGCTCCTTCGTCAGCTCGCGCATGCCGTGATACGCCCGCTTCACGGATTTGTAGCGGTCCATCTTGAGCACGTTTCCGAGCTTGCGATCGACCAGAAGCCCCCGAATCGGAAAGTTCGTTCGGTAGGGCATGTAGCGCAGGGCGTCCGGGTAGCCGCGGGCGATCAGTTTGTCGATCGTCGCCTCGATGCTCTGCCGATCCATCTCCTGCTGGTGGTACACGGCGAGCGTGTAATCCATGTCGAAGCCGACCCACTCGATCTGATCGAGACGAAGGCTCCGGTTGCAGTAGATGCGATGGCCAGGCGTCGGAGGAGCGCCGCCGGTCAGCTGCGCGAGCTCAGGTAAAGGGAGCTGTAGCTGCAAGAAGTTCAGGCTATCACGACGCCACCGAAAGGGTAGAAGAGTGCCAGCGGTTTGACCCCCCCGGATCCCGGCGATAGGTTTGCCGATGGACCTATCTTGGAGGGCACCAATGCGCTTGGTTGGAATTGGATTGTCGCTGGCACTGCTTGTCAGCGTCGGGTGTGGCGACGATGACGGCGGCTCCGCAGACACGGGAGCGGGCACCGATGGCGGTGGCGGAGTCGATACGGGCGTGGACACCGGTACGCCGGTCGACACCGGTGTGGATGCGGGCTTTGACGCCGGGGAGGATGCTGGCGTTCGCGACGAATGCGATCCCTTCGCGGAGCCGAGCGGCTGCGGCGACGGCCTGAAGTGCAACGTTGTCCTCGACATCGACGAGGAAGGCGGCGTGACCGACGTCTTCTTTGGATGCATCGATGACTCCAGCCGTGTTGGCGCTGGCGTGCCTTGCAGTTTGAGCGTGGATGCGACGCCGGACGACGACACCGACGACGTTCGTGGTGATACGTGCGACGAGGGACTCTTCTGCACTCGTTTCGGCAACGATCCGGGCGACAGCTTCCTTCGCTGCAAGACGATGTGTGACGGCGAGACCACCGAATGCGGTGAGCGCTCGTACTGCCTCGGCCTCAACGGTGACCCCTTCTTCGGCACCTGCATCGAGTCCGACGGCTGTGACCCCGTCGCGCAAGACTGCACGGGCGACCGAGCGTGTTACGTCTTCGGTTCGACCGCGGGCAACGTCGTCGGGGACTGCTACGAGGTCGACCCGATGGACGGCAGCGACGGCGCCATCGGCAGCGCCTGCGAGTTCTTCGACCAGTGCGCCCCGGGTGGCCGCTGCACGCAGGTGAGCGAAACGGCGGCCGAGTGCTTCGCGTTCTGCGAGGCGATGCCGGCGATGGACGGTGGCGTGGCCGACGCCGGAGCTGATGCTGCGGTCGCCGACGCGGGCGCCGACGCGGGCACCCCGCCGATGGGCTGCACCGCGCCGGATGAGTGCATTGCGCTCGAGCCGGACGAGGGTGGTTCGGTCCTGACGCCGACGCCGGTCGGAATCTGCGCCGAGCCCACGCCCGACCCCTGATTAGGGCAAAAGGCATTTGACAATCGGTGGGCGGTAGCTCAGAAAACGGTCCCGCTTCGGCGGGCCGTTTTCGAACGGGGCTGTAGCTCAGCTGGGAGAGCGTCGCACTGGCAGTGCGAAGGTCAGGGGTTCGATCCCCCTCAGCTCCACCAAGAAAAGGCGAGGGACTTGGTCTCTCGCCTTTTCTGCGTTTCGCGCCTCTGGCAGCCCCAGTTTTTTGACGGGATCGGCACGGATTGGGACGTTCAGCGGGATGCGTCGTTTCGTCCTGCTCTGTCTCGTAGGAGCGTGCGCGGGCGAAACCCCGGCCGACCTCCTGGTGCTCGAGGAAGTGTCTCCCTCGGCACTCGAGGCAGGCTCCACGCTTCGGATTCGTGGCCGAGGCTTTCCTCCCGGCCGGCCCGGAAGTGTGCGCCTCCGTGGCTCCTACGTTCGGCCGGGTCAGGAGCCGACGCCCGTCGACGTATCCCTCAGCGCGCTCGCGGTGAGCCACGACGCAGCGGAAGCAGTCCTCGACGCGGATGCGATTCACCGCCTTGGCGGGCGCGGCACCCTGCATGGGGAAATTGTGCTCTCGTTTGAAGCGCGCCCGAGTGGCAACGTCGCAGGGCATCTCCCCGTCGATCTCGATGTCGGCCCGGTAGGTGTTGCTGCGCTCCGGGAGCGCGCTCGCGCGGCGGTATCGGCGCCCCGGGCCTTCGGCGTCACCCTCGCCGATGATCCCCTCGTCGGCAGCCGGGTCGATCAGGTCGCGCAAGGTTCACCCGCGGATCGCGCCGGCGTTCAGGGAGGCGACCGCATCGTTGAGGTAAGCGGAGTCCGCGTTCGAAACGGCGCAGACCTTCAGCTCCTCGCATCGGCTCCCACAGTCGTCGTCACGCGGGATGGCGTTGCGGGCGAACTTATCCTGCGCGTCCCGGATCCCCCGACGTCGAACGCGACGAGCGTTTGGCTTCTCCTTCTGGTTCCTCTCGCGGGCTGGTGGGTTCTTGGGCCCGGCGTTCGTGAGCTTCGACGGGTCACACCCAAAGGTGCGCGCCCGCGAGCGCGCCGCCTTGTCGTCATGGCGCTCGTGGCGCTTGCGGCGTCGTTCGCACTCGGTCGATGGAGCGTCGACCTCGCGTTTTGGCTGGCGGGCTCTCTGGTTCTTCGCGCGGCCAGCGACTTTCGTCTTCGTGCGGCCATCCCTGAGGTGGCGGTTTGGTTTGCGGCCATTGGCTGCGCGTTGGTTGCAGGGTCGACCGAGAGTGGCGCGGCTTGGGGCGCGCTTTCGGAGAGCTCGATCGCCCGGGCGCCGCTTCTCTGGGGTCTATTCGCGGCCGCGATCGCTTCGCTCGGCGGCGGTGAGGGGCTCCTTCGGGATGTGCATCGCGCCTACGCGCTGACCCTCTTGGTCGCGCTTGGTAGCGGCGGTCTCGATCATGGACCCTTGCTCGCCGTGGCGGCCACTCTTGGTGCTGCCTGCACCGCGTGGCTTCCGAAGGCGTCCCGGCGCTGGGCGGCTCTTGGTGCGCTCGCGGTCCTCGCTGTCCACGCCGGCTCGCTGCTTCTGGTACGCCCTCCGAGCCCGGAGGAAGCGCTCGCATGGGCTGTGGTCATGGCCGCGCTGCCCACGCTCGCGCTTCTTTGGCCGCGGCGACGCGTTCCCCGGCTCCATGCATATCTCTGATTCCGGTGTTTCGAGACCAACGCCGGGAGCAGCGCAAAGGTTAAGCGAACGTGGGCCCGGTTAGGGAACCGGTGTCCCCAGATGCGATGCACCACACCTAGAACGTTTGGCTAGCGAATATTATTTTTGAGCGTCTAATTTCCTTGTTTGCGGGCACCGTCCGCCGCTTAGCCACACAACTTTTTCGCCGAACGGACGACGAGGCGCACAGAATGTGTCGCCTCACTCTACTCGTCGCTCTTCTCGGTTGTGCAACGCTTGCTCCGGAAGTGCGGGTGTCGGCCCTCACGCGGCGCGGTACCCGCGTGCAAAGCGACCGCACCAGCGCCGCGTGGTACGGCGAGGTCCGAGCGTCGACGCGCTGGCGGCTTGGGCGTCCTCCGATCGTCCCTCCTCGAGACCGTCCGCTGGTGACCACTTCGTCGCGTCTCTTCGGTCGCATCGCGTGTGGCGGACTTTGCGCGTGGGAGCGACGGGCTGCGGCCGACGCGTGGAGGAACTGGCGATGACACTTCGAACGTGTGCGCTTGCGACTTTCTTCGTCGTCGCCGTGACGTTCCCCGGCGCTGCGCAATCCGAATCGGCGAGATCGGACACGACGCGGTCCGAGCCGGCGCCCCAACCCGCCCCGACCGTCGCGCCGACTCCGGAAGCGATCGCCGCTGCCCTCGCACGCTACGCGCACGAGCCTCGTGTCGACGAGCTCCTCGAGGCCCTCGCCGATCTGCCCGAGCTCGATCCGGAGGTTCCTCGCCGGGCGGCGCGACGGGCTCGGCGTGGCGGATGGCTGCCGACGCTTCGACTCTCCTTGCGACGCGGACAGGCCCGCGATCTTTCCGAGCAGTTCGACCGCGACGACGACCGCACACGCGTCTCGACCGATGACGATCTTACCCTCGAGGCGTCGCTGACGTTGCGCCTCGACCGAGCCGCCTATGGGCCTGACGAGGTGCCCCTTCTGCGGGAGTCCAGGGCCCGGGACCAGGATCGCCAAGAGCGCGCCCGAAACGTGATCGCCGCGTACTACGAGCGCCGGCGATTGCAGTTGGAGCGCGATCTTCTCGGTCGGCGTGACACGGAGACGCTGATTCGGATCGCCGAGCTTGAGGCGTTGCTCGATGCCTTTACGGGAGGAGCGTTCACGCGCATGATGCGCCGGACGCGATGAGCACAGACCTTCGAAAGCACCCCCGCGTTTCTGTCGAAGTCGCTGGGGAAGTCGAACTTGGCGGCGAAATGGTGGGCGTGTCGACGCAGAACCTTTCGCGCGGCGGGGTGGCGCTCGTTCTCGACCGCGCGATCGCCGAGGGTACGGAAATCTCGCTCACCCTCTTTTTGACGCAGGACGGGATCGAAGACCCGGACGAAGAGCCCTTCGAGAGCAAGGCCGTGGTTCGTTGGGTGGCGGAATCGGACCAGCAGCTAACGATCGCGGGGGTTCAGTTTAGCGCTCCCACCGAAGCGCAGCTTGCGGCGCTCGACCGCTTTCTCGCCGCTCTCTAGCTCGCTCCGTTCACGACGCCGCGGGCGAACGCGGCCGTTGGCTTTGTCAGTGTCGCCGCGAGAGGGAGACGAGGCGTTCGGCGAGCTTGTTGTCAGCGCCGCGCGCGCGATGGCGATAGAGCGCGGCAAGATCGCGCGGGCATGCGACGAACACGCCGTCGATGGTGACGCGCCGACTCCACGCATCCGGCCAGCGGAGCGGGGACTCATAGGTGAGGTCCAGCGTTGGCCAGTTGGAGTGCACGCCGCGAACGTAGAAACGACCTTCGAGTTGCGTGGTTTCGAGGTCCAGAGGCTCGTCCCAGGAACGCCACGCAAAATCGAGCTCGGTGACGACCGGTGAAAGCGACGCGAGGGGGATGAGGAAGTCGACGTCCCTCGGCGCCCGAGGGAGAAGCCCCGGCGCGAGAAGCTCGACGGCAGCACTTCCGACGAGAAGCGCCGGCGCGAGATCTGCGACCCGGCGAGCGAGTTCGACGCGCTCACGCATAGCGAGCGAGAACCTCACGGTCTGGGTCCCAATCGGCGCCCAGGGTTCCGTCTGCGTGAAACACCAGCTTGTAGATCACACCGCTCTGGTGCCGACGCTTCATTTCGGCATAGTCCGAGGTCTCGAAGGTCACCCGAAGACGGCGCCAGCGCGCCGCGAGGTTCCAGTAGTAGTAGCCCGAGGTCAGCTTCCTTGGGACCAGCTCCGGGTCGTCCAGCGCCGTCGCGATCAGCGTTTCGATGGCAACGCGTCGGTCTTCGATAAGCCGTAGCGTTCGATTGGGGCGATAGAGATCCCCGAGGCGAGAGAGTTCCCGGAACACGACGTCGCGGACGCCCATCGATTCCGCCCACGAGAGGTAGGCCCGGAGGGTCTCCTCGTTCCAGACGCCACCCTGTTGGATGACACAGACGAGACGCACGTGGGTTATTGCAAGCGCGTCTTGGGCGACGCGCACGAACGTCTCTGTCTCGGCGACGGCGACCCCCGGCCGAAAGCGCATGATCGCCTGATTGTTCTCCGCTGCGACGGCGTGCCGTGAGAGTTCGATCCGCGTAACTTCGGAAAGACGCGGGAGCAGCCGTGCGCCCGTCGTTTCTGCGGCAAGACCCGAGCCGTTCGAGTAGAGGACGACGTTCTCGATGGGCGCGCCGCAGTCACGGTGTTCGCGGATCGCGTCGAGGACG
>JBCDAA010000437.1:0-7228 GCA_039186435.1 Myxococcota bacterium | reverse complement strand
CTTTGCACCGAACCGCGAAGCAGTAGCCCGTGCGATTTTCGTAGCGGATCTTTTCGAGACCTTCCGACCCGTCCCGCATCATGAGTGCAGGCGTCCAGCGTTTGAGATCGGGTTTGATCCAGACCGATTCGAAACGCGCCGAAATCGCATCCGCGACAACCTTCTCAATCTCGGCCGTCCTCGCATCGCGATCCAGGTAGACCTCGCCCTGATTCTGCAGCGCCCCCATGCAGACGCGAACGTCGGGATGCCAGAGCGGCATGTGGCGCTCCTCAAGCTGTCCGAGGTCCCCGTCGCGTTTTTGGAGCGCTCCTTTGAGGTAGTACGCGTTTTCGCTCGCGGGCGGATCGCCGTCACCCCAAACGCATTCCCAGTAGGAAGGAAAGTCGTCGAAGTGGTTCACCATGCGCGGCATCCGCGGATCGCGCATCGGGCCCATCATCTCCGTGCCGTAGGGAAAGCCCCAGTGCGAGAAGAGCGTTTCGGCGACCGGGAGTTTTTCGGCGAAGGCGGCGACGAGCGACGCGATGTCCGCCTTTGGCGCGTGAAGTCCCTCGCATCGTACGTAGCAGCTAAAACGCGAGAGCCAGCGCGATTCGGTGTAGAGCTTTTTGCCCGCGGTCTCGACACCGCGCTGCCAGCTGTCGAGGATGCGCGTCGCGAGGAGCTCCTGCGGGATGTCGAGTTCCGCGCCCCAGCCCACGACGGAGATCATGTGGCCCTTGCCCATCTCGTCGAAGACGCCGTTTTCGAGTCCGCCCGCGGGTAGGACGTGCGCGCCAGGAACCGCGACGGTTTCGATCCGCTCGAACGAGAGCACGGCAGCCCGATCGCGGGCGTAGCGGTCGGCGGCGTCCCAGGTGCACGGAGAAATCTCGGCGCCGTTTTCGTCGACGAAGCCGTAGCGGTTGTCGCGGCAGATGCGTAGGCGGCCGTGGTTGAAGTTCGCCGGCTGCTCGGAGGTTGCGGCGACGAACATCTCGCCACTCGGCTTGATCATGCCCCACAGGCCGCCTTGCTGAACGCACGCGCCGACCTTGGACCAAGGCGTAGCTCCTTCGTATTGAAACGGGACCGAGACGGCTCCGCTCTCGTCGACGTAGCCCCACTTCCCATCTTTGACCGCGCGCGCGGCTCCCCAAAGAAATCCCATCGTCGATTCGTACGCATGCCCGAAGATCGTTCCGTCGTGCCGGAGCCATCCCCAGGTGTCGTCCTTCTTGATGGGCCAGATTCCCGGGCCTTCGTCCGGACGTGGACACATACGGATCTCTTGAAAGGGTCCCAGTTCGCGCCCGTCGTTCGTGAGCAGCCACGCGCCGCCGTCGCGAATTGCCCAGCATGCGCCCTGGCGCCCTTCGCCGATTCGCTCGTACTTGGCGTCGTGGAGGAGATCGCCGTTCTTGCCCGCGACGCCCCACTTTCCGTTGAGTTTGACGCGCGCCATACCCGCGAAGAACGTCATTCCTTCGTCGAAGCGCGGGGTGATCGCGACGTCGCCGTTCAAATCGAGGTAGCCGTCTTTGGATCCATCGCTGAAGACCGCGAGTCCCTCGTGATGCCAGCCGAGGTAGCTGTAGGTCGGCTCGACGATCCATGCGCCGCTCGTGTCGATGACGCCGGCCTTTTTTTCCACGAAGACGGTCGCTCGACCTTCCTCGAAGGCGAATGCGTTGCCGAACGAAGGTTCGACCACCCAGTCGCCGTTCGCTTTGATGTATCCCCACTTTCCGCCTTTCACGTTTCCGCGATCGTCCAGCCACCCGCCCTGATTCACCTGCGCGATGCCGTCGACAAAGCGCAGGATGTGGTCGTGAGCGCAGGCGACGACCTCTGCGCCTTCGGTGTTGATGGCGCCCATTCGCCCGTCGGCGTTCGCAACGAGGGCGACTCCGTCATCGTTGAACGCCCGAGCGACGAGGTAGCGCGCAGGGATGGCGACGTTGCCGGCGAGATCGAGGTAGGACCAGAGCGGTAGTTGGGTCATGTCGCAGTCGGTACGCAAGGTCCGTACCGTCCAAGACTACAAGGGAAACCCGGGCGCGGCTGCACACGAAGTGCAGCCTTGGTGCACTTGAAGAGCTACGAGCCATTCGGTTCTCTGCAAGGTTTGGGCGGGACGTCGCCAATGCCTCGATATGCGACACATTGCCGTCCCGGAGCTCACCCGGCTTTTCCCTCGGAAGGAGCCGAAACAAGACCGTAGCCGCGCGCTTGTGCGAGCGATTCTCATTGCGGCTCGCCGTATTCTTGTGCGGGATGGGGTGGACGCTGCGCGCATCGTGGACGTCGCCGAGCTTGCGGGAGTGAGCCCGGGAAGCCTCTACCAGTACTTTCCTTCCTTCGAATCCGTGGTCGCGACGATTCACGTCGAGCTGCTCGAAGGGGCGGTGGCTGAGCTCGCCGAGGAGCTCGCGCGCTGCGATGACGCGTCGCTCCCGGAAGTTGCTCGCGCGATCACGATCGGGCCACTTCGTGTGGCGCGCGCTCATGTGGAGCTCTTGCCCGCCCTTGAGGAAGCGTCCGCGCGTTTTGGAACGGAGCGCCGTCTCGCGCCGATCCTCGAGAGAGAACGAGCGCTCTTGCGCGTTTTTTTTGATAGCCGGAGCGACCTTGCGGGTGTGGACACAAAGCGCGCCGCGTTCATGGTGAGCTCGACGGTGCACGGCCTCGTGACGACGATGGCGCGGGAGTTCCCGGAGCGACTTCGGGACGATGCGACGTCGACGGACTTAGAGCGCATGGTCCTCGGCTACCTTCAGGCGGCGTAGCGCGTGGTAGGGTCGCAACGATGTTTGACTGGAGCTCACATGCGGCGCTCGAAGAGCGATGGCGTTCGCTGACTGGCCAATACGTTGGCGATCTCAACGCCTACGTGAAGCGCGGCGAGGAAGAGGGCTGGGATAACGCGGGGAATGAGCCGACAGACCAGCGTGACGAGGCCCTCGGGCGGCAGGTCATCGAGGTGGTTCGTGCCGCGAATGAAGCGGGCGCGTGGAAGGAACTCCGGGAGCGCTACCCCACCGCGCATGCGCCGCTGATTCCGCTTCTCGAGGAGAAAGCGATCGGGATTTCGAACGCATTCTTTCTCGATGACGACCGCGTCGTCGCGCATGTAGGCGGGTTTGAGGTTCGACTCTTTCACGTTGATGGCTCGAGCGAGGTTCTCGATACGCAAGCGGCAGGGGTCTCATGGGATCGAGCTCACGTTGCGATGCTCAAAGAGGACGCGGTCGTGGTGACCGAGGGACTCGGGGGCGCGGAGGTGTCGCGCTTTGACCTGCCGAAGGGCAACGAAGGATTGCCGGAGGCCTACACGGCGTTGGATCCGGAAGAGCTTGGCCTCGGTCGGGTCGAACGACTGCGACCCTTTCGCAAGGGCAAAGCGGTGCTGGTCGTTGCCGAGAGCGGCGTGTGGGTCCTCAGCGGTCGCGACCCGAAACGCATCTTTCCCGACGAGGCGTTCTTTGCGGATCAGGCGGAGGACTGGGAGGAGGGCGAAGCCTACCTTCCGAACCTTTCGATGCTTCACGGTGAGGTCAGTCCCGACGGCAAGCTCATCGCCGCGGGGAGTCAAGATTCGCAGCATGTCGTTGCCAAGCGCAGCGGCGAAGTCGTCGCGCGCTTTGGACCCATCTGGAGCGAGTACCCCCACCACGCGGGCTTCTCGCCGGACAACAAATGGGCCTTCTTCAACAGCTGCCATTTCTACAACGGCGAGTCTGTCAAAGTGCGCCGTCGCCACCTCGAGGGGCTCTTCGCGGACGGTTACGAGGAACACGACCACGCCGAAAGCCTCAGCAGCGGCCCTCGGGTGTACTGCTCCGCGTGGCATGAAGGTGCCTTTCTGCTCGGCACGTCTCCCGGCTACGTCATCGCGGTGGACGCGGAGACCAGTGCGCTGCGCTTTCGGCATTTTGTGGGGTCGACCGTCAACGGCGTGGACGTGTCCCCAAGCGGTCAGCGCATGGTCGTGAGCACCTACGCGGGCTTTCTTTCGTTTGTGGATCTCGCCGCGGAGACCCCCGACCCCTTCGTCATTGGAACGGGCTCGCATCGGGAGATGATTCGTTTCGTTCGGTGGCGCGACGAGCCTCTCTGGCGGTGGTAGTCCGCTACTCCGGAATCTGCTGACCCCAAAAGCCATCGTGCTTGATGACGTGCAGGTCTTGTTCAGGCGTGACCTGACACGCGAGGCGCAATCCGCTTTCTAGATTGTGCGGTGGAAAGCCGAGCCGCCAACGTTCCACGGCGCCGGGCGGCGTAACGGATTCGCGAATCTCCACCGCGCAGGTGCCGCACGTGCCAAGTCCGTGGCAACTCACCGCGCGCGTTCCGTTGTGGGGCGAGATTCCGCTGCGAAGGAGCGCCTGCCGAAGCGTTTCACCGGGCTGGCATTCAAGGATTCGAACCTCCCCCGCGCGCTCGAAGCGAATCTTCATGGGGGAGGGCTAAGGTCGCTTTCGACGGGCGACGAGTCGAACACGAACGCAGGGCGAAACCCCACCCACTGGTTGCGCCCGGTGGTTCGGAGGCGGCGCGTGTGTGCGCAGGTCATTCGGCCACGATCGACTGTGCGGCGAAGAAACGCGCTGCCGCGAAGCCGAACATGCGCCGCGAGGAGCGTTTCCGAAAGGTCGCTCTCGTCGAGGGATGGGCCGCCCGGTTCGCAGATCTCGGAGACGTTTCCGATCATGTCCTGGCATCCCCATGCGGTTCGAAGGGCTGGGTTCCAGCCGACCGGCGCCGTCTTCGGTTGACCGACGTGCGGAACCCACTGGGCGACCCAGCGATGTCCTTCACGGCGATAGGTTAGCGGCGAACCCCAGCCCCACGGATAGGGCCGGCCGTCGACGCCGCGGGCAGCCTTCTCCCACATGATTTCGGTTGGAAGCGCAAGGCCTGACCAGCGGCAGTAGTGGCGTGCGTCCACCCAGGAGATGTGGGTTAGCGGATGGTCCACGAGAGGTCCGGGATCGCCGTCCTGCCAATGCGCGAGGTAGCGATCGCCAAGTGGATGCGCGGGGTCCGGAAGGTAGTTCGTTTCCTCCACGAATCGCTTCCACTGGCGGTTGGTCACGGGATGTTGGGCGAGCGCAAAGTCGCCGGCGTACGCGCGTACGGCGCCGGGACCGTAGAGGAAGTCGCCGGCCGGAATATGCACCATGGCCGAGCCATCTTCCGCGGGCCAGGTCGCGCCGCGCTGTGCGAACGCGCGGGACTCCTCGACGGTCGGCGTCATGGCGTTCCGAGGAGTGTGTCGATGCGGCGCTTGAGCGCCGGACCTTCGCTCGGATGCACCATTGCGATCCAGGCGCCGTAGCCGCGGAGCCAGTCTTCGAAGTCCGCGCGGCCTCGTCGCTCGGCTTCGATACCGCGAACCTCGCAGTTGTGAAGGATGGCCCGAAAGCGCCGCCGCTCCCGTCGCGAAATGCCGACGCGGTCGTTGACCACGAGTCCAGTGACGCGCTGACGCTGGCTCGCGCGAAGTACGCGGAACTTTCCGTGGTTGGCCACGAAGCCTTCTTGGTGGAGGATCTCGTCCGCCCACCAGCGAAAGCGACCGAGACCTCCCTCCGGCGCGGTATCGAAGGAAAAGGTGAGGTCGTCAGCGTAGCGCGTGTACACGCCGCCAACGCGCGCCGCGAGACCACTCAGCCTCGCGTCGAGGCGACGGCAGACAAGGTTGGAGATAGCCGGTGAGGTCGGGGCACCCTGCGGCGCCCAGCCCTCGCCAATCTGGCTCGGCTGCGGCGTAAACGTACAGAGCCGCGCGAGCGTTGCGGCGACACTTCGATGTTCGTCCTTGAAGCCGAAGCGCCCGCGAATGACCTCGTAGCCCAGCGAGGCAAAGAGCCCGACGACGCGCCAATAGTGAATCGTTGGAAAGAAGTCGACGAGGTCGAGTTTGACCACGATCGCCTTTCGTCGATGGGGCTCGGCGTTCGTCAGCACCGAACGGCCGGGGACGAAGCCGTGGGCAGCAGGGTGGACGCGAAGGTCTTTGAGGATCGTCTCGTAAATTCTTCGCTGGACGCGGCGAAGTGTTCCTCGCGGCGCACAGATCTCCCGTGGACGGCCATCTCGTTTGGGAATCGAAAAGCGGCGGTAGGGTGCGGCCGTATCGCCTTGCGGCTGGTCGGTCGCGGTGAGGAGCCAGCGCAGCTGGGCGCTGCTGACGATCCCGAGATGAGCGCGCAGATCCGCGACGGTGACGAGCTCGGGTACACGTTGCTGCGTGCGCCGGGCCGAGCCCGCAGCTCGCCGCGCGAGACCTTCTTTGCCGTGGTTGTTCACGTTGCCGGCGGACCACGCGCGCCACCCCGTTTCTCCATCGGGCGCCGGAAGGCTGACGTCGGAAGGTTCGAGAAAGCTGAGGACGCCGCGGGCCCGACTGCGAACGGCCCGCGCGCGATCCTTCATGAGGGGCCGAATCCATCGTGGGCCCAGCGCAAGACCCGCAAGTCGGGCGAGGGATGCCACGGCTTGTCGCGTAGCGATCGACTCTCGGGTGAGGGTCGCAAGACGCGGCTCGACGACCGCGACCGTCGCAGCGAATGCAGCGTCAAACTCGACGCTTCGCTGCGCGGCGTCGAGGAGCTTCACCACCTGCGAAAGATTGGCGAGGCCGTCTGCGAGCAGCGCTTCGATCTGCTCTTTGAGAGGGCTTGTGCGCGGAGCACCGATGGGCAGCCAGGGCGCGGTCAGCTTGGAGGCCACGCCGAACGATACTCGATCGCCGAGACTGAGACGACGCTGGTAGGCTACCCGGCTTGGATTCGGAACTTCGAGCGTTGCTCCTGGGGGCACTCAGCGACCCTCCGCGGGCGTTGGAAGCGATAAGGCGCCTTTCCGGTCGACAGGAAGCGGGCGTTGCCGAGACCCTTTTCGACGCGTGCAGCGGTTCGTCGGTTCGGGCGCGCGTGGCCGCGCTTCGGGCGCTTCAGCAGCGAGCGCATCCACTCCTTCGCGAGGCACTCCGCGACGCGTGCGAGGATGAGTCACCGAGGGTGCGCGCAATTGGTTTTGCGAGCGCACCGATCGACGTGGAGGTTTTTCTCTGGGCGCTAGCGAACGATTCGTCGCACCGGAACCGCGCGATCGCACTCCGGCGTCTGACCGAGGAGGGCCAGCGTTCGGCGGTTCGAATCGCGGCATCCGATCCGCATTGGCGCGTACGCGCGGCGCTCGTACCGCTCCTCATTCCGGAAGACGCGGCGCTCCTCGG
>JBCDAA010000436.1:0-7256 GCA_039186435.1 Myxococcota bacterium | reverse complement strand
TCCGGAACGCGGGCAATGTAGCCGCGACAGGCGCTCGTCACCGTGGATGCGTCGATGGACCCGCCGGACGTTCCGGTCACCACGTGAGGGTCCGGAACAAACCCGGGGGCCAGGCTGATCTGGGCAAAGTTGCTTTGGGTTCCCGCCGTATCGAGCTGCGCGGCGTTGCCCACTGGGGGATTGACCGGAGGAACGCCAGGGCCGCCGAGGCTCGCCGAAGTCGTCGACGAAAGTTCCGAAATGCCGAGCGTGTACGCAACGCGCTCGCCTCGCGAGTACGAGCCGACCCAAATACGGTGCGCGCCGGCCTGCATGGAGCCTTGCACGATCGGGTTGGTTCCATCCGCGTCGTCGTTGCAGAGGTAGGTACCGTTGGGCTGCTGGACCACGAGCGTCGTGTCGGAGGACGCGCTCACCACGAAGCGGAGGGTCGAAAAGGGACCGGTCGCCGTGAAGAGGTGGTTCGGCTGCTGCGAAATCCACCCGACGCACTGCGGGTTGAGGTTGCTCGCCTGAATTGCACCGCCCGAGGAGCCGCGGACGACGTGCGGATCCGGAATGAAGCCCGGCGCGAGCACGATCGGCGCAAGCCCCGGCGTTCCGGGAGTTCCTGGAGCGACAGGCTGGGGAGCGACGGGCTGCGGTACGACCCCAGGGTTCACCCCCGGAGCGGGAGGTGTGACGCCAACCGGCGGCGGTGGCGGTGGGGGGTAGTCATTTCCGCAGGCGAGAAGCGGGGTGAGCAGGGCGAAGGCGGCGAGCGTACGCAATGAATTCCTCGAGGTCCGATGGTCCGCGATGAGACGACGAAGGGTCAATGGGCCTTTGGTCTTTGTGGCGGAGGCGGGTTTTGGGGCCGTTCACCTTTGACACGCCCCGGACGACGCCTTACGCGCTGAGGGTGGATCTCGACGAACTTCGACGAGGCCTCGCGCGCCATCAGGCCTCGGAGGTGCGCGCCGAGAAGCAGGCAGCGGTGGCGGCGGTGGTGCGCCCGACGCCCGAGGGCCTTTCCGCGCTTTTCATCAAGCGAGCCGAGGTCGAGGGGGACCCCTGGTCGGGCCATATGGCGTTTCCAGGGGGGCGCCATGAACCGCACGACGAGGATCTCTTGGAGACGGCGGTGCGCGAGACCCGCGAGGAGCTCGGCCTTTCGCTAACCGGTGCGACGCTCCTCGGACGCCTCGACGATCTTCAAACGCATCGCAAGGGGCTCATGGTTCGGCCCTACGTCTTTGCGCTCGACGCCGAGCCGGCGCTGGTTCCGAACCGAGAGGTGGCCAAGACCCTCTGGTCGCCGCTCGGTCCCCTTCGTAGCGGGGAGCGGGACGCGAGCTACCTTTTCGAGCGTGAGGGCAAGCGCTTTGAGTTCCCTGCGTACGACGTTCGCGGTCAACTCGTTTGGGGCCTCACCTATCGCATGCTCCGGTCGCTCTTTCGGCTCACGCCGCGGTAGCATCGAGCCATGAAGCAGGCATTGGTAACGGGAGGCTGTGGCTTTCTCGGGAGCTCGATCGTACGCGAGCTTTTGGATCGCGGAGTCGGCGTTCGGATTCTCGCGCTGCCCGGAGAACGAACCACAAACGTCGACGGCCTCGAGGTCGAAATCGTCCGCGGCAACGTGCTCGATCCCGAAGCGTGTCGCGTTGCGGTGGCGGGTTGCGACACCGTCTTTCACGCGGCTGCGGTCTACAAGTCGTGGGCGCCCGACCCGAGCGGCATGTACGCGGTCAACAGCCGCGGCACCTTCAACATGCTCGAGGCGTGTCGTCGCGCGGACGTCGGAACGGTCATCTACACCGCGAGCATCGTCTCGCTCGGGCGACCACCGAAGGGCAGCATCGGCGACGAAACGACGAACTACGACGTGTGGGATCTCGACTTCGCGTATTCGCGCTCGAAGTTTCATAGCCGCGTCATCGCGGAGGACTTCGCGGCCTGGGGTCTCGACGTTCGCGTCGTGTGTCCGGGCGTCGTCTTCGGTCCTCGCGACATCGCACCGACGCCTTCCGGCAAACTCATCATCGAGGTGGCCGGCGGAAACCAGCCGCCCATCTGGGTGGATGGGGGCGCCTCCTACGTCGATGTTCGAGACGCCGCCGCCGTTCACGTTCTCGCAGCCGAAAAGGGCGCGCCCGGCGAGCGCTACCTTGCGACCGAGCACAACCTCTCCAACTACGAACTGCTTACGGCGATCACCCGCACCCTCGATTCGAAGCGACGTTTTGTGAAAGTCCCGACGCCGGTGGCGCGCGGCATCATTACCGCGATGAACGAAGTTGCGTTGCGCACGGGCAAGGAACCGCCCCTGGCGCGCGCGTTCTTCGAGTACAGCCTGGTCCCTTCTTACTTCGACAGTCGAAAGTCGAAGTCCCAGCTCGGTGCGACCTACCGCCCGATCGAAGAGTCGATACGCGATGCCGCCGCATGGTTTCGCGAACACGGCATGCTCTGATGAACGCGGCTACTGCTGCCGCGCCATGATCAAATCGACGAGCGGTGCGAGGCCTTCGCCGTAGCGCAGGGACGTTGCGCCGGGGACGCCGGCGGCTTCGAGGGCCGCAGCAAGGCCGTCGCCGAACTCGGTCTCTGCGCCCCAGACGATCGACACGACGTTGTCTGGAAGTCCGCGGAGCGCGGCAGCGATCGTTCCCCGGTCGAGTCCGGGAGCCGCCGTCGCGTCAATCACGACGAGCAGTGGCGCGGCCGAAAACATCGCTTTTCGAATCTCGTTTTCCGTGTGCACGGTGGTCGGCGCGACTTTGGTCCGGCCGAGCGATGCGAGGAGGAGCTCGGCGAAGTCTGCGCTACCGGCGATGACCAGCACGCTGACCGGTCCTTTGTGAACGGTCGGCATCACCCGCGTGTCTTCTCGGCCGTCGTCCCCAATCGAGATCTCAATCGAGATATCCGGCGGTGGAACGCTATCGGGCGGAACGGTCGGCGCGTCGGTCGCTACGAGGACCTGCTCGAGGCGCTGAAGGATCGCTTCTTTGACCGAGATGCCACCTCGCTTGACGATTCGCTCCGCGAGCGGTCCGCGGCAGAACGTCAGTACGTCTCGGACGGAGTCGAGGACGACGCCCTCCTGGTGTGCGTCGGCCATGATCTCCGCGGCGACGTTGGGGGCGAACGCGCCTTCGAGGACCTCCCGCACAAAGTACTCCTCTTGGCTGACGCGAGGGGAGAACACGGAGTGGAGTATGCCAGGCGCAGTGGATCCCGGATAGAGCGCACTCCCTGACAGACGCGCGAAATTGAAGGCGGCGTTTTCCGAGATGTGCGCTAGGAGAGCGGCATGATTCCGCGGTATACGCCCGACGATTTTGCGGCCCTCTGGAGCTCCCGGCGAAAGTACGAAGCCTGGTTCGATGTCGAGGTCGCCGCCTGCGAAGCGATGGAGCATGCGGGGCTGGTTCCGAAAGGCACCGCCGACGCCGTGCGCCCCGTGCGCGCGAAGCTTCAGCCGGAGCGTATCGACGAGATCGAGCGGACCACCCGCCACGATGTGATCGCGTTCTTAACGCATGTGGAGGAGCTCGGTGGCGAGCCTGCGCGCTGGCTCCATCGGGGCATGACGTCCTCGGATGTGCTGGATTCCTCGCTGGCGCTTCTCCTCGTGGAGGCGACCGACGCGCTGCTGACGCGGACCGACGCGCTCCTCGAGGCGTTTCGCGGGCGCGTGGAAGAGCATCGCCGAACGCCGGCGATCGGGCGGAGTCACGGGATTCACGCAGAACCCGTAAGCTTTGGGCTGATCCTCGCGGGCCATTACGCCGAGATCGCTCGCGGTCGCGTGCGTCTTGCCACCGCCCGGGAGGAGATCGCCGTCGGCAAGATCGCCGGGGCCGTCGGCACCTACGCGCATCTCACGCCTGCGATCGAAGCAGAGGCGCTCTCGGGGCTCGGCCTTCGTCCGGAGACCGCGTCCACGCAGATCGTCGCGCGGGATCGGCACGCGGCGCTCGCGTCCGCCATGGCGCTCCTCGCGACGGCGATCGAGCGCTTCGCGACCAACGTTCGCCACTGGCAGCGCACCGAAGTGGGGGAAGCCGAGGAGCACTTCAAGAAGGGCCAGAAGGGCTCGAGTGCCATGCCGCACAAGCGCAATCCCGTGCTCACCGAAAATCTCTGTGGCCTCGCGCGGGTGGTGCGTGCGGCGGTGGTACCTGCGTTTGAAAACGTCGCGCTTTGGCACGAGCGCGACATTAGCCATTCGTCCGTCGAGCGGATGATGCTTCCCGACGCGACCGCGACCCTCGCGTTCATGCTCGACCGCTGCACGAAGGTCATTCGCGACCTCGTCGTTTACCCCGAGCGTCTTCTCGCGAACCTTGAGCGTACCGGTCGTCTCTGGGCGAGCGAAGGCGTTCTTTTGGCGCTCATCGGCACCGGCATGGGTCGTCAGGATGCCTATGTGCTCGTGCAGCGGAACGCGATGAAAGCGTTTCACGGCGAAGGCGACTTCCTCGAGCTGCTCCAGGCCGACGAGGACATCAAGGGACGGCTCGACGCCGAGGCGATCGCCGGGTGCTTCTCTCTCGACCACGCCCTCAGCCACGTAGACGCGATCATTGACCGGGTTCTCGCGGGGAATTGAACACGGGGCCTCAGCGGCCCTTGACGAACCTGCCGTTTCGAGACGAGAAGAGAGCCGTCGTGACCGTGTCGACCGAGACCCTGCGCCAAGGCCTGGCGTTGACCCTTGAGGGCACCGACCTTCAAGGCGTCGGCGGAAAGTACGAGGGCAAGGTCCGCGACAACTACACCAAGGACGGTCGCCGGGTGCTCGTCGTCACCGATCGCATTAGCGCCTTCGATCGCGTCCTCGGCACGCTCCCCTTCAAGGGCCAGGTGCTCAACCAGCTCGCGGCGTGGTGGTTCGAGGAGACGAAGTCGATCGCGCCGAACCACATGATCGAGGTTCCGGATCCCAACGTGCTGGTCGCGCAGGAGTGCACGCCGCTTCCGGTCGAGATGGTCATGCGCGCCTACATCACTGGCGTGACCTCGACGAGCATCTGGACGCACTACGAACGCGGCGAGCGCGAGTTCTGCGGCCATCGTCTGCCGGACGGACTGAAGAAACATCAGCGCCTCGACAAGCCGATTCTCACCCCCTCGACCAAAGCGGCGAAGGGCGATCACGACATCAGCGCGTCCCGCGAGGAGATCCTCGCCATGGGGCAGATCTCCGCGAACGACTTCGACGCGGCCGCGGAGATTGCAGGGCGCCTCTTTGCGCACGGCCAGAAGGTGTGCGCGGAGCGTGGGCTGATTCTCGTCGACACCAAATACGAGCTCGGGAAGGCCGCCGACGGAACCATCATGGTGATCGACGAGATGCACACGCCGGACTCGTCGCGCTATTGGTACGCGGAGAGCTACCCGGATCGTTTCGACGCCGGGGAAGACCCCGAGTCCTTCGACAAAGAGTACGTTCGTCGATGGCTCAAGGAGGTTGGCTACTCCGGTGACGGCCCGGCGCCGACGCTCACCGACGAAGTTCGCGTGGAGGCCTCGCGCCGCTACATCGAAGCCTGTGATCAGATCCGAGGCACCGCCTTCGAGCCGAATCTCGAGGCTCCTCAGTCACGAATTGCCAAGAACCTGGGACTCATCCAATGAAAGCGCGCGTGTACGTCACTCTTAAAGAAGAGGTGCTCGATCCCCAAGGTGACGCGGTGCGTCGAGCGCTGACGGCTCAAGGATTTGACGGAGTTGGCCGCGTTCGCGTCGGAAAACTCATCGAGATCGAGCTGCAGGCGAGCGACGCGAGCGCCGCCGAAAAAGAGCTCGCCGCCATGTGCGCGAAGCTTCTGGCGAACCCCGTCATCGAAGATTTCCGCTTCGAACTCGACGCCTGAGGTCGGGTACACCGTCGCGGGGAGTGGGTCTCCGCACGCACAGAAAGGACACCGCGGAGCGGTTTTGGCATACTCCGCGCGTGCAAACTCGCTTTCTTCTCTGCTTCGCCCTCGCGATCTCCGTCACCCACTGCAGCTGCGGCAGCGACCGACCTCCCGGCGCCCGCGACGGAGGTGGAGGTGGAACGGACGCAGCGAGACGTGACGGCGCGCGACCCGACGTCATGGTTCGCGACGGCGGCGACTTCGATCCCTTCGATCCCGAGAACGCGTGCGGCGTGTCGACGGTCGAGACGGAGCAGGTGCCCGGAAGCCTGCTCATCGTGTTCGATCGATCCGGGAGTATGGATAACGAGGTTGGTTCGACGGGACGAACCAAGTGGAGTCTAGCAACCGAGAGCATCAGCACCGTGCTCGGGACGGTATCGGACGACTTGAATACTGGGCTCCTGCTGTTCTCTTCCGACGGATCGTGCGGAGTCAACACGATGCCAGACGTACCCGTAGGACCCCTCAGCGAAACTCGGTCAATGATCACATCGCGTCTCGCGAGTGCCGGACCAGGAGGAAGCACGCCTGCATTCGACGCGCTCGCGGCTGGATACGACTACCTCGACACACTCGTCACCCCCGGGCAACGCGGAATCGTCCTGGTGTCCGACGGGCAAGAGGAGTGCGACGCTTCCATCCGGGATGCGACGATGGCGCGAGTTCAAACTGAACGGCTCGCCAAGGGCAGGCTGACGTTCGCCGTGGGGCTGGACTTCGCTGACAACAACATGTCGACGATCGCGTTCAACGGTGGCACGCCGCGAAACCCTGGGTGCCTCCCCGAGTGCACCAACGATGGATGTTTTGAGGATGCCGACTGCGGTGGTCCCCCATGCGTAGGTGCCGGGAACATCCTGGGGATTCCAGTTCCCGGTTTCTGTGGCTGCCGAAACGATGGCGACTGTGTTGCACCGCAGACCTGTATGTCCGTGCCGGTGCTTGGCAACAGCTGCGGCGGAATGGCCAACTGCTGTCACTTCAACGCCGCGGCGAGCAACTTCCAGAGCGAGTTCGAACTCGCCCTCGACGAGATCGCACGGCGCCTTCTCGACAGCTGCGTTTTCGACGTTCCCCGTGGTGCGAACCCCGACGAGTTTGACGCGGCGCTCGTGAACGTCGGCGTGACCTTTGATGGCGAGGAGCGCCAGGTTCTCCGCCGCAGCGACGACACCACCATCGACTCGTGGAACTACACCGACCCCTCGCAGAGCTCGCTGATCATCCAGGGCCCTGTGTGCGATCGGCTCCTCGATGGGTCAGCCACGGTGGAGATCGTTCTCGGCTGTCCGACGATTCTTATCTAGGGCAGGGCGAGAAGAGGGAGAAGGGCGGGCTTCG
>JBCDAA010000435.1:0-7282 GCA_039186435.1 Myxococcota bacterium | reverse complement strand
GGATCGAGCGCGAGGGAAACGTGGTCTTCGCTGAGGTTCTCGGGCTGGGTTGCAAGCGCGACGGCGAGGGCGTTTCGAAGGGCGATGACGACGCGGCGGGGTTTGTAGCCCGACGAGTACGTGTCCGCGGGAAAGCGCGTGGTGAGTTCCTGAATGCGCTTCGTGAGCAGCGGGATGATCGGCGCGCCAAGCGAACCGAGGGGGTCGATGAGGTGGCGGACCGTAACTCCGCTGTAGACCTGCACGCGCTGCTCGAACTCTGCGAGAGCAGGGGCGAGAGCGCTCGGTCCTTCGACGCGAACACGGAGCGGGAGAAGCTGCCCCTGGGCGTAGTCCGCGAGCGTCTTTTGAAGGTGGTCGAGGACCGACGCGGCGTCGCCATCGTCGAAGGCGAGGAGGATCGGAAGCCAGTCCTTGAGGACGTGGGTGTTTGGGGTGATCCAGTCCGCGAGCCGTCGCGGGGCTTGGAGACCTTCACTGGCGCAGGCTTGGGCGATGTCGAGGGCGGCCTGCTCGAGGGTGACGGCAAGGCGGGTCCGGTCCTTCGCCTTCTTCAGGCGGGTGCTGGCGATCTTGAGGACCTCGATGGAGTCCTCGAGGGATTCCCCGAGGACGCTGCGACGCGAGGCGATCCACCAGGCGAGGTAGTGTCCGCTGCAGCGCGCAAGGTCGAGGCGTTTTGTGTAGCGGCGAAGTTGCGGCAGCGGAACGTGGTTGAGGGGATAGCCGCAAGACGGAAGCGGGATGGCGTCGTCGCTTTCGCGAAAGAGCGCGAGCATCGGTTCGATCAGCTGGTCGCCGATGCCGAGCGCGTCTTTGATCGCGCCGAGCTGGTAGGACTCCATCTTGCCGCTGAGGGCGTGGCGAGGGAGCACGTTGAGGCACTCGCTGATGATCGACTCGGGCGGGGACCCGCGCTGATACCAGAAGGCCCGGCGAAGGTAGGGCGGCAGGTTGGGCAGACAGGATGCGAGATAGCCCTCGTCGCTTAAGTCGGCGTGGCGGAGGAACCGAAGAAGCAGGAGGTTGGCCCCGGGAAGCGGTTCGGGAGATTTCTTTCGCGCGAGGCGTTCAAGGGAGGTCAGCGCCTCGGCAAGCGGAATTTCGGAGACCCCTTGCGCGGCGGCTTCGAGGAGGGTTTCGTTCTCGTGAAGAACGTAGACGTACCGGATCGCGAACGCGGCAAGGCGGTCGTGAGGGATCCGGCGGACCTCTTCGTCGACTCGGTGGTGCGCGTGTTTTCGAAGGTGCGTCTTGATCGCTTGGAGCGTCTTGGCCGCGTCGAAGCTTGAGTCGGAGGGCACGAGAAGAGTGTACGAGCTCTTACGAACGTTCCTCCCAAAGCGCTACCCAAGGAACTGGAAAAGGCAGCGTCTAAGCCGCGATGCGGTCCTTCTGCGCGCTCGCGTGCCTACTCCACGCCTGTACCAAACCTGTCGTCGAAGACTCGCGCGGTCACGACGAGGGCGACGCACCGATCGAGGCGCCGCTACGAGGGCTCGCACCGATCGAGGCGCCGCTACGAGGGCTCGCACCGGGCGCTTCGCTCTTCCTCGCTACGCCGCGGTTCTGGCCGCCGAACTGCCTTGGCTTGAACGACGCGTTGCCCCAGAGCGGGACGTTCGTGCGGTGCTGGCCCAACGGAAACGTCGCGGAGCGGGGTGCGACTCGAGGGGGACGTTTGCACGGCGAGATTGAGCGTTTCTTTCCGCGGGGCGGCTCGATCGAACGAGGTGGCTACGCGGGAGGTGTTCCAGTTGGCCGTTGGGTTAACGAAATCGGTGAGTTCGACCAACCCACTTCATGGGTTTCGCAGGATCCGGCGGGGCTCTATCCCGACATGTGCGGAAACAACGCGACGTCGTTTCCTCATACACCGCCGGCATCTGCCATACGGCAGCGCATCGGAACGCATCGGCGCTTTCTTCGGCGGACCCTTCGCGTTGCTGCGCTGGCGCAAGACGAGGACGCGGTGGTGCGTTTGTTGGAGCACACCGTTCGGGCGAACTCGTTGGATGCGCACGACGAGCTTCAGCGCTTTGCGGGTGAGATCCTGGAGGCGCTTCTGGAGCGCGGGGAGGAGTGCGTTCGGAGTTCTGAGCGTCCGGAGATCGACTGTCCGGCGGCTGGGATTGCGCTTCGCTTGCTGCCTTACCTCGGGCAAGCCGGTGACGCGACCCACGCGGATCTCGTGCTTCGATGGCTGGAGAAAGGGGGGCACGACTGGGCCTATTTTCGCGATCTTGCGGAGGCGCGACCCGACGTGCGGACGGAGTATGGAAGCAAGCTCCTCGAAGCCTATCGGCGCGCAGAGGGGCGGAGCGTCGCGTTGTTTCACGCGATGACGTCGATGATCTCGCTTCGCGAGCTTGAACGTGAACCCGAGACTTGGGGAGCGACAACGCTGCGCGTTCGAGAGGAAGTCGAAGCGGTGGAGGGGCGAGGGGAGCGCTACGCGAACTTGACCTACTGGCTGGCGATGCGATTGCTCGCGCGCGGCGCGGAAGAGCGGGCGCGGAGGGAGCTCGTCAATGCGCTAGCGATTCAAGAGGGCAACTTTCCCGGGGAGCGCACGACGCTCGCCTGTCTCGCGCCGCTGAGCGAACGGATGGGGGATGCGAACGCGTCGGAGTACGCCGCGCGGCTGGCGTCGCTGATGGAGATCCGGTCCGCGCCTCCGGAGTGCTGTCGCGAGCGATGCGAGCCCGGCGAGGGCTAACGCGCGAAACCGTAGTCGCAGCCCGGAGCCGCGAGGCACGGCCTCGATCGGCGAGCTCAAGTTAGAGCCCACCTAATTTATTGACATGAGGTCAGCAGCGCCGAGCGCGATCAGTCCTGCGTGCCTCGCTATCCCGCGTCCCCAGGTCAGCGGCGCCGAGTGCGATCAGTTATTCGTTTCGATGTCAATAAATCAGGTGGGCTCTAACTGGCCGAGTGCGCCGCGACAGGCGACCAGTCGCATCGTGAGACCGGGATCGATCGCGCTCGGCTCGGCCAATCGCAGCCCGCTCGGCGATTCCACTTGGTGAGCCGAGGCTCGTCTTGCGCCGCTGAGCACCGCCGTCGTTGGCATTGATCGCGATCAGCTTTCGACGGGACGGCGCGTCAATAAATCAGGTGGGCTGTCAATTCACCGTCGGCCAATTCAGTCAGGCACCGTCGTTGGCATTGCGATCGCGATCAGCTTTCGACGGGACGGCGTGTCAATAAATCAGGTGGGCTGTCAATTCAGTCAGACACCGGTCAATTCAGTCAGACATCGGGCTGTCGTTTCAGCGAGCGACTGGCCGCCAAAGGGGCTAGCGGCGTTGGGCGAGGAGCCAGTCGAGGATGTCGTCGGTCGCGCTGCTTGTGAGCACCGGCGCGTGCGACCCGCCCTGGATGGACCATAGCTCTGCGGCGAGACCCGCATCGCAGTCTGTCCACCGTTCGACGGTGGTCTCGCTTCCGAGGACTGGCGCGTCCAGGTTGAGACGCTCGCCGCGCTCGGTATCACTACATCCCGCCCGACGCGCGAAACGCTCGACGGTCGCGTTCGCCGAAGGATGCCGCGTCAACGCGCCGACGTAGGGAATGACGCTGTCGAGCGTTCCGTGAACCTGAAGAACACTGGTCGGCCGTGCCGCATCGCAAAGCGTCGGATCGTTGAACGTGGACCCGGCGAAGCTGACGATGGCGGTGATGGTCTCGGGTGCGTCGCACGCCATGCGATAGGACATGAACCCGCCGTTGCTATGCCCCATGAGGTACACGCGCTGCGCATCGACGTTGTAAAAGCGCTTCATCTCGTCGATGAGACCCGTGAGGTACGCAACGTCGTCGACGCCGGTTCCGGCGAAGTCGCAGCACGCCGGGGTGGCGTTCCAGAACTGGTTGCCGACCGCGTCCGGGGTTCCGTCCGGCAAGACGAGCAGGAAGCCGCGCTCGTCGACGCGGTCTGAGAGTCTGAAGTAGATGTCCTGCAGGCGCGCTGTCGCGGTAAAGCCGTGGAGCAGGATCACCAGGGGCGTCGCTTCGCTCGGGTCGTAGCCCTCGGGAACGACAACCCGCGCCGGCCGATCGCCACCGATCTCCGTCGGCGGCGGCGCTGCATCGACCCCGCTATCGACACCCGCATCCGAGCCACCCGCATCCGAGCCACCCACATCCGCGCCCGCATCTGCGCCCGCATCCGCCCCCGCCGCGTCGATCGCATCACCCCCATCCGGCGAGCTCGCGTCTCCTCGCGAGGATCCAGCATCGACTGGGTTCGCGCTTCCCCCACCGCACGCGATGAGAACGAGGCCAAGGAGTATTCGCATCGCGCGAGCATGCGGGGTTCCGGGCCAACCTGCATCACCGAATCGTGCGAACGCGTTTCGCACGAATCAACTGAAGTGCGACTGCGGCCGTCGCGCAGCGAGGGTTTTCGGGCGCCAAGACAGCAAGAACGTTCGAGAGTCCGCTCTAGCGCGCGGTGAACACCCAGCGACCGCCACTGCGGACAAACGTCGACGCAACGATTCCGCGGTCCCTCGTTGAAACGACACCCGTCACGTGAACGAGGTCGCCGTTTGGTGAGCGGAGGGGCACGACCGCCTCGTTGCGAAAGAGAAGCCACGCGTCCGAACCGTCGTCGATTCCCCCGCCGCTGGACAGCCCGGCGACCCAGGTCGCACCGCCCGAATCGAGGGCCAGATGCGAAACGGTGACGACCCGCGACGCGAGCGTCCGAACTCGCCACTGGCCGTTTTCTTCTTCGGCGACCTTGCCCGGAGCGCCCGCGACTACGGCGCGGCCATCCGGCGTCAGCGCGAAGGCTTCGACCCCGAAACCTGGTGCGGGCAATGAACGCGTGCTCCATTGACCATCGCTTCGGGTGACGATGACGAGGTCGGCGTCTCGATGGCAGCTGATGACAAGCACGGCCGCCGCCGCTCCATTCGATGCAGCGCGATGAGGAATCGGCGCGGAGCAGATGGCGTGGCCCGCCGTGGAGAGGCCCGGGACCAAAGGCCCGACGGGCAAAGGGAGCGACGGGAACGAGAAGCGACCCTCGCCGCTTCGAAGCGCGATTCGCGCCCCGTTCGAGTCCTGCAGGATCCAGACTTCCTCCCCGCTCTCAACGTGAACGATCTCTTGAACGCCATCCTGAATGCGCAGCGGTCGACGCGCTCCGAGACGCTGGGTACGCGCGCGGGTTCGGTCGCCGATGCTGATCGTGAGTCGAGGCCCGCCGTGCACGGCCCACTCGCCCGTTTCGTCGCGCGCAAAGGCCGGTCGGAGGATTCGTTCCAGCGCCTGTGAAGCCCGCTCGTCGAGTTCAGGACCGCGTTCGGTGAGTCTGTGCACGTTTTCGTCGACGATCCACGCGCTCCCGCCGGCTTCGATCAGATCTCCGCGCGGAGCCTGGTGGCGATGCGGGAGCCAAGCCACGTCCGCCGTGTTCGTCGTCGGTGTGTCCACCGTGTTCGTCGGTGCACTCGTCTCCGCTGTTTCGCCGCGCTCCTCTCTGGTCGCTGTCTCCTCGGCCTGCGCCGCGTGCGCGTCCGAGGGGCGCGAGGGCTGCGTTGTCGCACACGCCGCAAAGAACACCAGAGCGAGTCTCATGGCCGAGGATACGCATGCCCACCCTTGGTCTTCCTAGCGTCGAAAGCCTCGCAACCTCGCCGAGTGATTGCGCTAGACGAGCGTCAGACCCTTGGGGGTGGGGGCGTCCTCATCGGCGCGGGCCCGAAGCGCTTCCACCGCGTCCCGCATCTCGTCAGCCGTCGACGTCGCCGGAAGCGGCGCGCCCGCACGAACCTGCAGGCGAGACCACCACCGGCGCGGCCGCGAGGTCATCGGATAGCCGTTTTTGTAGCTAAAGAAGCTGCCCCAGAGGCCTTCGAGGAGCACCGGCACGACCGGCACCGGCTGTGCCTTCAAGATGCGCTCGGCGCCCGGCCGAAATACGTCGGTCTCACCGTCCCGCGTGCACTTTCCCTCCGGAAAGATGCCGACGATTTCGCCTTCGGCGAGCGCGCGATCGATCTCCCCAAAGGCCGCTTCGAGGAGTTCCGGGTCTTCCTTCCGCGAGGCGATGGGAATCACCTTCGCCAAGCGAAAGAACCAGCGAAGCCCGCGCATCCGCGCCATGCGGTGGTCCATCACAAAGCGCACCGGTCGCTTGCAGAGCCCGCCGAGAATGAACGCATCCACAAAGGACACGTGGTTCGCCACAAGGAGCGCCGCGCCTTCTTCCGGAAGATGCGCGTCGAGCCCATCGACATCGATGCGGTACATGGTCTTGACGACGCGCCCGATCGCAAGGCGCACAACCTCGCGATAGACCACGACAAGGGTGATGAGCGTCACGACGAGATGAAGGATCGCCACCTCACGCACGAGGCTTTCGAGGGCGGTGCCCGAGGTCAGTCGAAGCGTCGCGTAGACCGCCGCGCCGACCATGAACGCCGCGTTGACGATGTTGTTGGCGGCGATGACGCGGGAGCGCTCGGACTCCTTCGCACGGTGCTGCATGAGCGCATAGAGGGGTACGATGAAGAGGCCGCCAAAGCCGCCGAGAAGGCCGACCGCGATGCACGCGCCCTGAATCGTTTCCACCGAGCCGAGCGCGTAGAGCGCTACCGCCATCGCAACGCCCGCCAGGGGCACGCGGCCCACTTCGATGCGCCCGTGGCTGAGTTTTTCGCAGAGCACCGAGCCGATGCCGATGCCGATGCTGAAGGACGCGAGCATCCAGGTCAGCGCGTTCTGGTCGCCGCCGAGGCTTTCCGCGATTCGCGGCATCTGACCGAGCACGAAGGCGCCCACGGCCCAGAACCAGCTCGCCCCGAGGATCGCGAGCCAAACCTTGCGGTCGCGCTTGCCGATGCGAATCGTATCGCGGGTCGCACGAACGAGGTTGAAGTCGAGGCGACCGACCTGCTGCGGAGGCGCACTCGGAACAAAGCGCGCGGAACCGATGCCGACAAGGCTCGTCAGCACGAGCGCGCCGCCCGTGAGGAGCACGCCGACGTTTGGGATCGCCACGATCAGCGCGCCAACGATCGTGCCCGCAAGAATCGCCACGAAGGTGCCCATCTCGACCAGGCCGTTGCCGGCAACCAGCTCGTCCTCGCGAAGGTGCTGCGGAAGGATGGCGTACTTCACGGGGCCAAAGAACGCCGACTGCGTGCCCATCAGGAAGAGCGCGACAAAGAGCAGCACGAGGCTTTGCAGCTGAAAGCCGACCAGCGCGAGAAGCATGATCGCGAGCTCCGAGACCTTCAGCGCACGAACGAGGCGCGCCTTGTCGAGG
>JBCDAA010000434.1:0-7362 GCA_039186435.1 Myxococcota bacterium | reverse complement strand
CGTCGCCGTCCTCAGCGTCGCCGTCTTCAGCGTCGCCGTCTTCAGCGTCGCCGTCTTCAGCGTCGCCGTCTTCAGCGTCGCCGTCTTCAGCGTCGCCGTCTTCAGCGTCGCCTTCTTCACCCTCGTCGAGGGCTTCCTCGTCGAGTTCCTCCGCGGCCTCTTCTTCGAGGTCTTCCTCCTCGGGCTGCGCCCACGCGGAGGTGGTGCCCAGAAGAAGGGCGCCCAAAGCAAAGTATCGGAAAAAGGCCTGCATTTTCGGGAATCGAAGCTCGCGCGGCTATACTCGTGGGGTAGATCGCGGTCAAGCCGCGTCTATTCCTCCTCGCTGCGAGAAAGCCGCGCTTCGGGGAGCTTGGCGGGCTCCTTTCGCTCGTCCTTCTCGATCATGCCGTCTTTCATCGTGACGACCCGGGGCATGCGGTCGGCCATGTCGCCGCTGTGGGTCACGAGGAGAAAGGTCGTGCCGCGTTTTTCGTTCAACTCGAAGAAAAGTCGGTGGATCGCATCCGAGGTTTTGCTGTCGAGATTGCCGGTGGGTTCATCGGCGAGAACCAGTGCCGGCTCCATCACCAGCGCTCGCGCGAGGGCGACGCGCTGCTGTTCGCCGCCGCTGAGCTCGCCAGGGCGGTGCTCCAGACGATGGCCAAGGCCGACTTCCTCGAGAAGACCCCGAGCGCGCTCGCGGAGTCCCTTGCGATCCATCCCCTTGATGAGGCCGGGCATCATGACGTTTTCCAGGGCGTCGAACTCGGGCATGAGATGATGGAACTGGAACACGAACCCGATGGTTCGATTCCGAAAGTCTGCGAGTTCCTGGCTGGAGAGCTTGGTGACGTCGCGTCCCGCGTAGGTGATCGCGCCCTCGGTGGGTAGATCGAGGGTCCCCAGAATGTGCAGGAGGGTGCTTTTGCCGGCGCCGCTTCGACCCACGACGCAGACCATCTCGCCTCGGTTGATCGTGAGGTCGACGCCTTTGAGAACGCGCACGGTTTTGTCGTCGTGGACGAAGTCCTTGCGAACGCCGTGGGCGATGACGAGAGGGGTAGTCATTGGTAACGGATCGCTTCTACAGGTTGGGTTCGGCTCGCGAGGTAGGCCGGAAAGACGGTGGCGACGATGCACATGCCCAAGGCGACGACGCCGACGAGCGCAAACTCGGCCGGGTCGACGTGCACGGGGAGTCGGTCGATGTAGTAGACCTCGGGGTTGAGGCGGATGCCGAAGTGCTGGAACGCGAAGGTGACGAGGTAGCCGAGACCGAGTCCTATCGTGGCGCCGTAGAGACCGATGAGGAGTCCTTCGAGCATGAAGATGGAAACGATGGCGCGCGGCGTCGTTCCCATCGCGAAGAGAATGCCAACCTCGCGGCCCTTCTCCTGGACCATCAGCGTTAGCGTTCCAAACACGCAAAAGCCTGCGATGAGAATGGCGATGCCGAGGGTGATAAACATCGCGAGCTTTTCGAGGGCGAGGGCGCCGAAGAGACCTTGGTTCGTCTCCTGCCAGTCGCGGACGCGAAGCTCGGCGCGGTCGATCTCCGTCAGCGCGGTGGTGACGCTCGACGCGACTTCGGGGGCGCGCTCCACGTCGGCGACGTTGATCTCGATGCCGCTGATCGCGTCCCCGGTGTTGAGAAAGCGCTGCGCGCGCGGAAGCAGCACGTAGACGAGCTTCATGTCGTACTCGTACATGCCGCTGTAGAAGATCCCCGCGACGCGAAAGCGGCGGGCCTTGGGCATTGGGCCGGCCGGACCGAGGTCGCCCATCGGCGAGACGACGTCCACGTCGTCGCCCAGAAAGACGCGGAGGGTGCGCGCGAGCTCCTTGCCGAGAACGATGCCGGGAAGAACTTCCCGACCCTGGCGATCCACGTCGGGCTCACGAAGGTAGTCGGCGAGCGGGTCTTCCGATGGGTTTTCGGGTTCGGGCTCTTCGGGCTCCTCGTTGGCGTCGTCGATCGCTTCGTCCGCGTCCCGAACGATCCCGGACCCTTCGTCGTCCTCGTCTTCGATCTCAATGTCGAGGGGGAGGATGGAGCGTCGCTCATCGGGGGGAAGGTCGAGCAGGCGTTCCGGTTCGCGTAGGTAGAGGAGGCGTCCGCGACCGTTTTCCAGGTAGCGTTCGATGCGGGTGACCTCGGCGAGGGAGGTCGGTTCCACCCCACGAAGAACGGCGCCGGCGCGATTCGAGGCGGACGTGAGCATCACTTCGCCGCTCACGTAGGGGGTTGCGGCGATGACGCCCTCGGCGCCGCGGACCGCGTCGAGGACGGGGGACCAGCCTTCGAAGGTGTCGCGCTCGTCCTTGTCCACGAGGACGTGCGCGTGGTTGCCGAGGATCTTTTCTTTGAGGTCGTTGCGAAAGCCGCCCATCACGCTGAGGACGCCGACGAGCATGCAGGTCGACACCGCCACCGCGCCGATGCTGAGGCTGCTGATGGTCGCGAGAAAACCGCTCTTCTTCGCTTTGAGGTGTCGTCCGGCGATGAGGGAAAGAAATCCGATGCGCTCGATGGACGCCATGAACACCGGAACGAAACGCGCGAAGAGGCGCATGGCGAAAAGCGCGGTGATGGAGAGGCGAATGATCGGTTCCTGCAGCGCGGCGAGGTCGTCGCTCGTCGGCTGAAGAGGGAACTTCCAGGTGACGTAGGCGAACGCGCCAACGAGGACGCCATCGACGAGGATCCAGAACCCGACGCGCCACCGACGCGGAAGGAGAAACCAAAGGCTGATCCGAAACGCGAGGTCGGTGACGAGGACGGCGCCCGCCGCGATGCCTGAAATTGTGAGGGTCTGGTGTGCTGTGTCCGAGAGAGCGAGGCGCGCTTCGTCGAGGCCGAAGGTAAAGCTGAACCCGGACGCGACCGCTTGAACCGCGCCGACCACAAGCACGATCAGCGGCACCTGGAGCACGAGAAGCGCGAGGCTGTGGATCAGTGTTGCAGCGACGACGCGCGTCCGACCGGCGACCCCGGCCTGGCTCCGGCGCGTTCGAATTAGCGTGGCGATCGAGACCCCGAGGCTGATGAGCACCAGGAGTTCGAAGATGGCCGCAAGCGCGACAAAGCTCACCGAGCCCTGCACCACCGCGGAGGTGAGCAGAGGCCACCCGATCAGGATCGCCGCAATCGAACCTTGCTGGAGGGTCGCGAAGAACGCGTGGACCGCCGGCATCGGGCCGAGACGAGTGCGGCGTGCCAACGCTAGGCCTCCGGCCGCAAGAGCGGAAAGAGAAGGACGTCGCGAATCGAGGCCTGGCCGCAGAGGAGCATCACTAGGCGGTCGACCCCAAGGCCGAGCCCGGCGGCGGGCGGCATGCCGTACTCGAGGGCGCGAATGTAATCGGCGTCGAAGTCCATCGCTTCGTCGTCGCCTCGGTCGCGATTGTCGAGCTGCGCGCGAAAGCGAGCGGCCTGGTCTTCGGGATCGTTGAGCTCGCTGAAGGCGTTCGCGACTTCGCGGCCGTCGATGAAGAGCTCAAAGCGGTCGACGAAGCGCGGGTCGTCGTCGTTGCGCCGCGAAAGGGGCGACACGTCGGAGGGGTAGTCCGTGATGAAGACCGGGAGGGAGCGGTCGCCTTCGCGGTAGAGCTCGGTGAGTCGTTCCTCCGCGAGCAGCTCGTAGAGCGCGAAGATGCGTTCGCCGTAGGTCGCGCATTTGTCGAGGATCGCTTGGCCACTCTTGTCGAGGGAGGCGCGGGCGGCACTGGCGAAGGCTTCGGTGCTCTCTTCCTGGTCGAGGGCTTCGCGGGTGACGTCGAGGCCAGCAGCGCGGGCGCCGAGGACGATGGCGTCGCGCATCGGAACGCGCTTCCAGGACGTGTGAAGCTCGAAGGTGCGCTCCTCGCAAAGGTGCGGAAAGGAGGCCTGGACCGTCTTGTCGACGTCTTTGAGGAGCGCCTCGATCAGGTCCATCTGATCTTCGTAGGTCGCGTACGCCATGTAGTACTCGAGCATCGTGAACTCGGGGTTGTGGCGCGTGCTGATGCCCTCGTTGCGAAAGTTGCGGCCGATTTCGTACACGCGGTCGAAGCCGCCCACGAGAAGCCGCTTGAGATAGAGCTCCGGCGCGATGCGGAGGTAGAGACTCAGGTCGAGGGCGTTGTGGTGCGTATTGAACGGACGCGCGGTCGCGCCGCCTCGCACGGAATGAAGGAGCGGCGTTTCAACCTCGAGAAACCCCTGGGCGTCGAGGCGCTCGCGGAGCGTTCGCACGATGAGTGTGCGCGCCCGAAAGACGTCGGCGACGCCGGGGTTCGCCCAGAGATCGACGTAGCGCTCGCGGTAGCGCGTCTCGACGTCCTTGAGACCGTGCCATTTTTCGGGCGGGCGAAGGAGCGCTTTGGAGACGTGCTGGTAGTGATGCGCGCGAACCGCGACCTCCCCGGTGCGCGTGCGAACGAGCGGTCCCTTGAGGGCGACGATATCGCCCGGCTGGACCATCTTGGCGATGGGTCGCTCGGCTTCCGGGAGCGGCGTCGCCATCGCCTTCGAGTCCTTCGGGCGCACGAGCGCTTGGACGGTGCCGTAGGGCGTTCGAATCACCAAAAAGGGGCCGCGCTTGCCGACCACGCGCCCGTAGAGCCAGTGCTGATCCTCGTCGCCCTTCAGCCCGTCTTCGCTCGGGAGCCCGCGAGACTCGGCTTCTTTCGGCTCGCGCTCTTCTTCCTTGGCCGCCTGGGCGTCCGCTTCGCAGGCGCGTGCGAGTGAAGCGATCTCTTTCCGCTTCGCTTCCATCTCGGGCGTGGCGCGAAAGGAGTTCGGAAACCCCTGCGTCCCGGCTTCCTGAAGGCGCTGGATCTTTTCGAGGCTCGCTTTGCGCAGCTGGTCTTCGCTCGACACGGTGCTTCCTTGCGTTTCCTTGGGGGCTTCCCCGCGCTACTCGCGCTCTTCCTTTTCCTTCTCGCGGCGCTTGTCGGCGCTCAGAAGGAGATAGCTTTCGATGAGTTCGTCGATGTCACCATCGAGGACGGCGTCGGCGTTTCCGATCTTGGTGTCGGTGCGCTCGTCCTTGACCATTTTGTAGGGCTGGAGTGTGTACGTCCGCGCCTGGCTGCCGAAGGCGATTTCGCTCTGGTCGCTGATGAAGGCTTCCTCGAAGGCCTGTTCGCGATCGCGTCGCGCCTTTTCAAAGAGAAGGCCGCGCAAACGCTGCATGGCTTGCTCGCGGTTTTGGTGCTGGCTGCGCTCGCTCTCCGCGCGGACGACAAAGCCTGTCGGAACATGGCGAATGCGCACCGCGGACTCCGTTCGGTTGACGTGCTGGCCGCCTGCGCCGCCGGAGCGCATGGTGCTGATCTCGAGGTCCTCGGACTTGATCTCGATCTCGATGGTGTCGTCGAGATCCGGGACCACGCTCACGCCGGCAAAGCTCGTCTCGCGCCGTCCGGAAAAGCGGCTGATGCGAATGAGCCGGTGCACGCCGTTTTCCGCGCGAAGAAAGCCGTAGGCGTACTCGCCTTTGACGTTGAAGGAGGCGCTCGAGATGCCGCAAACCTCGCCGGGCTGCTTGTCGAGCATTTCGACTTTGAAGCCCTTCTTGTCACACCAGCGGAGGTACATGCGCAGAAGGATCTCGGCCCAGTCCTCGGCGTCCGTGCCGCCGGCGCCAGAGTTGATGGAGACGATGGCGTCCTGATCGTCTTCTGGTGTCAGCATGCGCTGCAGCTCGAGGGCGCGAACACCTTCGGTAAGTTCGGGAATCTGCGCGACGAGCTCTTCGACCTCGTCTTCGTCTCCTTCGCCCACCATCTCGAGGAGCTCGAGCATGCCGGTGACATCGCTCGAGAGCTTTTCGAAGCTCGTGACCGTCTTTTCTGCACGACCGCGCTCGCGCATCAGCCGCTCGGCCTCCTCGCGGTCGTCCCAAAACCCTTCGCGGAGGGACAGGTTCGTAAGGCGATCGACCTCGTGCTTTAAGCCGTCGAGGTCAAAGGTACCTCCCCAGCGCATCGAGGCGCTGAGCGAGGTCCTGGAGCTTGTCGCGACTCTCGCCAATGGGGGTGCTCATGGTCGGCGTAGCTAGCCTGGGGGGCTGGCTCTGTCAACGAAGGTCGGTGCGAGGTTATTCGCGCGCGTCGTTGCCGCCGTCGAGGGGCGAGGTGAGATGAGCGGGTGGCGGGTTCACGCTTCCGCGATCCAGGAGCAGCACGATCCCCACGGCTGTGAGACCGCCGAGGAGGAGCCCGACGACGAGCCAAAGGGTCCAGTGGGTCTTGAGCCCGGGTCGGGGCAGCTCGGGGAGCGACGCCGGCGGGGGGGTGCTCGGAAGGACGGGTGCGACCGCGGAGGGATACTCGCTCTGCGGCACGTAGCTCGTTCGCGGAATCGAGGGGGCTTTGGGCGGCGGTGGCACCGCGGGCATTTCGGGAAGTCCACGGGCGAAGGGCGGGGTGGACGGGAGTGTCTCCGCGGGAGGCGGAGGCGCCGAGGGCATCGCGCGCGTCGCCGGGACATCGGAAACCCGCGAGGGAGTGAGGTTTCGGATCGCCTGCGCTGCATCGCGCGCGCTCGGAAGACGCTGCTGCGGATTCTTGTGAAGGAGCTGGCGAATCACCTCTGCCAAGGGGCCCGGCATTTCGGCGACCGGCGGAACCGGCGCGGTCAGGATCGCGTGCATGAGCGCTGGCGTCGATGGTGCGTCGAAGGGAAGGCGCCCCGCGACCATCTGAAAGAGAACGATGCCCAGGGCCCAAAGGTCTTGCGGCACCTGAGGCCGCGCCCCGGAGAACTGTTCCGGCGCGATGTAGGGGAGGGAGCCGAGCACCTGATGCGACTGGGTGATCCGGGTGAGGAACGCGTCGTCGATGCTCGCGGCGAGCCCGAAGTCGAGGAGCTTGACGGTGACCGGGCCTGACGAGGGGAGACCGATATTTCCCGGCTTCAGATCGCGATGCACGATGCCGACGTCGTGGACGTCTGCGAGCGCTTCACAGAGATCGATCGCGAGAGGGAGCGCCGCGTCCGAGGTGATCGGCCCGCGTTTGAGGCGTGCGCTCAGCGACTCGCCGTCGACGAGCTCCATGACGTAGTAGGGGCCGAGGGCGCTGGCGACGCCGAAGTCGGTGACCTGCGCGACGCGCGGCGAGCGAACTTTCGCAAGGGCGCGCGCCTCTCGCTGAAAGCGCTGGACGAGCTCTTCGTTCCACTGACCGAGCTGAAGGATTTTAAGGGCAAAGGGACGCCCAAGGGCGATGTGTTCGACCTCGAACACAAAGCCCATCCCGCCCCCGCCGATCTCGCGCACCACGCGGTAGCGGTCGGCAACAACCTGGCCGACGAGTTCGCTCGCACGCTGTTGGTCGTCAACCAAGGGGGTCGATCCTAGCCTGAGAACGCATGCGGAGGCACTTTCCTTCTCG
>JBCDAA010000433.1:0-7376 GCA_039186435.1 Myxococcota bacterium | reverse complement strand
GCGCGCTGACGATATTGACGAGCACGTAGCGAAGCGTCAGCGAACGCTCGAAGCGCCAGGCGATCCCCACCGCCCGGCGCACGTTGCCGACGAGCATGCGGACCTGCTTCAGGTAGCTCTTGGGCGGCTCGGGCGTCGGCATCGCGCGAGGCGGGTCTAGCACGATTGGCGCGCGCTGGGTGTGCCCTTGTCCTCGAGCGTCGCTGTCGATTCGAGCGTCGCTGTCGATTCGAGCGTCGCTGTCGATTCGAGCGTCGCTAGGGAACCCAGGGCACGATGATGCGCTCGCGGAGCGTCTTCATCGATTCCTCGTCGTCCGCCGCAAGTTTAACCACCGGGGTCCCCTGCGTCGTCATGGGCCCGATGTACGCAAGCATTCCCTCGTCTTCGAGAACCGTCGCGTGCGCTACGGAGAAAACCACCGGAAAGGCCGACGATGCACCCGGTTGAATCTTGTTGTTTCTGTACTCGCTGACCTTCGACGAACCTTTGTGATCCGAGAGGTAGGTGAACCAGTAGTCGAGAGCCCACTCCGTTAGCGTCGGCACAAGGCCACCCTCGACGAAGCTGGTGTCGTGTTCGCCGAAGTAGTCGTAGTTGTAGAAATGGACCGGCGGGTCGTCCATGGACAAGGTGTGCTCCCAAAGCACGCCCCAGTGAACGTCGTCCTCGCCCGAGACGAGAATTGAGAGAGCGTCAATGTCGGGGACGGGGTCGAAGCTTCGGTTGTCCCGAAAGACATCGCGCCAGCGACCTTCGCGCGCGAGCCCCTCCAGAAGCTGAACCCACGCGAGCACTGAGCCGCGCAGCGAAATGCCGAGGTCAGCTTCAAGCTCTTGCTGACTCGGAAGCGCAGGCGCGACGCCGTAGTACTTCTTCAGGAACGCGCGAAGACAGGCCCATCGCGCTTCGTATTCGTCGGTCCAGGAATCAAAAATCAAGGCCGCGCGCCTCCGTGAACCGATACTCTAAGGCGTCCGCGAACGCTTCAGGCAGCGTGAACGTTCGCGTTGTGAACCCGGATTCTTCCGCGAAATCAGCTCGTTGCCGGGCTGCTCCGTTGCTGTTCGGGTTCGACGTCACTTCGCGCGACCCCGGCTCGTCGCATCGCGCGCGGCTTGAACGCAAGCGCTTTCGCCTCCCACACTGCGTCCGTGCGCATCCCTGCCATCACCGGCGTGATCGAGCGACGCATTCTCGCCAACTACCGCATCGATCCCGACGTCCTCACGAAGGCGTTGCCGGCGCCCTTTCGTCCGCAGCTTCATGAAGGCGTGGCCGTCGGAGGCATCTGCCTGATTCGACTGCGCGCAATTCGCCCGCGATGGATGCCCTGGGCGATCGGACTCTCGTCAGAAAACGCCGCGCACCGATTCGCCGTTGAGTGGGACACCGACCAGGGCGTGCAGCAGGGCGTCTACATTCCGCGGCGCGACACCTCCTCGAGAGCGAACGCGCTCGTCGGTGGACGGCTCTTTCCCGGCGTGCATCATCACGCGGACTTTGAGGTGAACGAATCGGAGGCGCGCTACTCGGTGGCGATGACCGCCGACGACGGAACCCACGTGCGGGTTGCAGGAACCGTCGCGGAGACGCTTCCCGAGGATTCGGTCTTTGCCTCGGTGGGCGATGCTTCAACCTTCTTCGAAAAGGGGTGTCTCGGCTACTCGGACACGCGAACTCCAGGCACCTACGACGGCCTCGAGCTTCGAACTCTCGCCTGGAAGGTCACGCCGCTCTCGGTGGAAGACACCGCCTCAAGTTTCTTCGCGGACCGAGCTCGTTTTCCCGAGGGCTCCGTGGAACTCGACTGCGCGCTTTTGATGCGCGACATCCCGCACGAATGGCACGGTCGCGCCGCGATTCGCGCGCCCTAAACGTCAGAACGCATCTCCTTTCCTCAGCCGATCCATTGCTCGGGGTGCAAATCGTAGGCTATGGGTCCAGCCAGAGCGCGATTCCGCCGAGGAGCCCCGCGCGATTCGGAACCACCTGCGCGTTGTCCGGCAGGGCGATCTTGAGCTTCTTCGCATTGCCGCCACCGATGTAGAGCCGGCGATAGTTGAAGAGGTGCTCAAGCTGCGCGATCGCCTCGCCGACCGCCTTATTCCACTTCTTCTTGCCGTCCTCTTCGCGCGCGGCTTTGCCGAGGCATTGCTCGTAGGTCTTGCCGTCCTTGAAGGGGTGGTGCCCAAGCTCGAGGTTCGGCACGAGGTGGCCGTTCACAAAGAGCGCCGAACCGAGACCGGTGCCGAGGGTGATGACGAGCTCGACGCCTTTCCCCTCCATCGCGCCGTAGCCTTGCACGTCCGCGTCGTTCGCCACGCGCGCCGGCTTGCCGAACCGTTTCTCGAGCACCGCGCGCAAGTCGTAGCCGTGCCAGTTCCCGTCGAGGTTCGGCGCGTTCTGAACGACTCCGTCGACGACCACCCCAGGAAAGCCGCAGCTGATTCGGTCGTACGATCCGTGGGCGTCGTCCATCGTCAGCAGCGCCTCAACGATCGCCTCTGGCTCCGCAGGTCGGGGCGTCAACACCCGCGTTCGCTCCGTCAGCGCCTCTCCCTTCGCGTCGAGAACGAGCATCTTCAGCCCGCTTCCTCCGACGTCGATCGCGAGGGTCTTTGCCGTCTCACTCATCGTTGTCCTCCGCATTGCTGCAGCAGCTTTGCGACCAGTCCGGTCCATCCGGTTTGATGTTGTGCGCCGAGGCCCTGCCCGGTGTCACCGTTGAAGTACTCGCAGAAGAGCACGTGATCTTGCCAATGCGGATCGCTCGCAAAGGGCTCAACGCCGCCGAAGACCGGTCGCGTCCCGTTCTTGTCCGCAAGAAAGAGCCGGGTGAGGCGTCGCGAAATCTCCGCCGCCACCTCGTCGAGGGTCATGAAGTTCCCCGATCCGGTGGGGCACTCCACCTTCAGCGAATCGCCGTAGTAGTGGTGGTAACGCTGGAGTGCCTCGATGATGAGGTGGTTCACCGGAAACCACACCGGTCCGCGCCAGTTGCTGTTGCCGCCAAACATGCCGGTCTGCGACTCCGCGGGCTCGTAGCCGATGCGGTGCGTCTCCCCCTGGAGCGACAGCTCGAAAGGGTGCGCCTCGTGATGCTTGGAGAGCGAGCGGATCCCGTAGGGGGAAAGAAACTCGTCTTCGTCGAGCATGCGCGTAAGCACGCGGACGAGTCGCTCGCGGGTGAGGAGCGATACGAGGAACCGTTGACCCTCTCCTGGCTCCGTCATGCTCGCCAGGCTCTGCGCAACCTCCGGGCGATTCTGAGTGAACCAGCGCATGCGCCGCGCGAAGGTCGGCATCGCCTCGAGAACTTTCGGTTCGATGGTGTCCACCGCAAAGAGCGGCAGCAGCCCCACCATCGAGCGCACCTTCAAGGTGGTCGCGCCTCTCCCAGGAATGCGCAGCACGTCGTAGTAGAAACCGTCCTCTTCGTTCCAAAGGCCGCGCCCCGTTCCGCCGAGGTCGGTCATGGCGTTCGCGACCCGCAGGAAATGCTCGAAGAACTTGCTCGCGAGATCCTCGTAGACGGGATCTTCGCGTGCGAGCTCGATCGCCATCTTCATCATCTGCAGGCAATAGGCCGCCATCCAGCTCGTGCCGTCGGACTGGTCGATGCGCCCGCCGTGCGGAAGTTCCTTGCTGCGGTCGAAGAGCCCGATGTTGTCGAGGCCGAGAAAGCCGCCCTGAAAGATATTCGACCCGGTCGCGTCCTTGCGGTTCACCCACCAGGTGAAGTTGAGCAGGAGTTTGTGAAAGACGCCCTGAAGCCACGCGCGATCCGAGCGGCCCCACGCCTTTTCCATCTTGTAAACGCGCCAGGTCGCCCACGCGTGCACGGGCGGATTGACGTCGTGAAAGGCCCACTCGTACGCGGGGAGCTGCCCGTTGGGGTGCATGTACCACTCGCGCGTGAAGAGCTCGAGCTGGCGTTTGGCGAAGTCGATGTCGACCAGCGCAAGAGGCAACGCGTGAAAGGCGAGATCCCAGGTCGCGTACCAGGGGTACTCCCATTTGTCCGGCATGCTGATGATGTCGAAGTTCGTGAGGTGGCCCCAGTGACTGTTCCGGCCCGTGCGTCGTGATTCCGGCGGCGCGACCTCATCGCCCTCGAGCCACTGCTTCACGTCGTAGTAGTAGAGCTGCTTCGTCCAGAGCATTCCTGCGAGGGCCTGGCGCTGCACGTTGCGCTCGTCCGCCGACAAACTCTTCCGCTGAACCGCGTTGTAGAACTCATCGGCTTCTTCGATGCGGCGCGCAAAGACGTCGTCAAAGTCGTGAACGGCCGCCTGATGCGCCTCCTTCGAGAGCCGAACGCGAAGCACCTGACGACCGCCCGCGGGAATCGTAAGCGCGTGCACGCCGCATGCTTTGGTGCCTGTTTTCTCGGGGTTTACGGCGCCTTGCTCCCCTTCGCAGAGGTAGCGATGAAACGCGTCTTTGGTGAAGGGGGAAGCGCTCTTGGTCCCCCAGAGGCGCTCGGCGTTGGACTCGTTGTCGGTGAAGAGCGTCTCGCTCGCCCCCTCGACGTAAAAGTGGTGCGTTCCTGCGGCGGGATGCTCAGCGCGCACGTGATCCTGTGCCCAGTGCAGTCGAGGCACGCCTTCGACGTCGCCCATGGGGCCACTCTCGTATCCCCACGACCAGGTGTTGCGAAACCAGAGGGTCGGAAGCACCCACAGCGGCGCGGACTCCGGTCCCCGGTTGGTCACGACGATGCGCATGCAGAGGTCGTCCTCGCCGGCCTTGGCGTACTCGACCTCGACGTCGAAGTAGCGGTCGCCTTCGAAGATCCCGGTGTCGACGAGATCGAGCTCCGGCTCGAAGCGATTGCGCGCCGAGTTGACGCGCACCAGCTGTTCGTAGGGAAAGGTGCGCTGCGGATATTTGTAGAGCATCCGCATGTAGGAATGCGTCGGCGTGTTGTCGAGGTAGTACCAGTACTCCTTGGCGTCTTCGCCGTGATTGCCCTCCGGACCGGAAAGCCCAAAGAGGCGCTCCTTCAAAAAGGGGTCGCGTCCGTTCCAAATCGCGAGCGCGAGACAGAGGTACTGGTGGCGATCGCTCACCCCGCAGAGGCCGTCCTCGTTCCAGCGATAGACACGGCTTCGCGCGTGATCGTGCGGAAAGGTCTGCCAGGCTTCGCCGTCCGCGCTGTAGTCCTCGCGCACGGTGCCCCAGGCGCGTTCGCTGAGGTAGGGGCCCCATTTGCGCCAGTTGGCCTCGCGTGCACGGTGCGCGAGGAGACGTCGGTGTTCGGCGGTATCCCCTGCCATGGCGGCATCTTCGACGATGGGCTGCCTCGCCGTCGAGCCCGAAGGCCGGAAAGGCCGTTCAGCGCTCGATGCTGGAAGGTTCGACACCCATGAACGAATCGATCAAGTTCCGCGTGAAATGTCCCTTCCCTTATCGTCACCGCGCGCTCGATCGAGGCTTAGGGTTGCGGTCTGGATGGCGACGAGCTGGATGGCGACGAGCTGGATGGCGACGAGCGCTCACGCCCAGAGCTACGACCTGAACTGGATCGCGGGGGAAGGCACGGAGTCCTGTCCGCGGGAGGCGATGGTGGCGGCCGACGTTGCCGCGCGGCTGCAGCGAAACCCTTTTTCCTCGGAAAGTCCCCAGCAGCTCTTTGTGGAGCTCACCCGCTCGGCGACGCACTGGCATGCGGCGCTGGCAGTCCGGCACGCGAACGGGGAAGAGGGATGGTCACGCCCGCTCCAGAGTGCCTCGCCGAGCTGCGACACCCTGGGCGACGCGGTGGTGCTCGCGATCGTGTTGATGATCGATCCCGCGATGGCGGTGGCGCCCGTTCCGGAAGCGGATACGCCGGTCGAAACGGACGCCGAAGCCGACCCTGAAACGGAAGCGGAAGCCGCAGCCGAAGCTGCAACCGAAACCAGCCCACCGGTGGAACCGCCGGACGCTGGATTTGATCCGCGCATCTCTGCGCACGCGGGCGCGTCCTTTGCCGGCGGCGTCCTTCCCGAGTTTGCGGCGAGCGCTCACCTCGGCGTGGAGGGCGCGATCGCCGGCCCGCTTCGCTGGGGATTCGGCATGCGTTTTTTTCCGGAGGTGCAAACCGCAAGCGGAGACTTTGCCTTTGGTCTCACAAGCTTCTCCCTCACCCTCTGCGCCGAGGGGCGACCGATCGAGCGCCTGCTCCTGGGCGGCTGCGTATCCCCGATGATCGGGGTGATTCACGCGGTGGTCTTCGAGCCCGATCCGACCTTTCCAGGCGACCGCGCATGGGCCGGACTGGCGACGGATCTCAGCGCCCAGCTGCGGGTGGTCGGGCCCCTCTGGGTTCGCGTCGAAGGCGGCGTGCTCTGGTCGTTGCTGCGGCGTCGCTTTGACGTTCGAAACGAACCGGAGCCCGCTTTTCGTCAAGATCTCGCGGGGTTGAACCTTGCGGTGTCCCTGGCGCTCAGATTTCCGTGAAGGATCGCGACGCGGGCGGCAATCACTGGACAATGATCTTTGTGCTGTCCCAGCCCACGCCTGCTTCGCGCCCTGCGAAACCTGCGTTGGACGTGGTCAGCGTTCACAAGGCGCACGCAGGTTTCGTTTGGGCGACGCTCCATCGCATGGGCGTTCGGGAAGCGGACCTGCCGGACATGATGCAGGAGGTCTTCGTCGTCGTGCATCGTCGGCGCGATAGCTTTGATGGCTCTTCGCGGGTGACCTCGTGGCTCTACGGGATCTGCCGAAAGGTAGCTGCCGCGTATCGGCGTCGCCCGCACGTGCGAAACGAGGAACTCGTCGACGAGGCGCCGTCCACCCCGCAAAGCGCACCCTCGTCGCAGGCGGAGCTCGAGGCGCGCGAAGCGCAGGCGACCTTGCAGCGGGTCCTCGATGCGATGGAGGTCGATCGACGGGCGACCTTTGTGATGTACGAGATCGACAGGATGAGCGGGGAGGACATCGCCGAGCAGCTCGGGATTCCGGTCGGCACGGTGTACTCGCGCGTGCACGCGGCGCGAAAGGCGTTTGCGACGGCTCTCGCAAAACTGGAAGGCGCAAGCGCATGAGTGACGCGCCGAAGCGATGGTTGGAGGAAGGTTCGGGGAGTTCGGCCCGCGTTCGTGAGCTCTTGGCGAGCGCAGAGCGGACGCCCGTGATTTCGCCGGAGGTTCAGGCATCCTCCGCGGCCAAGGTTGCCACGCTCGCCGGGAAGTCCGCGTTCGGGGTGGGGGCGAAAGTGCTGCTCGCGCTCGTCACCGTCGGGGCGGGGGTGATGCTCTACCAGGCCGGCGTGTTCGAGCGCTCGGAGGTGGTCGAGGCGGACGAAGCCGAGGTTGAAGCCGCCGAGGTTCAGGTCGACGAGAGGGCCGAACCTCGCTCGCCGGAAGTTCTGCCTGCGTTGACCG
>JBCDAA010000432.1:0-7393 GCA_039186435.1 Myxococcota bacterium | reverse complement strand
GCGACCTACCGACGCGAGGAAGCAAATCGCCCGCCGCCAAAGACACGGAAGCAAGCGAGCGAAGCGAGCAAAGCGCTTGAGCCTCCAACCCGACCGACCCGACCGACCGACCGACCGAACGGAACACGACCTACCGACGCGAAGAAGCAAATCGCCCACCGCCAAAGAGACGGAAGCAAGCGAGCGAAGCGAGCAAAGCGCTCGAGCCTCCAACCCGACCCGACCCGACCCGACCGACCGACCGAACGGAAAACGACCTACCGACGCGAAGAAGCAAATCGTCAGCCGCCAAAGAGACGGAAGCAAGCGAGCGAAGCGAGCAAAGCGCTTGAGCCTCCAACCCGACCGAAGGGAGGGCGAGCGCGAAGCGCTCGTCATTGGAGGGGGGACCCGCAGGAATTCACTTCCTGCGGGGGGAGGGATAGGCATATCCCTCCCAAGAAATCAGTATCGCGGAACCCAACCCTCGGCTTGGTACACCCGAAGCACCTCGGACCAGCCCGCTTCAAACCGAGGAAAGCGCGGCTCGAAGCCGAGCTCCTCCAGCTTGGTTCCATCGACCACGAGATCCTCGTGAACCAGCTCGAGCACTTCAGGATCAAAGCGGGGCCGTAGGGCAGACTTCAAGCCGTGGCGCGTCGTCACCGCTTTCCAGCCCGTCAGCGCCGCCCGGTCGAGAACTCGATTGAGACGCTCGCTGCCAAGCATTCCAATGTAGGACGAAAAGGCGCTTGGAACGGGGGCGGTGCGCAGGCCGTACGCATCGAAGGTGATCGAAAGTCGTTCGCCGAGAGACCGCGCATCCCCATCGGTCACGTTGAAAACCTGTCCGTGCGCACCCTCGTTTCCGAGCACAAAGAGAAGCGCACGCGCGACGTCCTCCGCGTGGGTCATCGTCCCCATCGGGCCGCCTTCAAAGCGCGGGAGCAGCGGACTGGTGAGCCGGAGGATCGGTCCCACCGCAAGTAGCGACGCAGCGAAGTGACGCCCGCGTCGCCCATAGATCGGCGCGGCGCGCAGAATCGTCCACGGCAGTCCCTTTTGACCACGCAGAAACACCTCCGCAGCGTGCTTCGACATCCCGTAGGGACCACGCGGGGCGAGCGGCGCGTCCTCCCGAAGCGGCGCGGGGCCATGCGCTGCGTAGAGGCGCGCTCCGCTCAGATGCACGAAGTGTTTTGCACTCGCCGCCTCCGCGGCTTCGTAGAGCGCCGCCACGGCGTCCGTGTTGACGGCCGCGAGGGCCGCCTGGCCAGCGCCCACATCGAGGAGCGCCGCGGTATGAATGACTGCGTCGCATCCACGGACGAGCTCGCGGATCGCCGACGGATCGGTAAGGTCGGCCTCGCGAACTTCCCCGCGAACCGGAACACGAACCGTGCGCGCGCGGAGGTCGCTCGCGATGACGCGATGACCTGCAGCCCCAGCGAGCGCGACCACGTACGTCCCCACCGTGCCCGCCGCACCGGTCACCAGCACCGTTCGCCGACTCATCGCGCATCCTTTCGGGCTTCTTCACGCCAGGCCGCGAGCTCGCGCCCCGGCTCGCTCGCTCGCATCAGCCCCTCGCCGATCAGGGCGACATCCGCACGGCCGCGGGCGACGCGCCGAAGGTCCGCGGCACTCCGAATTCCGCTCATGTAGATCGCGATCCGGTCCTCCGGAATCTTGGCGAGACACGAGGCTGCGCGCTCGGGGCTCACGCGAAAGGTGTGAAGGTCGCGCGCGTTCACGCCGACGCACTGGGCACCGGTTTGAAGTGCCTTGGTGACCTCGTCCTCGTCGGCGGCTTCCACCAGTGGCGTCAGACCAAGTTCTATCGTGGCGTCAACCAGCGCCTGGAGCTGTTGCTGCTCGAGACAGCGCACCAGAAGAAGCACGAGGGAAGCACCCACCGACGCGGCGAGATGGACCTGGCAGGGATCGACGACGAACCCTTTGAAAAGAACGGGCGCCGAAACCGCGTTGGCGACGCGGCGCACGTCGAGCACCCCGCCCCCAAAGGACGCCCGATCGGCGAGCACACTCACGGCAGCGGCGCCCCCGTCCACGTACTGGTTCGCGATCCGCACGGCTTCGCCCGGGCGCCGAGAACGAATCTCGCCCGCGCTCGGACTCCGAAACTTCACTTCTGCGATCACGCGAAGCTCGTCCGTTCGGCGAAGGGCCGCGAGCGCTGCCGTGCGCCGATCGACCGGCGTCGTCTTGGGGGCCCCGTGGCGTTTGCGTCGCTCGACCTCTCGGCGGGTTCGCGCGACGATCGCGTCGAGGACACTCACGAAGCTGCCTGAATCCAGCGGTCGAGGATCGCGTCGGCGGCGCCCTCGTCGATCGCCTTCGCGGCTCGTGCGGCCCCATCCTTCGGGCCCTCGACAACACCGGCGACGCAGAGCGCCGCGCCCGCATTCACGAGGACCGCGATTCGGCGCGGGCCCTTTTCACCGCGGAGGATTGCGCGGGCGATCGCGGCGTTCTCGGTCGCGTCCCCGCCAACGAGCGCCTCGAGTGCCACCTCGTCGTGGCCAAAGTCCGCGGGCGAAAGCGCAAACGTGTCGACCTTTCCATCCCGCAACCGAGCGACCTTCGTCGACCCGCGAGGAGCGACCTCGTCGAGCCCCCCTTCCCCGTGCACCACCCAGGCGGCCTCTGCGCCGAGTTCACCGAGGACCTCCGCGGTCTGCGTCACCCGCGCAGGATCGTAGACGCCGATGAGCTGGTGGGTCGCGGCCGCCGGGTTTGCGAGGGGGCCAAGCAGGTTGAAGAAGGTCCGCACGCCGAGCTCCCGCCGCACACTCGCGGCGTGACGGAGCGCCTGATGGTGGGCAGGCGCAAAGAGAAACCCGATCCCAACATCCTCGATGCAGCGCCGAAGCTTGTCGTCGGTGATCTCGAGCGGCAGCCCGAGGGCTTCGAGCACGTCCGCGCTTCCCGCACGACTCGAGACCGCGCGGTTGCCGTGCTTGGCGACCCGAACGCCGCAGGCGGCAACCACAATCGCGGAGACCGTCGAAATATTGAACGTACCGAGCCCATCGCCGCCGGTCCCGCAGGTGTCGAGGACGGTCCCTTCGGCGAGCGAGACCGCCCGGCTCTCCCGGCGCATCACCCGCGCGGCAGCGGCAACCTCTTCGGTGGTCTCCCCGCGCATCCGCAGTGCGACCGCAAAGGCCCCCAGCACACTGGCCGGCGCCTCGCCCGCCAGAATCTCCCCCATGGCGCCTTCCATCGCGGCCGCGGAGAGCTCACGCCCGGCAAGGACTTCCTTAAGTGCTTCACGAACCTTCACGAAACCGAAACCTTCACGAAAACCGGAACTTTCATGAAGTCGCCCCAAAGGACAGCAGCCAGTTCCGAAGAAGCGCGTGGCCATGGTCGGTCAGAAACGACTCGGGATGAAACTGCACGCCCTCGATGGCGAGGTCGCGATGCCGAAGGCCCATGATCTCCCCCTCCGCGGTCCATGCACTGACCTCGAGTTCGCTCGGCACCGACGAACGCTCCACGAGCAGGGAGTGGTAGCGAGTCGCCGTGAACGGATTGGGAAGTCCCGCGAAGACGCCCTTGCCGTCGTGTTCGATGGGTGACGTCCGGCCGTGCATGAGCCGCTCCGCCCGAACGATGGAGGCGCCCCAGTGCGCGCCGATGCATTGATGACCGAGGCAAACCCCAAAGATCGGGAGTTCGCCCGCGAGGTCCGCGAGAATCGTCGGCGTCGCGCCCGCGTCCTCTGGGCGACCCGGTCCCGGACTCAAAAGCACGCCTGCCGGTCCAAGAGAACGAACCGCCTGCGCGTCCACCGCATCGTTGCGGCGCACGACCACCTCTTGCGCAAGCTCGCCGAGATACTGGACGAGGTTGTAGGTGAAGGAGTCGTAGTTATCGACGACGAGGATCACGTTCGGCACGTATAGCACGGTGGCGATCGCGCGCAGACCGATGGAAGCCGTGCTACACCCGCTGCTGCGGATGAAACAACCACCGTGCCAAGAACATCGCATTCTCTCTCATGACGGGACGGAGATCGCCTACCACGTCCTTGGCGGCGGAACGCCGGTGACGCTCTGCAACGGTCTCGGCGGGAGCTGGATGGCGTGGAGTCACCAGATTCGTTATTTCCAGGATCGCTACCGCTTCATGTCCTGGGACTACCGCGGTCTCTATCGCTCGGGACCTCCGCCCAGCCTCGACGCGCTCACGGTCTCGGACCACGTCCAAGATGCGCTCGCGGTGATGGACGCGGAAGGCGTCGAGCGCGCCAGTTTCATCGGCTGGTCCATGGGCGTCCAGGTCGCCCTTGAGCTCTTTGGGCGCCATCCGGAGCGAGTCGCCAACCTCGTTCTCGTCAACGGAGTCGCGGGAAATCCGTGGAGCACCGTGATGAACCTCGGGTTCATGGGCGACCTCCTCCCGCCGGTGATCCGCGGGCTCGGCGCGGTCCCTCGCCTCGCGGAAGCGGTCACGCGACGCGTCGTGAAGATGCCCGAGGCGGTGCAGTGGGCCAAGCGCATTGGTCTCGCCGCATCGACCCTCGACGACTCGATCTTTCATCAGCTCGCCGAGTCCTTCGCCGACGTCGACATGAAACTCTATCTGCGCATCCTCGAACTGCTCGGTGAGCACGACGCGTCGCGCTTTCTCGAGGACGTCGATGTGCCCGCGCTCCTGGTCGCGGGCGACCGTGATCTCTTCACGCCCCGAAGCGCCGCGGAACGAATGGCGCGACGCATTCCCGGCTCCGAGCTCTTGGTCGTTCCGGGGGGAACGCACTACGTCGCAGTCGAGTACCCCGAGCTCATCAACCTGCGCATCGAAAAGTTCTACCGCGAGCGCGGCTACGGGAGCACTCCGTGACCCAGCCGGCGAGACGCCGTTCGCGTGCAGCCGCGGCCCTTGCACTCGCCCTTCTCGCGTTTGGCTGCTCGGACGAGAGCGAAGAAGAAACTCCCGCCGGACTGCTCGACGAGATTCAGACCCTTCAGCAAGCGATCACCGAGGACCTCGAGCTGCTCGCGCTCGACGACGTCGAAGCAGCGCTCGCGGACGACCTCCCGGTGCGCGCCGGCGACCTCCTCGAAGCGGGCGCGCTCCCCGCGGCGCGTCGTCATGCGGAGACGGTGGCCGCCCTCGAGCTCGAAAATGAACGGGCGCTTCGCTTTCGCGACGAGGCCGCGGAGCTCCTCCAGCGACGGGCCACAGCCCTGGAGGGCTACCGCGAACTGCTCCGCCGCGGACTCGTGGAAGACCTCGCCCTCCTCGATTCTCTGAGCGAACAGCGCACCGTCGAGGAAGAAATCGAGGCGCTCCTCGGCCGCCTCGAGGCGATTCGACCCCTCCAAACCAAAGGGAAAAACCGCCCCCGCCCCCGACGGCGACCCACAAAGCCAACTTGACACTGCTCTGGCGAAGCGCATAGGTTTGCCCGCCTCTCTCACCCCCCGGAGAGGGGCCTTCGACACGCCATGGCGACCAAGAAACCCCGCAAGATCAAGGATCTCAAGGCCCGTTTGGGTAAAACCATTGCTCCGAACACCCCGCAGGACGGGGACGGAGTTGCACCGCCCCCTTCGGTCACCGGCGCTGAGCCGAAGCCGAAGCCCGCGGTGGCGCCCCCAGGAGGTGTCGTTGCACCGCCTGCCGCCGTAAAGCCGGCTGCAGCGCCCGGCATCGTCGCGCCTCCGTTCGCGCAGAAGAAGGAAGCTCCGAAACCGGCAGCGCCGGCGGATCCCTTCGCCGCGCAGGCGCCCGCCGCCGGTCCGCAGGAAGTCCGTCTTGTCTTTGACGACAAGCCCGTCGACGACGGTGAGGTCGGACGCAAGCGCAAGGGACGCACGATGATGCTGCTGGCCCTCGGCGGTGTTCTCGGTCTCCTGCTCGGCTACTTCTCAGGCAACGTCATGGATCAGCGAAAGATCCACAACATGGCGGTGCGCGACGGCAAGGAGATCTACGACGCGGTTCGTGAAGCGAGCAACGTCGTGTCGGAAGCGCAACGTCTCGTCGACGAAGCCGTGCGCAAGGCACGAGGTGGCGCAGGCCAGGCACCTTCGGTCGACTACGAGTCCATCGAAGCGCTGCGCGCGCTTGAAAAGCCCTTCCAGGCGAACATCTTCTCGCGAAAGAACTACTCGCTCTTCCGTACGGAGACGGTCGACTCGATGTTCGACTACTACAACCACATCAATCAGATGTGGGGTCGCATCGAGGCCATCAGCGCGATGACTTCGGGCGACGCGCGTCGCGAGGAGCTCAACAGCTCCGCGGCGTCGATGGAGAACGCCACGGCGCTCGTCGGCTGCCTCATCCGGGTCGACGAAGAGCGCTACCAGTGCAACCTCGGTTTCGTCACCGTTCCCGAGGACTCGCAAGGCCAGGTGCAGATCCGCCCGAGCCAGCGCTCCCGCGCGAGCACGGAAAAGACCCTCTACGTTGGCGAGGGCGACCTCTCCACCGGCGAGTTCGTCATTCTCATCAACAACCAGCAGTCGATGGGCGTCCTCGGTGCGCAGTCCACCCTCTTCGCGGAGTTCGTCCGCGAGATCGGTGCGATCAAGGCGCTGGTCGACGAGACGGTCGAGATCCAGGGCCGCGTCGAAACCGGCCTCGGTGAAGTCGCGAGCAACGAAGAGCTCTTCGCGTTCTGACTCACCGACCCGCTGCTCCTCGGACCGAAGCCAGCGAAGACCGGCGGAGAGACTTACTCTCACCGCATGGAGGTACTGGAACTCAAGGCGAGTCATTTCTTTCCAACCGGTAGCTGCCGTTTCTTTCCCGACTCTAACTGCGTTGCAAACGGAATGGTTGGCGGGTTGCCACTCGAATGGTTCCTCGCCCCTGCAAGCTCTCCTCGAATGCAATGTGTCGACGCATTTGGTCGTCGGCTGAAGGAGCAAACGGACACCCCACCTGGTTCCCCTGAACGCATCGCATTCGTACGCAGCTCCGTGGAACGATCGGATGGCGTACTACGCGACTTGCTCCGCAACGACAACGATCCGTGGTCAATTCGCTATCGGCTCGTCGACCGACTCTCCGCCCTGGCGTCGCTTACCTCAGATTCGGAGCTCGGCCCGGATTCTCTCGTCGCCGCCCTCGCCAGAGCCGCGCGCATGTTGGCCGAGCAGGCTGAACACTCCCAAGCCCTGGGCAGTTCGCAGGAAGAGCCTCTCTACCAACGGGCCCTGGTATATCGCTCACTCATGCGCGGACGCGATGACAAGCTCGAGGGACTCGAAGCAAACGAAATCCGCGCGCTCGCGGAGTTGCTGTCGCCCTGGAACGGACTAGCGATCTACTGTGATGAGATCCTCGGCAGGCGGGGGCTTGCCGGCGTCGCGAGCGCTCGCGCTCATTGGCGGACGGGCGGCGCCATGGCGTTTTGGACCCTCTCCTCGTG
>JBCDAA010000431.1:0-7396 GCA_039186435.1 Myxococcota bacterium | reverse complement strand
GCGTTGCCATCCGCGGCGTTGCCGTCCGCGGCGTTGCCGTCCGCGGCGTTGTCGTTCGTCGCGTTGTCGCCCGAGTCCAAGCCGCTCGGATCGTCCGCTTCGGGTTCATCGCCCAAGAGGCCCTGGATCGGCGGGAGCACATCGCTCGCCCAACCCACGATTGCGAGCGTTCCCCAGACGCCGCCAAGGATCGCAAACGTAACGAGCGCGCGAGAGAGACCCTTCATCGCAATCCCCCAAACCTGGAACGCCCTAGGTGCGTTTCGCCCACAGGCGCTCCTGCCCTTTTGAGATCGATCGAATCAACACCACACAGACGATCGCGCTCAACGCCGCAAGAGCCGCTCCGCCGAGATGGAGTGCGGTCGCGTCGTCGAGCCTTCCGTCCCGAAGCGCCAGTCCCGAGAGACGTTCGAGGAGCGCGGCACTGAGCCAAGACGTCCACCATGCGAAAACAGTCCACGTGGAACCAGGATTCCCGGCGCCCTTCCAGATCTCCTGCATCGAACGGTAGGGAAGATAGAAGTTTCCAAAGGGAATGAACCAGCCGATTACCGCCCAGCCCGGCGTACTTCGATGCGGTGCCTCGAGCGCGGCCAGGTTGCGGTACGCCCGAAAGAACCACGGCAGAAAAACCACAGCCGCCAATGCCATCGCGCCGAGCGTGGCGTAGTAAAGAAGCGCGCGCCGGGCTGCGGCGCGCTCGAGCTCGCCCTCCAGGATCAACGAGGAGATGCCTTCCGTACGCCCGAGCAGATCGAGGTCGAACGTCGTATTTCCGACGTCGAGGATCGCCACGATCGCGTTGGCGGCCAAACAGGTCATCGCCCACCCGTGAAGGGGCCGAAGGGTTTGAAACTCCACCTTCGAAGTTCTCTCCTGTGGTCTGGTCGCAGCCACGGCGGGAGGATACCGTGTCGACGATGTTGCGCCCGTGGCCCTTCCTTCTTTGTGTGATGGCCTGCGGATCGGCGACCGAGGCGCCGGCGACCGAGCGCCACGACCCGGAAACGGAAGGCCGTGAACACCAGGAAGAGGCGCACGCGACATCGGCGGAGGACCCCATGAAGGCTCGTTTTGTACCCGCTCGCGCGACGCTGGCGTCAGCCCCTGCAGGCACGAACGTCGACGGACGGCTCGAGGGCGCGCTTTGGCTTTCGAATACCGGAACCGAGACGCAATCGTTCACGTTCGTTGTACCTCTGGCGCATAACTTTTCTTGGACGTTCACGAACGAGGCCGGGACCATTTGGCGACCAACCTTCTTTCCGCCGCCGATGCCGCCGCCCGGAGGTCCCCCGGAACGTTCGCTCAGCCTCGCGCCAGGAGAAGAGGCGCAGGTCGTGACGCATCTTGGGATTTCCGGGTTTCTGCGCGACGGTGCAGCGCCGACCGAGTTCGGCCCCCTTCCGCCGGGTGACTACACGGTGCGCGTCGGCGAGATTCGTCTCGTGCCTGGGCGGGTGCTCGAGACCGACCCGGTGACCCTTCAGGTGCGATGAGTCCGTGGATTCAAGCGGCGCGTCCGCTCGCCCAAGCAAACCTCGCCGCGCCGCTGCTCTTCGGGCAAGCCCTGGCGTATGCGTGCACCGGACACTTTCGTCTCGAGGTGCTCGCGTGCGTCGCGCTCTGGGGCGTCTTCGATCAGCTCTTCATCGTGTTTGCGAATGACTATGCCGATCGTGACGACGACGTGGGTGGCGACAGCAAAACGCTCTTCAGCGGCGGCTCGGGCGTCCTCCCCGAAGGAAAGATCACTCCGCAGGCGCTCCGTCGCGCAGCCGTGATGGCCTATGCAGTGCTCGGGATTCTCAGCGTCTTCCTCAGCGTTTGGCGAAGCGTCTGGATCCTCGCTGCGTGGGTTGCCGCCGGCGTGTTGCTTTGGGCCTATTCGTTTCCACCCCTTCGGCGGAGCTATCGCGGCGGCGGGGAGTGGCTGCAGGCCCTCGGCGTCGGCGGGGTGCTTCCGCTTTTGGGATTTGCGGCGCAGGCTGGGGGTCTCTCCTCGTTTCCGTGGGCAGTCCTGGCGGCCACCCTGATGCTCGGGTTCGCGGGAAACGTAAGCACGGCGCTTCCGGACTACGCCGCGGATCGGCGCGCAAGAAAGCGGACGTGGGCCGTGCGCTTTGGCGTCCCGCGCGCTGCTTGGGGGGCTCTCGGACTCACCGTCTCAGCGATCTACCTCGCGATCGCGTTTCACCCCTTCGGTCCCAACGGAATGCTCGCGCTCGCGGTGCTTCCGCTCTTGCCCGCCCTTCGCAAAACGCCACGCGGACGTTCCTCGGTCGTGCGCTTCGTATTTCTCCAGGGAGCCGCGAGCCAGTCGCTTCTCTTGCTCTGGGCGTTCGTTACTGTGCGAGGTTGACGTTGACGTACTCGTCTTCGCCGGTGACCTCGCGAACGAGGTAGGGCGCCAGCCATCCCGGGATGGGAGGCACGATGTCCGCGCGTGGGAGTTCGACTTCCGCCAAGACAAGGTCGCGGTCGAGGAACTCGTCGATCTCCCAGACGAGGTCACCTTCGGTGACGGCGTAGCGACGCTTCAACACGCGGGCGCCCTCCGTCAGTGGCCACATCGCGTCGAAGACGTCCTCGGTGGTTTCTTCCTCGAACTCGATGCGCGCGATGCCGCGTCCGGCCTTAATCGTCCGAAGGCGGCGCACAACGTCACCTTTGGTTGCCTTTCTCAGTCGTTCGCGAACCTGGTCACCGGGAAGGTACCCCTGGATGAGTTCGCTGAGCGATCCCTCTTTGGCGCGCTGAGGAAGACTTGAGAGGAGGTACTTCCGTTCGATTTCCAGCGGCGGCGCGTCCTGGTTGTCGAGCTGTCGGGCGAGCGCCTCGACCCGGCCGACGAAGAGCTCGAGTGCCGTATTCGCGAAGTCCCGCTGCTGCTGCTCGAAGTGTCGCTGCACTCGCGCGCGAGCCTCGCGCTGGAGCGCTGCGATCCCCTCCGCTGCGGATGAGTCCGCCTTTTTGTTCAACCCCTCGAGGGTCTCGAGGAGCACGTGCATGTCGTGCCAGTCACCGAGCAGTTCTTGGAGTGTCTTAAGCTCTTTGACGAGCTTCTTGGCAGCGCCCATCCACGGTCGGACCGGTTCGACGAGATAGCGAAGACGCTTTCCGGCGATACGCGCGTCGTGAATTGCTTCTTGATCCTCGACCGACCGAACGGAGTCCAAAAGCTCGGCAAGCTCCGCCGCCTGCGCCCGCGCCAGGCCTGCCACCGCTACGCGATAGGTCTCTTGAGGTTCGTCGAGCGCCACCGTCCAGGCCTCGAGATCCGGACGTAGCTGAGACGAGAGCTTGGCGAACTTCTTCCGGGCCGCGCTCGCCACGCCATCCATCCCGCCTTTAAGAGCTTTGCGAAAACGCGCTGCGACCCACGCGGCGCCTTCCCGCTCCGTTCCATCAAGCTCGCGCTCGAAACGAAGCACCCACTCCAGCTGAACCTCGAGGTCGCGCGACGGACCGGTCATGCGCTGCAGGTTTCGCAAGCGACGCTGGCGTTTCTTGCCGACCGCGTCGTCAAGGTGACGGTTGTGAAGACGCGCGAGGCTTCGGAGGCGACGGATCGCAACCCGAAAGTCATGAAGCGCCTCGTCGTCGTCGCTTCGCTTCATTCGTTCGCTCCCCGCCTGCGCCTCGTCGAGAAGCGAGAGTGCAATCCAACGGGTCGATTCTTTCGCTTGGCGATCGAGGAGGTCGCTCGGGAGACTCACCGGCCGATCATGACGCGACGATCGCCGTATACAAGCAAAACGTTGGTGTCCGGACCCGATCGTTCGAGGGCTCGCTTGACGGCAAAGAAATGCTGAGTATTTCTCGCTCGCGATCGCGTGCGAAGCATCTGCGTCTCGTTCGTCCCGTCGGCATTTTTGCGATGCGGGCGAGCCGTGATGGTATCTTCGCGCACGTTCCCGCAAAGGTAGCGCCGCCGATGAAGCACAGCGTCAAACACGACCTCGACCACGCGACCGCCAAGAAAGTCACCGAGCGAGCCTTCGAAAGCTACGCGGAGCGCTTTTCGGACTACTCGCCGACGGCGGAGTGGAAAGGCGACAGCCTCTGCGAGGTCGGTTTCACCGTGAAGGGCGTCAAACTCACCGGCTTGTTGGAGATCCAGGAGCGGGAGATCCTGATGGACCTCGACGTTCCCTTCATTTTTCGGCCCTTCAAGAAGAAGGCCCTCGACGTGATCGAGCGCGAGGTCGAGACCTGGATCGAAAAGGCCAAGTCCGGCGAGCTCACGTAGCCATCGGCGACAAATCGGGTTGTCCCTTATGATGACCGGCGGTGTCGGTCCCGCTGCTGTATCGCCTCCCCAATCCGCCCGCGGTCTTCGTTGGTCGGCGAGACGAAAAGGTAGCGCTCGCTCGCTGCCTACGTCGTGCGCCCGTGTCGGTGGTCTTCGGCCCTGGCGGAATCGGCAAGAGCGCCCTTGCGGTGGAAGTGCTGCATCGGAAGTTCGCAACGCGGGTTCCCTCAACGCATCACGTTGTTGTCGCTTCGCGCGGTGATTTGGTCGCGGAGCTCTCCCGCGCGTTTCAGCTTCGTAGCGACGAGTCGGAAACGACCGAACGGCGGCTTGAAGCGGTGATCGACACGGCCGATCGCAGAGATGCATGGATCTTGATCGATGATCTCCACCGGACCGAAGCGGGCGTCGAAACCCAGGTGCTTTCGCTCGTTGCGCGATACGCTCGTCGCGCCCGCTGGCTCTTTACGTCGCGAACGCGGCCGACACTGGAGGCCCTTGCGGGGCAGAACGTCAGTGTTCGCCGTCTTTCCGATGACGATCTTCTTGAGCTTGCGAAGCAGATCTCGTCGGCGGCATCGCCGGAGGAGCATACGGTCGCGGTCGCCCGGTCGAGCGGCTCTCCGTGGCTCTTGCACCGTCAGCTTGGATTTGGGGACGCGGAGCGCATATTCGAGGGACTAACGCCGGAGACCCAGCGCTCTCTCGCCTCTCTCGCCCGGCTGGAGCGCCCTCTCCCGGCGGCGCTTCTTCAGCAAGCCTGTCGTCTCACCGACCTCGCCTTCGCGCGTCTTGGTCGCTTCGCAATCGTTGAGCGAGCACCCGGAGGGGTGCGGTTGCATGATCTTGCGAAGGCCGCGCTCGAACCGACTGAAGTACCCGCTTCGTTCGTCGAAGCGCTCGCCGAGAGCGAGCTTCCGCGAGCACATATCGAAGCGATACGTCTCTATCTCGATGACGGCGTTCCTCAAGCGGCGCGGGCGGTTCTTGACCGACGAGGGCGTGCGCTTCTCGAGGGCGGGTGGGGCCCCGAGCTTTGGCTGCTCCTCGCGCACGAACGTTCCCGAGAGCTTGGCGCCTGGAGGCTCGAGTGTGCGCTTGAAGCGGCGCCCGGCGAGCTCTCTCGGCTGCGGGCGCCGCTCGCGGCCACACCGCGTGAGACGTTGATCTGGGCCCGCGTCTTGATGCGTCGCGGGGATATGGAGGACGCGCTCGTAGCGGCAAGCAAGACCGCCAGCCGCGCGATCGAAGATGGCGACGAGGAGGTTGCCCACGAGGCGACGCGCATCCGAGCCCGCGTGCTCTTCATGCTCGGCCGGGCAGACGAAGCGATCGAAGTGCTGCGGGTTCACCCATCGCGTTCGGAGCAGCGGTTCCGACACGAAGCGCTTGAGGCGGCGTGTCGAATCTCCACCGCCGACACCGACGCGGCCCATGCCCTCGTCGCGCGACTTCTTGAGGAAGCGAACGCGTTGCCGCTCAACCATGAGGAGGAGGAAGCCGTCCGCCGCATCGCCTGGGCGGCCTATGAGCTCGGCAACGTTCGCGGCGCGATCGCGTTGCTCGACCGGCTGATGGAGACCGGGCGCGTGCACGCCGGCCGTGACGTTGGACGTCAAACGCTCGTGGTCGCGAGTCATGTCTATCTCGACCACGGCCGTCTCGACACTGCGCGCGTCTTTTTCGAGCGCACCGCGGCGCTTGCGGATACTCCCCTCGGTCGGAGCGTCCTCGTTGGTGAGCTGCGGATGGCCCTCGCTGGAGGTCTCTCTGACGGGCTGATCGCGAAGACGCGGGCGATTGGACATGCCCTCGACTTCGACGCATGGCGGCAGCTCCTCGAGGTGGAGATTCATACCGCGCTCGGCCTACCCGCAGCCGCCGTGATCGAGGCGTCTGGGCGTCCAACGGTCCAGGCGTTGCTCGCGACCGCGGCGTGGGAAAACCGCATACGCCACGGTGCGGTCGAGGACCCGCCCGCACAGAAGGGATGGCCGGCGCTCCCCGAGGTGTGCGCTTCGTTCAAAACGGTCGCCGCGCAGGGAGCGCTTCTCCGAGGAGAGCAGGAATGCGCGCAGGCATACGTCGAGGAGGCGATTCGAACTGCCGATCACGCGGGCTACGGCATCGTGCTCGGGAAGGCACTGGCGACGAAGGTGGACATCGAGCTGTGTGCTTCCCGCGTGTCTGAGGCGCGCCGCACTGCGACGGACCTTGGCGAGCATGCGACGTGGATGCCCAGTGCGCGCTTTGCGGAGGAAGCCGCATTTCTCACGTGGTGCACCGATGATGCTGCGCCGATCGGGCTTCTCGCGCGTTGGCTCGTTGAGCCCGTCGCTCCGGTTGTTGAACGAAGAGCGCGAGCGCTCCTCGGGTTTCACACACACCTCGATCGATTGGACGAGCGCGTGGTTCAAGCGCTTCGAGCGCGGCGTCCGGCGCTCGCGTCGCTCGCAGGTCTGAGCCGTGAGGTGGGTACGAGGGCGGAGGTCATCATCATCGACGCGGCACAGGTCTGGCTTCCGTGCGGGCCGGTCTCTCTGGCTGACGGTTCCATCGGCGCAAAGCTTGTTCGCACGCTCGCGCGTCACGGTGGTGCGGCCTCGAAGGAGGAACTGGTGGTGGAGGTGTGGGACGTGGCGGAGTACCACCCGCTGCGGCACGACAACCGGCTCAAGCAGGCGATCAAGAAGCTACGGCAAACCGTCGAAGTGGATCCCGCGACGCCGCGGCGCCTTCTGACGTCGGACGGGGGCTACGCCTTCGGCCCTGGAGCGCTTTTGCTCAGCGATCCTAACTGCTCGAAATAAAAAAGTAATCGCGAAGACACCGGCGGACACCAGGCTCTTGGGGCGGTCCTTTTGAGGAGGCGCTATCCAAACCCCATGCACCGTCTTGCTCTTCTTTGTTTTGTCTTTTCTTGGTTGGGGTGTGGCGACGACTCGGGTGGGCCGATCGATGCGTCCGAGTCGGACTCGGGCGCGTCGGACTCGGCCGTATCGGACTCCGCTGCAGCGGACTCAGCCGCCGACGGCGCCCCCGACGGCGCCCCCGACGCCGGCGGCCCGGACGCGAGCGTCGAGATGTCCATTCCACTTCCGATCTTTCGTATCGGTCCGCGCACCGGACGCGCGGGCG
>JBCDAA010000430.1:0-7447 GCA_039186435.1 Myxococcota bacterium | reverse complement strand
GGCGTCATGCTGTTCCGATTGTCGGGGCGATCGAGCACAATTTCGCCCACCAAACCCCTTCGCTCGTAGCGCACTGCAGCGTTCTGAGTCATGCCGGTGCATGGTCTGGGAGCGCATTGTTCGCAATGTGACCGTCGTCACCCTGTCGAAAGCAGGGAGGACGGCCGGCAAAAGCATGTCCGCTGTGTCATGCTTGGGTGTCCTGGACTTCCAGAACGGGAGATCTTGGTGAGACTTGGCTGGCTTGGGCGCGGAGGCGCGGTCCTCCTTTTGGCACTTTCGGGATGTGGTGACGACTCGACTCCGGGTCGCGACGGCGGCATGGACTCCGCCCTTCCGGACACCGGTGGTCCGGACACCTTTGTTGAACCCGAGTGTGAGACCGACGACGACTGCGACGACGAGGTCGATTGCACGCGTGACGTTTGCGACGACCGCGGCATCTGCCAGCAAATCGTCGAGCGCGCCGCCTGCGACGACGGCGTGTTCTGCAACGGCCTCGAACTCTGCGATCCCTTGGAAGGGTGCATGCCCGGCCCGATCGAAACCTGCAGCGACGGCGACGTCTGCACCATCGATTCCTGCGACGAAGAGGAAAAGATCTGCCGTAGCGCCCCGCGCGATTTCGATGAGGACGGCGAAGCGGATTGGTTCTGCGAAGGCGGCACCGACTGCGACGACCGCGACCCGACCCGTGGAAGCACCATCGCTGAGGTTTGCGACGACGAGATCGACAACGACTGCGACGAGATGGTCGACGAGTCGGACTGTGGACGTCCGCGCTACGACGTCTGTGACGATCCCCTCGACGTGAGCGCTGGAGGCTTCTTCGAGATTTCGAGCGACGGGGCGTCGCCGGACCTCGCGCTCGGGTGCGCCCCTTCTGGCCGCCGAGACCTGGTTCTGACCTTTACCCTCGAGGAGCCAAAGGGCATCACCGTTCGGGCGGAAGGGCGCTCGATCACCTACGTCGCGCTTCGAACGACCTGCGATGATCGCGACACCGAAACGCAGTGCGCGAGCGGCTTCCCAGGCCAGATTCGGGCGCGTTCGCTCGAGGCTGGAACGTACTTCGTCCTGATCGCGGACATTGGCGGCGACGTTCTCGTCGAGGTCGACATCGACGAGCCGATCCCGCCGCCGCCCAACGAGGACTGTGAGAGCGCCATCGACGTGAGCGCAGGAGGCTCCTTCCCGGGCACCTTTGTCGATGTTGCGGACGACTTGACGACGAGCTGTGGGTCGACTCGTGCCCCTGAGCTCACTTGGGAGTTCACGACGACCGAGGTTCGCGACGTCCTGCTCTCGGCGGTGACCGAAACGGGCGACTCGATCAGCCTTTCCGTGCAGAGCACCTGCGGCGATGCCGACTCGGAGCTTCGCTGCGTTCGCGGCTCCCCGGCAGGGACACGCCTCTATCAGCTGCCCGCTGGCACCTACACGATCATCACCGAGGGGTCATCGACGCGCGAAGTCGACTTCACCCTCGATGTGGCGTTCGAAGACCCGACTCCGCCTCCTGCGGGCGACACTTGCGGAAACGCCATCGCGATCTCGCCCGGCGACACCGTCACGGGAACGCTCTCCGACAAACAGGATGACGTGGCTATCGCTTGCGGCTTCTTCTTCCGCGACGCCGTCTACGAGCTGACGCTCACCGAAACGTCGGACGTGACGATCGAGGCCGACGCGGACGGGCCGTTCATGTATCTCTCGGTCCGCTCGGACTGCGAGGACGACGACAGCCGGCTCCGATGTGTCTCTGGAAATCCGGCGCGTTCGAGGCTCCGCAATCTCTCACCGGGCACGTACTTCCTGGTCGTCGAATCGTTCTCCGGCACCGGTTACTCACTCTCGGTAGATGCATCGCCGCCGACCGTTCCAACGCCGGCGAGCGGCAACTCCCTCTGTGAGGATGCAGTCACCATCCCCCTCAGCGGCGGACTCTTCACAGGGACCACAGTGCCGCTGCTCAACGACTACGAGACACGCTCCTGCGGAAGCAACGCGCGTTCTCGGGACGCCGCGTTCCGCCTCGATCTGACGACTCGGCAGCGCGTCGTGGCGTCGACCGAGGGATCGGACTTCGACACCGTGCTTCATCGCCACGTCGACAGCTGCGCGAGCGAAGGCGAAGCAACCTGTGACGACGACGGTGGCGAAGCTTCGACAAGCCTCCTCGACGAAGAGCTCGACCCGGGCACCTACTTCTACATCGTGGATGGATGGGGCTCGACGAACAACGGCGAGTACTTCTTCGAGGTACAGATTTCGGATCCCTAAGGGAGAGCGGAGGGAACCATGAGAACGCTAGCTGCAATCGCATTGTTGTCCGCGTGCACGGTCGGCGAGCCGCGCCCGCTGCCCATCGACGGTTTCGACGCGAGCTCTCGCGCAGACACCGCCGTCGAAGCGGACGGCGGCGCGGTGGAACCAACCTGCATGGACGGCTCGACCTTGGGAACGCCCTGCGCGTCCGACGCTCAGTGCCAGGACGGCTGCCACTGCAACGGTCCGGAGAGCTGCTCCGCTGAGGGCGTCTGCGTGGCGGGTTCCCTCAACTGCAACGACGGCGTCGACTGCACCGTCGACTCGTGTGATGAAGAGCTCGATCGCTGCGTGGCGATGCCGAACGACGAGGTCTGTAGCGACGGCGACGCCTGCAACGGCGCGGAGACTTGTGACCTCGCGCTCGGCTGTACCCTCAGCGCACCGCTCGCGTGCAACGACGAAGACTCCTGCACCATCGACAGTTGTGACAGCGAAGTCGGTTGCGTCTTTGCGGCGCGTGATCTCGACGGCGACGGATTTACCTCCGGGGCGTGCGGTGGCGACGATTGCGACGACGACCCGCGCTTCGGCCGGGACATTTTTCCTGGCGCGCCGGAAGACTGCCGAAACCGACGCGACGACAACTGCGACGGCGCTCGTGACTTTAACGACCTGAGCTGCACGCCCGTCAACGACGACTGCGACACCGCCGAGGTTCTTCCCGGTCCGGGGACGTACTCCGGTGCGACGCGCAGTCTCGCCGACGACTACGCGCTCCGCTGCAAGCCGACCGGCGCGGATGCGCTCTTCCGGTTTACGCTCGAGGAAACGCAGGACGTCCGGGTCACCGCTTCGGGCGGAAGTGGGACGGCGATCGCGATCCGGAACGCATCCGAGTGCGCCACCGGTCCCGACGTTGCGTGCAACGACTTCAACCCGGCGACTCTCTTGCGGCGAAGCCTTCCCGCCGGTGAGTACATCGTCATCGTGAAGCAGTCGACGCCGGGCGTGTTCGATTTGAACCTGCGTTTCGAGCCCCCGACCGTCACGCCGCCTGTGGACGTGTGCAACGCCGGAACCCTCGACGTCAGCGCGGGTGGCACGTTCACTGGAATGTTCGTCGAGGTGGAGGACGACTACCGGCTCTCCTGCAACACGCAGTCGCGCCGAGAGGCTGTCTACCGGCTTGTGCTGACGGAGACCAAGGACGTCGTGATCACGGGGCGCACGACCGCCAGCGGGTTCTCGAACACGTTCCTCTCGCTGGTCACGGATTGCGCGGACCCGACGGGAAGCACCGTCCAGTGTCGGCAGGGGTCCGCGGTGGAAGTCCGGCGCCGCGAGCTCGCGCCCGGGACGTATTTCATCCTGATCGAGAGCAGCCGTGCGGACGCTTCGACCTGGTCCATCGACGTCGAGATCACCGACCCGGGCGTTCGACAGCCGGGGGATGCCTGCAGCACCGCCCTCGACATCACCAGCGGCCCCCAGTCGGCCATGATTCAGCCGATCGCGGAGCTCGACGCCGGCGCGTCTTGCGGGAGCACCTCAACGTTTTCGCGCGACCTCATCTACACCTTCTCCCTTAGCGAGACACGGGATGTGAACCTCGAGGTGATGAGCCCAAGCACGTTCGCAACCTCGGTTGCCGTGGCGACCGAGTGCGGCGTCGCAGCGTCCGAAGTTCGGTGCCGGCCGGGGTCCTCGTCCGCGAGTCAGACCTTCCGAAGCCTTCCGGCGGGCATGTACTACGTCATCGCCCACACCACCTCGAGCAGCGGCACGATTACGGCTTCGATCGAAACCGGGGATCCGACCCCGATCCCACCAAACGACATCTGCACGGGCGCCATCGACATCTCCGGGGGGTATTTCAATCGTGACACCCTCGACGGGTTTGAAGACGACGTCTCAACCTGCCGGAGCGGCTTTCCGGACGCGTTTTATACCTTCACGCTGACCCGCCGAAGTCGGGCGAGCATCACCGTCACCCCTGCGAGCGGAAGCACGAGTTACACCGTGACGCTTCGGGAAGGGTGTGGCGCCACGGCGAACCTCGACTGCCGAACGGGCAATCCCGCGGCGATTTCGCGAGATTTGGATCCCGGAACCTACACGTTGATCGTGGAGACGTCGTTCGCGGCAGCGGCCGAGTTCGACATCACGGCGGCGTTTTTCCCGATCTAGACCTCTTCCTCGAGCGGCGTCGCTTTGCCGTTTTTTTGCGGCGCCGCGCAAGAAACCGCTATCCGAGGGTATGGCCTCGCGTGGCGACAAAGTGGTGCGACCCTTCGCGTTCTTTCGCGCAGGAGCACAAACTCAGGGCAATCGGCCCATCCTGATCTTTGAGGACGTCTTCAAGTACTTCCGCAAAGACCGGCCGACCCTTCGCTCCGTCAATCTCACCATCGAGCGAGGCGAGTTTGCCTTCGTAACGGGTCCCAGCGGTGCGGGGAAAAGTACGCTTCTTCAGCTCGTCTATCGAAAGCATACGGTGGATGCGGGCCGGATTCTCTTCTGCGGTCGCGACATCGCGCGGCTGAAGAGCCGAAGCATCCCCTTCCTGCGTCGGAACCTCGGCGTCGTCTTTCAGGACTTCAAGATCGTCAAACACTGGACGGTCTTCGAAAATGTCGCGATCGCGCTCGAGATTCTTGCGATGCCGAAGCGCCTTGTACGATCGCGTGTGTCGGAAGCCCTTGAGCGGGTGGGTCTCGCCGGGCGCGGCGACGAGCGCACGGAAAACCTTTCGGGTGGCGAGCAGCAGCGCGTTGCGGTGGCGCGGGCCATCGTGACCGAGCCGGCGTTGATCCTGGCGGATGAGCCCACCGGAAACCTCGATCCTCACCTCGCGATCGACATCCTGACGCTCTTCGAGGAGATCAACGCGACGGGGACGACCGTGCTCTTTGCGACGCATGACCACTCCCTCATCGCCAAGCGCGACCATCGCATCATTGGCATTGACGACGGCCGCGTGATCGAAGCGCGTCGCGGACTTCGCAGCTGGCCGGACGCTGTTGCTCCGTCCGCACAGCCGGCGGCGCAACCGCCGCAGGCGCAGGCCAACGCGGGTGGACAGGAAAGCGGACTACACGTCGTCGCGGGCTGAGCGACGCGGAGGAAAGAATGGATCTGAAGACGCTGGTGGCGCGGGCAAAGCGAGGGCTTCGGGAGGAGCTTCGCCTCTATCTCGTCGCGGTATCGAGCTTGAGTGTGGCGTTTCTTTGTGTGGGTGGGGCGCTCCTCGGCGTCTCGAACCTTTCGCAGATGGCCGAGCGTTGGGGCCAGAGCGGCCGCATCAGTGTCTATCTTCGAGACGGTGCACAAGCGTCCGACGTGCAGCAGCTCCGGGTCGTCCTCGAAGGCATGAACGAAGTCGCCGCGGTCGAGGAGCTCAGCTCCGAACAGGCCCGAGCGCTCTTTCTCGAGCAGTCCGACGTTTCGACGGACCTTGCGGGGCTTCCCGCGGAGGTCTTTCCCTCATCCCTCGAAATTAACCTCGCTGCGGGCACTCCCGTTCAGCGCATCGACACCATCGGAGAGCGTCTTTCGCGTCTTCGTGCCGTCGACGACGTGGAAACGTATCGTGGCTGGTTCGGGCGTCTCGACGCCCTCATCGGCGCAGGCCAGAGCCTTGCTGCGATTCTCTCCTTTCTCGTCGGCCTCTGCGTTCTTGCGGTGATCGGCAATACGATCCGGCTTGCGGTCGCGAGGCGCCGCGACGAAATCGAAGTGATGAAGCTCTGCGGCGCGACGGATGGATTCGTTCGTGGCCCCTTCGTCCTTGAGGGCACCTTTCAAGGATTTGCATCCGCAGTCGTCGCGGTCATTGTTCTCTTCGCGGGCTTCCTTCTCTTGCGCGGCCATCTCGACGCGAGTGTGGCCTCGCTCACGGGGCTCCGAACGGTCTTCCTCGATCCATGGGTAGTCGTCACTCTTGTCGTCGGCGGCGCAGCCGTCGGCGCCCTTGGCAGTGCACTCTCCCTCCGGCGCTACCTGGCGGTTTGAGCATGCGTTTGTCGAAGGCCCTTTCGCGCGCTGCGACGCCTAAACGCCTCACGTGTCTGCTGGGCGCGATGGCGATCGTTCTGCTGATCCTCGCGGACCTTCCCCTCTCGGCGCAGCCTGGGTTCGTCCCACCGATTCCGGTTCAACCTCCGATGCCGCAGGCCGCGCCGCTTCCGATGCAGGCGCAGCCTTACGCGAACTTCGACGCCCAAATCGCGGCGGAACAGACCCGCGCGCAGGAGGCGGAGGAAGCGCAAGGCCGTCTCGAACGTGAGATTGAAGACCTTCGCGGGCGGCGTGACGCGACGGCGGAAGACCTGCGGCGTCGTACCCGTGCGCTCTACCGGATGCGCAGGGCTGGAATGCTCCCAGTTGCCGGAGGATTTCACGCGCTCCTTGGTCATCTCTCCCGGGTGGAGCGCGTCGAACGTATGGTGCGGAGCGACCTTGGCGCGCTTCGCTTTTTGCGCAACCGCCGCGACGCACTTCGCAGCGAGCTCGTTCGCCGACAGGAGGAAGTCGCAAGCGCGCGCTCCACGATCGCGCAGCTGGAGCAGCAGAAGGTCCAGCAGCAGCGCCAATACCAGGTGCAGCAGATGTATGCGGGCGTCTTCGATCCCTCGTACGCGCCGCGACTTCCCGTGACTGCGCCGGCCGCGCCCGCTCCGGTCGCGCCCGCTCCGGTTGCGCCCGCGGTCCCAAGCTACGGCCTGACCCTCCGAAACACACAGCCAACAAGGGGCTTCGCGGCGCTTCAAGGGCGCCTTCGTCTTCCCGTCGCAGGGGGTGCCGTTCGCGAAGCGCAGCGCGAAGATGGCCGCGGTCTTGAGTTCATCAGCCCAGGAGCCGCGGTTGTGGCTTCGGCTGACGGCCGCGTGGCATTCTCCGAGCGCTACGGCGCATACGGGCGCCTCGTGATCCTCGATCACGGCGACAACTACTACACGCTCTACGGCGGCCTCTCCGACTCGTCGCTCGTGCGAGGCGAGTGGATCGGCCAGGGTGCCCGCATCGGAACCGTCGGCTCCTCGCCGCTCTTCTTCGCCGTTCGCCAAGGAACACGAAGCCTCAACGCCCGCAGCTGGGTCGGCCTCTAGCCGACGCAGGTCTCGACGACGACCCGTCGCCGAACCTAGTCCTCGAGCGATGGAAGCGGGCAGGCTCC
>JBCDAA010000429.1:0-7484 GCA_039186435.1 Myxococcota bacterium | reverse complement strand
TCGACTACCGGCGGGAGTGGGTGGAGGAGCGGCTCTTCGAGCTCGCGGGGGTTTTCGCGGTCGACCTTCATGCCTACGCGGTGATGTCGAACCACCTGCACATCGTGGTTCGGGTCGACAAGGAGCGCGCGGAGGGGTGGAGCGACCAGGAGGTGACTCGTCGCTATGGAAAGCTCTTTCGCTTCAAGGTGAAAGAGCTCGAGTCGCTACCTGCCCGCGAGAAGAAGGTTCGTGTTGCGGCGTGGCGCGAGCGGCTTTGGAGCCTTTCGTGGCTGATGCGCTGCCTGAACGAGTCCATCGCGCGCCGCGCGAACGCCGAAGAAGACTGCAAGGGCCGCTTTTGGGAAGGGCGCTTCGTTTGTCAGCCGCTTCTCGACGAGGCGGCGGTGCTGACCTGCATGGCTTACGTCGACCTCAACCCGGTCCGCGCGGGAATGACCAAGTCTCTCGAGAAGTCAAAGCACACCTCGATCGCGAAGCGAATCACACAGCTCGACGCCGCGATGAAATCCAGCGCACCGCCTGTCCCCAGCGGACTCACGCCCTTTGCGGACCAGGTTCCCGAACGCTCCCGTCGAACGACAGTCCCCATGCAGTACGTCGACTACCTCGAGCTTCTGAAGTGGACCGGCCGCTCCATTCGGGCGCGCGGCCCTAGCGGTACCCTCAAGGGCGAGCCGAAGCTCCTCACCGAGCTGAAGCTCAACAAGAACGCGTTTCTCGCCATGATGCGAAGTCATGGCCTCCGGACGACCAACGTTCTCGGCAGCCTCGATTTGATCGCTGAGTTCGCGGAAGTGCAGGGGAAGTACTGGGTGCACGGGAAGGGAGACGCGCGCAGTCTCTACCGATGAGTTGTGCGTCGCGAGTCGCTTTCGACGAGTTGGATGGAGGTCCGCTAGTTGTCACGGCGAGCTCGCGTCGATGCTGTTACCCACGCGACATCTCGTCCGCGATCCGGGCAAGGGCATGGGCACAGGCATGGGCAAGATAACCCGTTCCGGCGTCTAGCTCGTTTTCGCCCCAAGCCTTCTTGCTTCGGCGTTCGCGCGCTAGCGTCGGCGCGGCAAGATGTCCGCTTTGCCGGACGAACGAGGCGTCACGATTCCCGCTACTTCTTAACCGGAGTCCGCATCGTCACGAGCTCCTCCGCCGCGGTCGGATGAATCCCCACGGTGTGATCGAGCTGCGCCTTGGTCGCGCCACACTTCATGGCCACCGCAAACCCTTGGACGATCTCCCCGGCGTCCGGCCCGACGACGTGCACGCCGAAGACCTTGTCCGTTTGCGCGCAGACGACCAGCTTCATGAGCATCTTTTCATGCCGCCCGGCGAGGATGTTCTTCATCGGCGTGAAGACGGAACGAAACACCACGACCTCTTCACCGCGGTGCCACGCTTCTTCTTCCGTAAGACCGACCGTGCCCACCTGAGGCGTCCCGAAGACCGCCGTCGGGATCGACTCGTAGTCGACGCCTCTCGGTTTGTCGCCGTAGTGGGTGTGCGCGAAGGCCATGCCCTCCGCGAGGGCGACCGGCGTGAGCTGAATTCGATCGATGACGTCACCAATGGCGTAGATGTGAGGGACGGTGGTTTGAAAGTCGTCGTTGACGACAACACCGCCTCGGTCGTGGTCGACGTCCACGCCGATTTCCTCGAGACCGAGGCCCTGTGTGTTGGGTCGCCGTCCGACCGCCGCCATCTGCAGATCCGCGGCGAGTTGGGTTCCGTCGTCCAGGGTCGCGACGATGTCTTCGCCCCGCTTTTGGAGTGACTGAATGGTGTGCCCGAGGTGCGCATGAATGCCGCGGTGGCGAAGCTGCTCGGTGAAGTGCCGGCGAACGTCTCCGTCGAAGCGATTCAGCAAGAACTCGTGGCGATGAACGAGGTGGGTTTCGACACCGAGTCCATGAAAGATGCTTGCGAACTCCACGCCGATGTAGCCCCCGCCGGCGATGACGATGCGCTTCGGGAGCTTCGGCAGGAAGAACATATCGTTTGAGGTGGTGCCGAGTTCGTGTCCCGGAATCTCCGGCGCCCACGGCTTTCCACCTGTCGCGATGAGAATCTTTTTAGCCGAGAGCGTTCGGTCGCCCACGCGCACGGTGTGAGGGTCCACGAACCGCCCACGGCCCTCGACGATTTCGACCCCGGCGTCGGTGAGAATCTTGCCGTAGATCTTGTTGAGCCTCGCGATCTCGTTGTTTTTTGCCTCGACGAGCGCCGGCCAATCGAAAGACGGTCGCGCGCGCCCCCAGCCGAACCCGGGCGCGTCCTCGAAGGCGTCGGCGAAGCTCGCCGCGTATACGAAGAGCTTTTTGGGAACACAGCCCACGTTGACGCATGTTCCGCCTAGGTGGCTGCTCTCGATGACGGCAACCTTGGCGCCAAACCCCGCGCTCATCCGCGCGGCGCGCACGCCCCCCGAGCCAGCCCCAATGACGACAAGATCGTACTCGTACTTCATCGCTGTCCTTCTGCCATGTCTCCCCGCCGAGAGCGAGGACTGCTTTGATCGTTCGCGGTCTGCTGGTGGTGGCGACGCTTTCGGCGACTCTCGCGCTGGCGGACGAACCCCAGTCGCAAGCTGATCTCGAGGCAGCCTACTTCGCGTGGCGGCGAGGAAGGCCCGAACTTCGCGAAGGTGTGCCGCACAGTACATGGACGTTCGATCGGGGGGCCGCGTTTCGTTTGGGTTCGGATTGTTTGGCCGGACTACGCGCCAAGGGAGTACGCGCGCGACCCTTGCCCTGGGCACCGACGCCAGCGCCCACTCCCGTGATCGTGGAGGATGTAACCGGCGGTGTGACGTACCGTAAGCGGCGCGACGGAGCGCCGATGGTGGTTGCGTGTGCGTTGGCCGAGCGCCTTCCTCGCTTGTCGGCGCTCCTACGTGAACACGACATTCGGCGCGTGGAGGTGCTCAGCGCGTATCGCCGCGAACCTGCCGTGAGCTATCACCACATGGGCTTGGCGCTCGACATCACCGCGTTCGTGCGCGCGTCCGATGTGCTCCACGTCGAGCGCGACTGGCCGGAACTCCGGGGACCGACATGTTCAACCCGGCCTGAGGACGACTCGGGCCGGGTTCTCCACGCCGTGGTCTGCGCGATGCACCGTTCCCAGATCTTTTCGACGGTGATCACGCCCTCCTACGGCCGGGGCCACGACAACCACCTTCACGTGGACATCCGTCCCGGCGACACCTGGCGTTTCTTGCGCTGAGCCGCTGAACCGCTCGACCACTGAACCAAGAGGTAGCGTGCGATCAGACGAAAAAGTCGGGCGCGAGCTCTTGCGTCGGATCGACGGCGTAGGCCTTCAGTGCTTCGTCGTCCATGCCGAGCTTTTCGCGCGCGATGTCCTCGTCGATGAAGAAGTTGCCGGTGCACTCGCGGCTCGGCTGGGTGAGGATCCAGTGCGCCGTGTCCGCGATGATCTCGGGGGTGCGGCTTCGCTTCATCAACTCGGAGCCGCCGAGGAGATTGTTCACCGCCGCGGTCGCAATGGTCGTCTTCGGCCAGAGGGCGTTGGCCGCGATGCCGCGACTCTTGAACTCGCCGGCCCAGCCGAGAACGCACATGCTCATCCCAAACTTCGCCATGGTGTAGGCGACGTGCCCCTGGAACCAGCGGGTTTCCATGTTGAGGGGCGGCGAGAGGTTCAGGATGTGCGGATTGTCGGCCTTCTCCAGAAGGGGAAGGCAGAGCTTGCCGCAGAGAAACGTGCCGCGGGTGTTGACGGAGTGCATCAGGTCGTAGCGCTTCATCGTCACGGCCTTCGTATCCGTGAGGTTGATGGCGCTCGCGTTGTTGACGACGATGTCGATGCCGCCGAACTTCTCGACGGCCTTGTCGACCGCGTCCTGGACCTTCGCCTCAAAGCGAATGTCGACCACGCAGGGGAGTGCCTTTCCACCGGCCGCTTCGACCTCTTCAGCCGCCGTGTAGATGGTCCCGGGAAGCTTGGGGTGAGGCTCCGCGGTCTTGGCGGCGATCACAATATTCGCGCCGTCTTTGGCCGCCCGAAGGGCGATCGCCTTGCCGATGCCACGGCTCGCGCCGGTGATGAAAAGCGTCTTTCCTGCCAACGATCCCATGGTCACTCCTTCGCGCTCTGCGAGAGGTCATAGGACGTCGTCGGGCCCTGGTAAAGGGCGTTAATCCGGCACCTGAAGCCCGTCGCGGGCCAGCACGGCGACCAGCCAATCGCGGGCATCCACGCGGGTCCGAAACGCGCGCGTCGGATGTGCGTTCGCCATCTTCGTCCACGTGTAGGCCGTGAACATCAGCTTCAGGACCGGGTTGGCGATCACGACCGCTTCGCAGAGGCAAAGGCCCTTTCCCGCGCCTGCCTCGAGCGCGGCGATCCGTTCGTTGAGGCGAGCGCGCACCTTTGCGGTGACGGTCCCGGCCTGAACGCGGCGCGTGTCTGCGAGAAGTCCGAACGCCCTGGTTTGCGTGAGTTCGGCAACGCGATCCATGTAGTCGTCAACCGTCTCGATCGTCGGACGGGGAGGGAAGACGGCCTCCACGATCGGAAAGCTCGAGATGTCGATGGTGACTCGCTCAAAGTCGTTCATCCGCTTCGCTCACGCCGCGCTTCCTCCGCGCGCGAGAGGTTTCCGGGACGCCCCTCGACCACGAAGAGCGCGAGTGCGACCAGTTCGATCTGGCCATGGACGATCGCGCTTCGAAGATACCCGGCGCGTGCGTGGGCGACGTCCCAGGCGGCCCAGATCGCAACGCCAAGGGCGGAGACTCCTGCAAGAAAGAGCAGCACGCCGCCGAGGTCTCGATAGAGCGCGCGCCAGCTTCGCCGAAAGGTCCGCGGGGTCGGGCGTCCGCGGTCGTCTTCGGGGATCAACCGCAGCCAAACCCAGTAGTGAATCGATTGCGCGAACGCGAAGAGCAGCACGATGCGGAGCCCCCACTTCGGACTTGCCGTCGGGGCGAGGCTCCAGCTGTGCGTCCAGATGCTGAGATGTTCGAAGGAGAGGTCGAAGCCTCCGAGGGCATCGACGATTGGGTCGATGGCGCCGCCGAGGATCAGCGCGCCGGCTGCGAGGTACGCGAGGATGGGAACCCCCCAAAGCGCGCCTTCACGCGGTCGCCAGAGAAACCAGAGAAGCACGCCGATGAGGTTGTGAAGATGGGCGAACGCGAGGTCGCCCCAGGCGCCCGCGATCCAGGCACCGGCCGCGATGGATGCAAACGCGGTCGCGGTGATCAATCGTCGCGGGATGCTTCCCCGGGCGACGAGGGCGGCCAGGGCGGCGGCGGCGAGCGCCACGACGACGCTGCTGGTCCACCAGGCGACGAGGAGAGGCAGTCCGGCGACAAGAACGAGCGATCGGCGCTGATGGAAGCCGCGGCGAAGAACGAGGTAGCGGACGTCGCCGAGTACGTGCGGCACGCCGAGAACGATCGGACCGAGAGCGAGAAGCCAAAGGGGAATCGTTGCGGTGAGGGTTAGCGCGAGAATCACCGCCGCGGTTGCGGTGACCACCACCCGAAACTCGCGTTCGGCGACGAGGCGCCGTCCAACGTCACCAAAGGTTCGGACGAAGGGCCGGAGGATCCGAAGGCGAAGCGCATCGGCCGGAAGCCAAATCCTTTCGAGCGGAACGCTCACGACCTACCAGGCAGCGAACTCCATCACCTCTTCAGGCGATTCGTCGTCGAGGCAGCGAGCGCGACAGAGCTGCATCGCTTCGGTGATCCCCACCGCGACGTAAGCCTCGCGCTGGTCGTCGGCGAGAAGAGGCACCCAGCGCCTCCGAATCTCTTGCCGGTCCAAAAGCACGTTGAGGGCACGGACGAGGCCGCGAACCGTGATGGAGTTTTGCGTTTCGTCGTCGGACTCGTCGGTCTCGTCGCTGTCGTCGGTGACGGCGGAAAGGTTGTCGCCGCTGCGCACGACGAGCGGGCCGTCGTCGGTGCCGATCCGCTCCAGGGAGACATCGGTTAACGCTCCTTCGAGCGCGACCAGCCGTGAGACGATCTCGCGAGCGCTCGTTCCCTCGTCGTCGCTGTGGATCAACCAGCCATCGGCGTGGGCGCGCCGCTCGGCAACCTCCGCGTCGTCGCCCCCTTGAAAATAGAGTGCCAAGAGATCGAGGCGCCGGGCGTCCGGATCGTCTTTGGGGTCGAGGCTCTCCAGAAGGACCAGCAGGAGGGCGTCGGTAAGCTCTCCGAGCAGGCCCGCTTGGCGAAGCTGACCCACATACGCGGAATCCGCCTGGTCGGGCGTCGGGGGGGGCAGACTGACGTCGCCCTCGCGGGCGGGGTGGGACTCGGTAGTCATGAGGCGAGCGATGTTGATTGTCACCGATCGATGCCGAGCCGTCGAGCAAGGAAAGGACCCCTTGCCATCGCGGCCAAATCGCAGGATTTTTCCCTCGTGCGGCTCGCCACCGATGAGAGCGGTCTCTCCGCCGTTGAGTACGTCATCATTTTGGTCCTCCTGGCGATCATTGGACTCGTCTCGTGGCAGCTCTTTGGCACCTCCGTTTCCGAAACTGTGGTGGATGCCCACACGGAGATAACGGCATTGGGTGTCGAAGGCGGCATGGGCGCCACCATGGGCGGCGGTCGCGCGAGCGCGGGTGACGACGTCGAAGCGGTCGGGGAGGACTCGCCGATGGAGCCGACCGCAGGCGAAGGTGGCGGCGAAGCTGGCGGCGGTGAGGGGGCCTCCGAAGGCGGACGCCGAAACCCCACCGAGATGCGAACCCAGGTCGCTGGGGTGGTGCAGGGCGAAGGCTCGATGTCCGTCTACACCGCACCCGAGGAGGAGGAGAGCGACTACAGTCTGGTCATCACCTTCGTGCTCATCTTTCTCGGCTTTTTTGGCGCCATCTTCGGGTTCGCGAAGCTTCGGGAAAAAACCAACTGAAGACCAGCTCGCGTTGGCGTAGCCCGTTCACTGGACGCATCGTGATCGGATGTGGCACACCACCGGCGGGATGGGGACCGTTCCGAGTACCGCCGGACTGCCGCGCGCGTTTGGCCGCTACGTGCTCTTCGACCATATCGGTCGGGGCGGAATGGCCGACATCTACCTCGCTCGTCTCCGGAACTCGCTGGGCGGCGCTCGCAACGTCGTCGTGAAACAGATTCTCGAGTCGTTGAGCGACGACCCGGGCTTTTCCGAGATGCTGACAGCCGAAGCAAAGCTCGCGGCGCAGCTGAACCACGCCAACGTGGTCCAGGTCTTCGACCTCGGACGTGAGAACGGCCGGCTCTTTCTCGCGATGGACTACGTCGAGGGGTTCGACCTCCGGCAAATGCTCGGTCGCCTTACCCGCGCCAAAATTGGGCTGCCGGCGGAGTTCGCGATTCTGATTCTTCGTGATGTGCTGCGGGCTCTCGACTACGCGCACCGTGCCCGCGGAAGCGAGGGCGAGCGTTTGGGCATCGTCCATCGCGACGTGTCGCCCTCGAATGTGCTGATCTCCTTCGAGGGAGAAGTGAAACTCTGTG
>JBCDAA010000428.1:0-7503 GCA_039186435.1 Myxococcota bacterium | reverse complement strand
GTACACATCGACCGCCCGACAGATGGCGGAGAGATCTTTCTCCGCGATCTCCACCGCCTTTGTGTTCGGGTTGCTGAGGTTGAGGCGCGCCCACATGCGGCGCGTCTTGTGGTCGCCCGAGATGATCTCGAAGGTGAGCTCGAGGTACTGGCCTTTGCCAGACTTCGTGTCTTTCATCTCCGATTCGGTGATCAGCGCTTCGTACCAACCGGTCGGAAGCAGTTCGTAGGACTGAGACGGCTCGACACTGCCCGCGTCGAACCCTGCGAGGGTTGCCATGTTCATTTCTCCTTGTGCAGTGCAGTTCGCATCGCTTCTTCGAAGGCCCCCCACTCGAGCGGTAGCTCGTCGGGGAGACCAAACCTGTTCTTCGCGGCGTAGGCGGGCTTCGGACAGAGGTGCAGCATGCGGCGGCCGGTCGTGATCCCGCGCGCTGCCTTCTTGTTGAAGCCGACGTCTTCCTTTTTGATGATCTCGTCGAGCGACACGAAGCCCACAACGTCTGCCCACTCCTGCACGATCGGGGCAGCGAACTTGTGCAGCTTCAGTTTGAACTGATCGTAGGGTTCGCTCGTCGGTGAGTCGAAGCGCCGCACCTGACAGTGCGCGGTCGCGATCACCGCCATCCCCTTCTCAAGTCGCAGGGCGTTCAGTCCGTCGAGAACCTCACGCATGATGTCGGCGGCGAGGACGTAGCCTTTGCCGTAGCCGAAGTCCTCGATGCCCTGGTACTCATTGGTGCGCGCGGCGTAGTCCCAGATCAGCGCCTCGAGCCAGTCGAGCGAATCGAGAACGACGGTGCGGAAATCGTGCTCCTCCTTGTAGAGGGTCGTGATCGCTTCGATCACGTCCTCGTACTTTTTGGCGAGAGGGAACTTGGTCGTGTCGATCGCGCTAAGACCGTCCTCCGTCTGAATGAAAACGGGATTCGGCGCGCCCGCGGCGAAGGTGCTCTTGCCGAGTCCGTGTTCGCCATAGACCACGACGCGAGGGGGCTTCGCGTCGGGGCCTTTGGTGAGTGAGCTGAGATCGAATGCCATCAAATTTTCCTTTGGGTGCGTTGCGTTTCGAAGCGACGGCCCGAGACCGAAGGGGGTGCAGCACGGAGATCCCGAGACGCCGCTTCGACGCGCAACGCGGTTACGTCGCGGCTCGCTTTTTCTCTACGCGCGTCGCGATGTTCCGGAATCGCTTGGCGGCGCGGGCATGCTCGCGGGCGTGCCGAGCCCAAGCCCTTTCCAGGTCCGGCATGCGAGGCGCTACGTACTTCAGTCGAACATCACGCAGCACCTTCCGCGCCTCGCGGGCCTCGTGTTCGAACTCGTCTGCGACCGCCCGAAGCGTCTCCGGGCATAGGTCTGCGGACACCTTGAGACGACGCGCGGTCACGCTGCGTCTCCGCTTCGGTAGCTGACGCCGTCAGCGCGCTCGGTGCTTTCGTCGACCGCGGCGCCCGACTCGTCGACCATCGGCGTCGGGGCGAATCGGCGGGCGTCGCACGCCTTGCACGTCTTCAGTGCGTAGAGAGCGCCCTCAAGACCGAGGCACTTTCCGCACGAGCGACAGGTGGGGATGTGGGCCGTGTAGGGCTCGTCGTGCTGCATGTGGTAATAATATAACTAAACATTACCAAGTCAACACCACAGTAATATAAAATCGTAACAGGTTGGAACTCCTGACGATCTTCGGGGGCGGGGAAGATCGGCCACAGTAAGATCGATCAATAGTCAGATGCTCCCCTTGGTCACTGATTGCGAACGCGCAGCCCAGTTCCTCCTCGATTCCGTTGGATGTGACGACTATCCGGTGTGCCCGTTTGATCTGGCTGACGCGTGGGGATTCGACCTGGTCTATTCCCACGGACGAAGCTGGACCGCAGGAAACATCATCTTTGTCGAACGTGCGGCCCCGCATCGAATGCGTTGGGACATTTGCCATGAGATGGGCCACTGCATCGCGGATCACCTTGGCATGGATGCGCGCGACGAGATGGTTGCGAACCTGATCGCGGCAGCAACCCTGCTCCCGCGCAAGCACCTAACGCGCGAGATCGAGAGAACGAACTGGTCCTTTCCCGACCTGACGCGGTTGTTCCAAGTAAGCTGGGAGGTTCTCGCGCGTCGGATCATTCACCTTGAGAGCGCCGTTATCACGATCGTGGACAACGGTGACGTTCGGTGGCGTGGGAAGACCCCTTGGGCGGACCTGCCGACATGGACCGACACTCTCCAAGAGTGGGAACGAATACTGTTGGAGCGGGCGGCTCGAGACAGCAAGCATCTCGCAGCAGGAAATCTCGTAACGGCGTATTCGCTTCCGTCGCAAGCCTGGCACCGCGTGTTCCTCGTCGCTGAAGCTCAGGCTTGGGCGTGGCGTACTGCTAGCCTTTCGGCTTGATCACTAGCTCAGCCTCACCACGCCACACCGCCTCGAGTTGCTCGGCCCGGTCGACCAGTGCGCCGAGGGTCAGCTCGCTCCCATCGCGATTGAAAACGCCAGCCCTAAGCACCTCGACCGTCTTCTCGCTGTAGCGATCACCAAAGCGACGAACGAAGTCGTCGATGACACTTCCTGCCGTTTGATGTGGGACCTCGACAACGTCCGACAGCATCTTCGCGACCTGAGGCGCTGACAGTCGCTCATAGAAGAATTCGCGCGGGATCTTGAAGCGCTTGGTCGCCTTCTCGATCGTCTTGTCGCCGACGCCCTTCGTCCCTGCGAGTACCTGCGACACTAGTGATTGGGAAACGTCGGTCTCGGCCTCAAACCATCCCTGGAACCCATGGCTCTTTCCGAATCGAACCCGGTAGTCTTGCTGGAGATGGGCCAAAAGGCGCCGGAATCTTTGGGTTTGTAGCGACTGGCTGCCCACACGCAGAGCGTAATCCGGCATCCAATCACCGTGGTGTTGACTTTGGCGATATCTGAAGTAATAATATTACTTCATGAAGAAGCCAGTAGAGCAGCGGTTGCGCGAGCTTCGGGACGATCTGGGGTGGAGCCAAACGGCAATGGCCCAGAGGTTTGGTGTCTCGCAGGCCTATATCGCTGCGCTCGAAGGCGGAAAGCGCAAAGCGGGCTTGCGGTTCGCCCTGGATCTCGAGCGGTTCTCGATGCGTTGGGACCGCGGCCCGATCGCGGCCGAGGAATGGTTGAGGGCTGCCTGAGTTCATCACTCCCACGATAGGGCGAGCTCACTACGGGAATACGGCGGAAACGAATGATTACCGAACGTGGACAAATGATCAGTCCAAGGGTCCTGCGAGCACAGCGAAAAGTCGAAGCTGCTGAATTGTTCGACAGGGCAATGCGGGAGGCTGGCGCGTCAACTTCGATTGTCGCCGCCAACCTTGGTGTGAGCGAAACCCAGGTGCGGGTTTGGCGAGACCCCTGCGGCGACAGACTACTCCCAGTCGCCGATCTTCCCGCGTTGCCACCTCTGGTGAAGCGAATCGTTCTCACGGCGTTTGCGGAAGGAATGGGAGCGTCGATCGTAGATCTTCCCCTCGCCGACGGAATCGACGATGACGTGGTGACAGCGGCCAATGCTGCTCGTGAAGCAACGAGTGCAGCCGCGGCGCTGATTGAAGCAGCGGTCGACGGGAAGATCGACGCGCGTGAAGGCGCGCGCATCGTTGACGAGTGTGATGACGCTATCGCGGCGCTAATGGCGATCCGAGAGCGCGGGCGGCTTGCCGTCCAAGAGCGAGTTGTCGGTCGCCTGAGGGCAGTCCCGGAGTAGCGAAGCGTGACCGCGAAACACGGTGACATCTGGGTCTCGGAGTGCGGCCGCATGGAGCTCCGCTGCGGCGACTACCGCGAGGTGCTCGCGGACGTTGAAGCGGTCGACACGCTTATCTGTGACGGCCCATTCTCGCATCGAGTGCACAGTGGTCAGAGGACGGGGTCCTCAACGCGAAAAACCACTCTGACCTACGAATCCTGGAGTCAGGATGATGCCGCGGAGCTATGCGCTCAGTGGCGCGAAAGGGTTCGTTGGTGGTCTGTTGTTTTCTCCGACCATTCGCTTCAGCGGCACCACGAAGCCGCCTGGGAGGGCGCGGGTTGGTACACCTTCGCACCGGTCCTCTGGATCAGATCGTGTCCGCCCCCGCGGATGTCTGGGGATGGACCGACTAGCGCTGCGGACTACCTGACGGTCGCGCGCCCGAAACGTCGAATGCCACGGCAACGAATGCGTAGTCGGCGTGGCTACTACATGAGCCCCCACAGCAACGGGCCAACGATGCTCGCGGACTCACCGCATCCCGGCGGAAAGTTGATGGCGCCCATGCGTCTGCTCGTGCGTGACTACTCCGAGCTCGACGACTTGATCTGCGATCCATGCGCCGGTGGCGGCACCACGCTCCTCGCGGCCGCCATCGAAGGCCGCCGCGCGATCGGCGCCGAGCTCGATCCGGCAACGTTCGAGAAGGCTGTCGCTCGCCTCTCAAAGGGGTACACGCCGTCGATCTTTCAGGCCGTGTCGGCGCCCGTTGAGCAGGTCGACATGTTTGGTGGGGCGGCCGAGTGAAGCTCCGCGACTACCAGCGCGAGGCCCTCGATGCGCTTTGGAATTACTTCCCGAAGCACACGGGCAACCCGCTCCTCGTCCTTCCGACCGGCGCTGGGAAGTCGATCCTAATCGCGAAATTCATCGAAGAGATCCACGCGCGCTGGCCGAAGGAACGCGTTCTCGTCCTCACCCACGTGAAGGAGCTCGTCGAGCAGAACGCCAGCAAGCTCCGCATGCTCATGGATCCGTACCGCGTCGGGATCTACTCGGCCGGTCTCGGTCGACGCGATGCGGGGCGACCGGTGACCGTCGCGGGCATTCAGTCGGTCTTTCGGAAGGCGAAGGCGCTCAGCCCGATCTCGATCGTCATCATCGACGAATGCCACCGCGTGCCGATGAAAAGCGAGGGCATGTATCGGAAGCTCCTCGACGAGCTCGAAGAGCGGAACGAGCACCTCCGGATCGTCGGACTCAGTGCGACGCCGTACCGACTACGCAGCGGCTACCTCCACAAGGGCGAGGGGCGGATCTTCACCGACATCGCGTACGACGTGCCGATTCAGCGGTTGATCGACGGCGGGTACCTCTCGCCACTCCGCAGCAAGTCGGGCGCGAGCGAGGCGGATCTCTCGTCGGTGAAGACGCGCGGCGGGGAGTTCGCGGCGGGCGAGCTCGAGGCGGCGATGGATGACGCCGCGCTGATCAACGATGCGCTCGACGAAGTCCAGAAGTACGCGAGCGATCGCAAGAAGCTTCTCTTCTTCTGCGCCGGCGTGAAGCACGCGACCCACGTCACGGAGGCGCTGCGTGCGCGCGGGACCACTGCCGAGCTCGTGATCGGCGAGACGCCGGGCGGCGAGCGTGATGCGATCATCAAGCGCTACAAGGACGGGAAGTTCCGGGCGCTGGTCAACGTCGGCGTGCTCACTACGGGCTTCGACGCGCCCGACATCGACTGCCTCGTGATGATGCGCCCGACCAAGAGCGCGTCCCTCTACGTGCAGATGGCCGGGCGCGGCATGCGGATCGCACCGGGCAAGACCGACTGCCTCGTCCTCGACTTCGCCGGGAACATCCTTCGGCACGGTCCGGTCGATGCGATCTCGATCGAGAAGACCGGGAAAGGGAAGGGCGAGGCACCGGTTCGGATCTGTCCCGCGTGTCGCGCGTGCGTGCCTATCCAACTGCGCGAGTGTCCCGATTGCGGATTTGAGTTCCCGGCACCCGAGCGCGAGATCCATGATCGGAAGGCGACCGAGGCCCCGATCCTGAGTAGCGAGATCCGCGATTCGTTCCAGGAGGTGCAGGTTTCCGAGGTCCACTACGCGCGGCACGAGAAGCCGGGGAAGCCGCCGAGCCTTCGCGTGTCGTATCGATGCGGGCTCGTCTACTACCGCGAGTGGATCTGCCTTGAGCACACGGGCTTCGCGCGCCGGAAGGCGGAGCGATGGTGGCGACGTCGCACGGTCGAAGCGGTGCCGGCGACGGTGGACGAAGCGCTCGCCCAGGCGGACCTGCTTCGCGTGCCCACGAGCATCGTGGTGGATGTCGCGCCGAAGTACCCGGCGATCGTCACGCACAAGTGGGAGCGAGTGGAGGCGGCCGAATGATCGCCGAGGCCGCACTCGAAGCCCTGCAGGCGGGCCTCTCGCCGATCCCCATCGCGCCCGATGGCTCGAAGAAGCCGGCGGGATCGTGGAAGCGCTTTATGACCGAGGCGGCGAGCGAAGCGCTCGTGCGCACCTGGTTCGAAGCAGACGGCGATCGCGGGCTCGCCATCGTGTGCGGTTACGGCAACGTCGAGTGCCTCGACTTCGACGACCGCGCGACCTTCGACGCGTTCCGTGAGCGCGCGGCGAAGTGGGGGATCGGCGAGCTGCTCGCGAGGATTGCGGATGGCTACTGCGAGCATTCGCCGAACGGCGCGCACCTCTTCTATCGGTGCAGCGAGATCGCCGGGAACACGAAGCTCGCGCGAAAGCCGAAGGCGCCGGGCCAGGCCGCCAAGGCGCTGATCGAAACGCGCGGCGAGCGTGGCTACGTCATCACCGCGCCGAGCGGCGGGAAGGTCCACGAGTCGGGCAAGCCGTACGTGCTCGAGCGAGGGGGCTTCGGCTCCATCGTCGAGATCTTACCGGAAGAGCGCGCCGAGCTGTGGGCGCTTGCGCGAAGCTTCGACGAGGAGACGAAGGCGAGGGCGGTCACGCAGGCGCGCCGTGCCGAGATGCGTGTTGCTCAGAAGGGGGATCGGCCGGGCGACGAATTCAACGCGCGCGCGAGCTGGGAGGAGATCCTCGTCGGCTGGCGCTTCCTCTACACGGATGCCTCGGGCGAGAGCTATTGGTGTCGCCCGGGCAAGAAGCGCGGCGTCAGCGCGACCACGAACTACGCGGGCTCCGGCCTGCTCTACGTGTTCTCGACCTCGACTGACTTCGAGGCAGGGCGCGGCTATTCGAAGTTCAGCGCATTCGCGCTCCTCGAGCACGGCGACGACTACAAGGCGGCTGCGAAGGCGCTCCAGGAGCGCGGGTACGGCGCGCGAACGTCGAAGCCGGTCCCGGTGGATCTGTCGAAGATCCGCGTAGCGAAGAGCGAGAAGAAGGCCCCGTCGAGCACGAGCTTTCCCGAGGAGCTCTTCGACGTGCCCGGCATGGTCGGCGTGATGCTTCGATGGATCCGCGAGACGTCGGTGAAGTCGCAACCCATCCTCGCGCTCGGCGCCGTGCTTGCCGCGCTGGGAACGGCAGTGGGCCAGCGAGCGCGCACGGAGGATGACGTACGGAGCAACCTCTACGTCATCGGTCTTGCCGCGAGCGGGATGGGGAAGGATCGCGCACGCAAAGCGATGATCGAGCTCTTCGATCGCGCCGGGATCCGCGAAGCGACCATCCCGTACCAGGGCATGGCCTCGGACGCGGGCCTTCGGAATTCGCTCAGCGACTATCCCGTTCAGCTGATCGCGACCGACGAGCTCGGCAAGATGCTCC
>JBCDAA010000427.1:0-7513 GCA_039186435.1 Myxococcota bacterium | reverse complement strand
GGGCGTGAGCTTCCCGAGTATGTGTCCTGACCGACGAAATCGAGATCCCCGTCGCGCCCGATGTCGCCGACGCCAACATTGTAGAGCCCCTGTCCCGAGACGAGTACCTGCGCGCTGCCGAAGGCGCCATCGCGGTTGGGATAGAGGGTGATATTCGCCGTCTGACCCCAGCGTGACCACGCCACGCCGCTCAAGAGGTCGAGGTCCCCGTCGCCGTCGAAGTCAAGGAGGCGGACGACGTGGCCGCCGTTGAAGTCGCGTTCCACGACATGCTGCGTCCATCTCCCGGTGGGGTCGGAGGGCGCCTCGTACCAGGCGAGAACGTGGTTTCCGCCTCCCCGAAACCCCTCCGCCGGCGAGAGGACCACGTCGTTGCGACCGTCGCCGTTGATATCACCGACGGCTTCTTTAACGTTCGCGTTCGTGTCTTTGAAGTCGGCGTCGACGTCGTGGGCTCGATAGTTCTCGCGGCGAGGATCGGAAGGTGCCTCAAGCCAATGGCCGCAGATGGTGATGTCGATCGCACCGCGTCGGTCGATGTCGCCAACGCTGAAGCCTTCGCCGGTGCCGCCGTAGGGAGACGCGTCGAGAATTCGTTCGGTCCACCCGCTCGCATCCTGAAAGTAGAGACGCAGCTCGTTGGGCTCGAGCGCGCGCACGATGACATCGAGGCGCCCATCATCGTCGAGGTCCGTGAGCTCCATATCGTTGATGTGGTGCGCGCGAAGGTCCCGGGCGATCGACTGCACGCGCCAATCCGCCCCGTCGTTTTCGAGCCAATAGATGTACGCGGAGCGCCGACTGCCACTGTGGTTGTCCATCGACACCACTACGTCCTGGTCGCCGTCGCCATCGACGTCCCCCACTTTTGCGGCGCCCACGAAGGGTCGAAAGGGATCGGGACGCGGAAACTCGTGGCGGGTCCAGTCCCTCCCCTCCGAGGACGGCGCTTCAAACCACGCGAAGGTAACGCGGTCGCCCGCGTGCCGGCCTCCTTCGAGAACGACCACGTCGGGGTTGCCGTCCCCGCTCAGATCACCGACGTCGATCGACGTCACACCGCGAACGGAGCCCGCCGCGACATCCGCTCCGTCGAGGTAGGCAAAGGGGCCGTCGATCACCGCGTGGGTCACCGAGGAGGTTCCTTCCCCCGCGCAACCCACCAACACACAGCACGCGAGTACGCCTCGGATTCGCATGCCTACAAAATGGGGCGAAGGTCGCGAAACGGCTCAGCGGCCAGGGGAACCCCGACAGTCTCACTCCTCGACGTAGCAACCCGTGCAGACAAGATCGCCCTTCCCGGTGAAGAGCGTCTCGCGCTGCGGCACACTCGTTTGGCACGCCCCACAGGTCGCCATTCGCGGTGGGGGCGCACTCGCCTCTGGCGCGCTCCCTCCGCGGTAGGGTCCTCCGGCGGCACGTTGAAGCACCCGCCCGCAATAGACGCAGTGATCGCGAGCCGGGTTCACATAGTGATTGCAGTGTCGACAACGCGGGGCCTGCTCCCACGCAGCCTTGCGAATCTTGCCGTCTTCCACCCCGTCCAGAAGATCGATCTGCTGCATCAACACCTCGAGCTCCTCAGGCTGCACCACCTGTTTCACTTCGAGAGCCTTCATCAACGCCGAGCACATCAGCTGAAGCGACTCCACCTGACGCATCAGCGCCACGATTTGATCGCGAACGATCTGCTGTTCGGGATTGTCGAGAATCAGCAGTTCGAGTCGCTTGATGTCCGACATCCGCGCCTCGGTCGCACGGTCCATTAGATCGCTAAACATGGGCCCCCTCTACTCGGGATCACAAACTCCATCGCAGGTCGACATCACCTGTCCATCGGGACGAAAAAACGCGTCGATTTGCGCCTGCCCGGCTTCCAAACGCCTCACGCCCTCATGCACTTCGTTATCCGGTGGCGCGAGGGCCCGCGGCTCCTCCGTAAAACCGAAGTCGAAGATCTGAAGCGCGGATTCCGTCGGCGTCTCCGCCGTCTCCAGGAGCGCCCCTACCCGCGGGGAGTCCGCGACGACGGGCAGACCCAGCGTGCGGGCGTGCAGCTCCGCGGAAAGCGACGAGACGCTGGGATCGGCGATCCCCACCTGCATGAGAATCCGCCGCTCGGGCGACCCTTCGTACGGGTTTCGAAAGACGCGGTCTGCGTAGAGGAAAGGATCGATCCGGTCGAGGACCATCTGCAGGAGGACGCCAAACTTCTGCCGGTCGACGGGCTCCGACACGTTCGCATCGATCAGAAAGCGGAGTGCGAGAAACGCGCGCGAACGAAACATGATGAAGGAGAAGTTCGCGCCGCCGACCCCGAGCGCAAACCTCTCGATGTCCGGTGAGAGCGCCGCGTACGTGCCACCGAGGATGTGCCCCTGCGAGTTGCCGTAAAAGTAGACCTCGCCCGGATCGAACGCTGGCGCGCCGCCAATCTGAAGCTCGTCGAGACTCGCGATGGCACTCGCCGCGTGCGCCACGGCCAGAAAGTTCGCCATGCCTTGATGGACGCGGTCGACAAAGAACCCCACGTCGTCCGCGTTTCCATCCGAGAGGCGGTTCGCGACAACCACCTGATCGTCGCGCATCATGCCCCACCAGTCGGCCGCCACGAGGACGAATCCGCGATCGTTGGCGAACTGATCGGCAAAGCCGCGAACGATCTCATCACGTCCGCCAAAGAAGCCGTGCCCGTATTGGATCAGGCGCGCTGGGGCTGCCCCCTCCTCGCGTTCGGCGACGTTCTTTGGAATCAGAATGGTGACGGGCGCGTCGACGGTTCCATTGAGGGCGACCGCACCCGCCTCATCGCGGAAGAGTCGGGCCGTTTCGGGATTGGCATCCGTAAGCACGGAGGGAACCCGGACGCTCGCCTCGACCTGAAACGCAATGTCGTCTGCTATCTCACCGAGCGCCTCCGGGTCGTCGATGACCTCCTGCACCGTCACGATCGGCGGCGTTCGCTCGAGCTCCTCCAGCACGAGCGTGCGCATTCGCTCCATGTCCCCGGTCGCTCGGGCCTGCGACCCGGTCGTAAAATCCCATGCGAGAAGCAGCTCATCTCGCGCGACGCCTGCGTCTGCCAATACCGGAAAGACATCGCGGGCGTAGCGCTCGCCAAGGTTGATCACCGACGCGTCTTCCACGTCGTTGTCGCGGATCTGGCGAAAGCCCTCCGGCGGCCTAAGCGGCGCGCCCTCTGCGTTACGCAACCCGCGAATCGCGACGACGTAGCGGCGCTCGTGCACCAGCGGCGCCAGCGGCCGAATCAAAAGCGCGCTTTCGGTGGGATCGAGCTCCGGTGGGTCGAGCTCGGCAATGTGCACGACGGCCTCGCCGGTTTCCGTGTCGATGAGAAGCGTTGGACTCGACGCTGTCGTCGACATCGCGACGTCTTCGTCGATGCCGATGAGGGGCGTCCCGTCGACCTCTTCGGGGAACCAGGCAATTATCGGTGCGGCCACGCTGAAGCCATCCGCTTCGTGAACGGAGAGCATGTCCGATGGCTCGCGTCGAAATCGCAAACGTGCCGGTTCGGGAATCACCACACGCCGCCCGGATGGAAGGGTGTCGTCGTCCTCGAGAAAGACGTCACTCGGAAACGGAAGCATGCAATCCCAGTCCGCACCGAGCGGGTTGCAGCCCTCCGGAACGCGATAGGGGCCGGCGTCATCCGCACCGATGTCTTCACCCGCGGTGTCACCCGCTGCATCAACCGCTGCGTCCGATCGTGAGGAGTCATCCCCGCAACCCACGACGACAACAAGGAAGACAACCAGGCTGCGCATCCCGCCAATCTACGGTGGACTAACCCTCGCTCGCTACCGTGGACGTGAGAAGACCCTTCGCAAACTGTGAGGGATGTTCAGCTTGACCCGATGATCTCGTACACCCCTGGATGCACCACAATAGGCTCCGGAAACCCGCGGCCGAGAACCTTCATCCCGTCCGCGTTTTCCCCCTCCGCGTTCTGAAAGCCGAGGTTTACAACCGCGTCGTAGGCCTCCTGAGACTCCCAAACCACCGGGTTGATGAAGTTGATGCGCCCACGGTGGGTCGTCGCCCGGTAGAACGTCGATGAGACGAAGCCGGGTTGGGCACGGAAGTACGCAACGAACCGCTCGCGAGTCTCGATCGCGACCGATTCGTACCCCTCAGGGACCTCGATGCAGTTGATGGCGCTGACCGTCATGGAACCGAAATACCAGGACGGTGTGACAGGCGACTTACGCCTTGCCGACGGTGTGCACGGTCGGGGCGACATCGAAGACGCCGCGCCGCTTCGCTGCCGCAAGCACACGCAGACTCTCACGGTACCCGCGAAGAAGAAGCCGCCGCGCAAAGCGCCGGGACGTGAACGGAAAATCGCCGAGGTCCGGCGACACGTTCAGCACCGTGACGTGCGGATAGAGCTTGTGAATCAGATCGATTCCGCGCTTTTCCTTCTCCGCGAGGATCACGTTCAAGGCCTGACGCCCCACCGCGAAGGGACCGCGCGTCGCGAGGGAACGTTCGCGCTGCTTGGTGACATGCGGCCGGTAGACGTTGGAAACGACAACGACGTCCGCCCCCGCGTCGACCGCAAGGTCAAGGCTCAGCGTTCGCACCAGCTCGCCATCGACGTAGTAGCGATTGCCGATTCGGTAGGGACGAAAGAGGAGCGGCACGGAACTCGACGCGGCGAGCGCCTGACTGATCGGAACGTCGTCGATGTAGCCCCGGCCAAACACCGCCCGCCCCTGTCCGTCCACATCCGCAGCGGTCACGTACAGCGGCCGGTCGAGCTGACGAAAATCGTTGTGGGGAAGCCGACGGGCGAGAAAGCGCTCGAGGCGATCGATGCTCAGCAGTCCCGAGGTTAGCCAACCCGGATTTCGAAGTTGCGCGAAGGTCGGCGCACCGAGCATGTAGCGACCTTTGAGGGGGTCGGCCGAGCCGTGACGCTTCCAGAAGGGTCGAAACCAGTCGACCATCTCGTCCGCCTTGACGCCCATCGCGTAGAACGCCCCTGCGATGGCGCCCGCCGACGCGCCGACAAAGACATCCGTCTGGAGGCCAAGCTCCTCCATCGCCTTGAGCACACCTAGGTGGGCGATGCCCTTTGTGGCGCCGCCCGTTCCGACGAAAGCAACTCTCGGTCTACCCATATGCTCGTTTGGCTCCGCTCCCCCTCCGATCACAGGAAAGCGGTTCTTGCGGCTTCGCGTCAAGTACGTGTCGAGAATGTTTCATGACCGTGTCGTCACGATTGCAGCTGGCGCGCCGTCGGGCTTTGACGCCTTGCCGAGGATGCTGCCGCGCGGTAGTCGCCCCCGGTGCGCGACGCCGACGAGGAAATCCGCGAGATCAAGAAGGAGATCATCGAATCTCGCGGTCTCACGATCAAGACGAACAACCTCGTCAACTCGCTCGGCGCCGACATCAAGTCCATCGCCAAGCGCCAGGCGGGCTACGAGCGACGGTTCAACTGGAACGGCGCCGTATTTCTCGTGACCGTGGCGGCGATCTCCTTCGTGGGCCTGAAGCTCGCCTCCGACGCGCGCATTCGGGAGATCGAATCCGAGATGACCCGCCTCCGCGACCAGGTGGGCGAGCTCGAAAACGACCTCACCGAGGAGACCCGACGTGCGGAGGAACGCGCCCGGGCCGAAAACCGCGCCGACCGTTTCTACGCGCTGATTCGTGAGCAGCGGCGATCGGAAGTGGTCGAACAATACCCGCAGATCACCCAAGAAAACCTTTCGCCTGCGGAAGGCGCGTTCTTTCGGGACACCTACGATCGATTTCGTTTGGACCTCTCCGTGGGCGCCTACCAGAACGGACTCGAGCTGATGCGTACGGGACGCTACGCGGAAGCCGCCGAAAAGTTCCAGGAGTCGGTGCGCCTTCGTGACGAAGCTGCACACATCCCTTCGGTGAAGTTTCAACTCGCGCGCGCGCTTCGCGAGCTCGGTCGTCAGAGCGAGGCAATGGTGTACGCGCGGCAGGTGGTCGAGCAGCAAACCGACCGCGAGCTCCAGGACGATGCGACCTGGCTTCTGGCGCGCTGCGCGGAGGAACTCGACGACATCGACACGGCGCGAGAGGCCCTGCGCACGCTCATTCGCCGCTGGCCGCGCTCGGCGCTCGCACGGGATGCGCGCCCTCACCTTCGGGAGCTGACCCGCCGGGCGATCCGCGGCGGTCGCTCGACGGACGCTGGATAGCCTTGACGCTGGCGGGGCCCCCGCCTACAAGCCCGTTCGATGCGACGTTTGCTCCTTGCTGCACTACTCCTGGCCTGTGGGGGGCCTGCGGAATACGCCGTCGTCGGAACGGCTCGCGCTCCGGGCGCGGACGGAACCGTTCAAGTCGAGGAAATCGAAGGCGGAAACGCCATGGTCAACGTGGCCGTCGACAACCTCCCCCCCGCCGAACGACTCGGCTCCGAGCTTCGAATCTACGCCGTCTGGTTCATCGTCAACGGGCAGCCGCCGCAAAAGGCCGGCAACCTCGAGTACGATCCCGACGCACGAACCGGGCGGATGATGGCGACCACGCCGCATCGCCAATTCACTCTCAAGATTACCGCCGAGAGCGACGGGAGCGTGGTGTCTCCAAGTGACGTCGTGATCGCCAACCGCCAAATCGGCGACGAATAAGGATACGCGCGATGGCCGATACCAGTGACATCAAGAAGGGTTTCAAGATTCTGATCGACAAGCAGCCCTTCGTGGTCGTCGACAGCCAGTTCGTGAAGCCGGGCAAAGGGCAGGCGTTCTTTCGCACGAAGCTGAAGAACATGATCACCGGCGCCGTCATCGACCGCACCTACAAGAGCGGCGAGAAGCTCGACAAGGCGGATACCGAAGAGCGAACGATGCAGTTCCTCTACAAGGAAGGCGACGACTACGTCTTCATGGATTCGCAGACCTACGACCAGATGCGTATTACCGGCGAACAGCTCGGGGACAACGTCTACTACCTCCTCGACAACATGGAGGTCGACGTCATGCTCTTCGAAGGTCGCCCCATCGGCGTGACCCCGCCCACGTTCGTGGTCCTCGAAGTCACGCAGACCGACCCTGGCTTTAAGGGCGATACCTCCGGCAATACGACCAAGCCGGCGACGGTTTCCTCTGGCCTTGTCGTCAACGTCCCGCTCTTCGTGAACACGGGCGACAAGCTCAAGATCGACACGCGCACCGGCGAGTACGTCGAGCGCGCCTAGGTGACTCTCGACGGGCTCGCGATACGCGCCAAGGTGCTTCGCGCGCTGCGCGAGTTCTTCTGGCAGCACGATTTCCTCGAGGTGGAGACGCCGACACGGGTCCCTTCCCCCGGCCTCGACCTTCATCTCGACGCGTTCCCGTCGGAGGATCGGTGGCTGATCACCAGCCCCGAGTATCAGATGAAGCGGCTGCTCGCGGCCGGGGCAACGCGCATCGTACAGGTCGGTCGCTGCTTCCGAAAAGGTGAGATCGGTGCTCACCATGAACCGGAGTTCACGATGGCGGAGTGGTATCGCGCC